>JBOHJJ010000036.1:0-2926 GCA_050728495.1 Methylovirgula sp.
TCCGGAGGATTCGATCGCCTTCGAGGTCGAAGGCGAGAGCATGTGGCCGCGCTACGATTCGGGCGACGTCGTCATTTGCTGGCGGCAGAGCGAGGACGCCGAGAGCGTCGTCGGCCGCGAAGCGGCGGTGCGTACCCGCGACGGCCGGCGCTATCTAAAACGCGTACGGCGCGGTGCGGCCGCGGGCACTTACGATCTCGAAAGCCACAACGCCGCGCCGATCCGCGGCGTCCAAATCGCCTGGGCGGCGGCGATCCAGGCAGTGGTCCGCGCCGATCAATGGAAGCGAATCGGTCAGCCCGAACGGGCAAATTATGTACGGTAATATTACCTTTATATAGGTATTATTACCTGATAGCATGGGATCTCGATTTCAGAGATCCCTCATGGCTCTTCCTCCGTTGCAAGACGCCGCCGAGGCAATCGCCGCGCAGGCGCGCCGCACAGCCGCGTACATGGTGAAATGCCGGGCCCGCGATTATGCGCGCCGCCCAATGCGGCTCGAGACGCTCTATCCGGGCCTCGCCGCGGCACGTCCCGAGACGCTGATCGCGGTCGCCGAACATCTCCTCGAGATCGAGCGCTTGAATCCGCGCCGCTGGTTCGGCTTTGGCGGCGAAGTGAAGGCGCTCAACGCGAAGGCGGCGCTGCTCCTCGGCCGCGCGCTCAGGCGGGCGGAACATCGTCGAATTTGAGAATGCGAAATCGCTGAATTAGTCGTGCAGCGCGTCCGAGAGCTTTGCGCCATTCCGCTTGCGCTGCAGGCGCACGACGACATCCACTTTGGCGATCTCGTAGCCTTCGGGCGGCGCAAACTGGTCGGCGAATTTGCCGCCGACGATGTCTTGGATCTCGCCCGAGTCCTCGAAATAGAAATGGCAATGGTTGGTCGTGTTGGTGTCGAACACTGTCTTGCCGCCCTCGATCGCGAAGCTGCGCACCAGCCCGACGCCGGCAAAGAGGTTCAGCACGTTGTAGACGGTGGCGAGCGAAGCGAAGATGCGGGCGCCATGCGCCTCGGCGGCGAGCACGTCGGCGGTGACGTGCCGGTCGCCTTTGCTGAACAAGAGTTTGGCAAGGCCGAGCCGTTGCCGCGTGGCGCGCAAACCGTAGCGCTCCAGCAGCGGACGAATCTGTATCGTCGAGATTGGCTCAAGATTCATCCTACGCCGCCGCCCTCTCATAAGATATCCGCAAAATACCACAATTCCCGCGCTGCGCAATCGACTCCGCCGCGCGCGGCAAATATGTCGCGGCATTCGAGAAGCAAACCGTGTCCCAAAGAACAAAACTCTGGAGTTGTTCGAAACTACGCGGCGCTTATTCCGCGGCCTTCTTGAAGTCGGGGAAGGTGCAGCGGTCGTCCTTCTCGCGGCGGAAGGTGACGACGTTCGAAACCTGGCCGAGCGGCAGTTTCAAGCTCCTCCAAACGTCGGTGAGCGCCTCGACGAGATGCGCGATATGCGCGTCGCTATGCAACGGCGAAGGCGTGATGCGCAGCCGTTCCGCGCCGCGTTCGACCGTCGGATAATTGATCGGCTGGATGTAGATGCCGTGGCGGTCGAGCAGCATGTCGGTTGCGAGCTTGCAGCGCTCGGCATCGCCGACCAGCACCGGCACGATATGCGACGTGTTCGCCATCACCGGCAGGCCGGCCGCCGAAAGCGCGTGTTTGGTGAGCAACGCCTGGCGCTGATGCAGGGCGCGCAGGTCTTCGCGGTCTTTGAGGAGGCGCACCGCGGCGGCGGCCGCGGCGGCGATGGCCGGCGGTAGCGCGGTGGTGAAGATGAACGACGCCGCATAGGAGCGCACCGCGTCGACGATCGCCGCATCCGCGGCGATATAGCCGCCGAGCGCGCCGAAGCCTTTGGCGAGCGTGCCTTCGATCACGTCAATCCGGTGCATGACGCCGTCGCGCTCGGCGATACCGCCGCCGCGCGGCCCGTAGAGCCCCACCGCGTGCACCTCGTCGAGATAGGTCATGGCGCCATAACGCTCGGCGAGATCGGCGATCTTGCCGATCGGGGCAATGTCGCCGTGCATCGAATAAAGGCTCTCGAAGACGATGAGCTTCGGTTCGTCGCGCTGCGCCGCTTGCAACAGCTCTTCGAGATGTTCGAGATCGTTGTGACGGAAGATCTGCTTTTTCGCGCCGGAGCGCTTGATGCCTTCGATCATCGAGTTGTGGTTGAAGGCGTCGGACAGAATGAGGCAGTTGGGCAGCAGCGCGCCGATCGTGCCGATGGCGGCGAGATTGGAAATCCACCCGGAAGTGAAGACAAGCGCATCCTGCTTGCCGTGCAGATCGGCGAGCTCGGCTTCGAGCGCCACCAAAGGATGATTGTTGCCGGCGATGTTGCGCGTGCCGCCGGCCCCGACCCCATGCCGGTTCGCGGCCGCGCACATGGCGGCGATTACTTCCGGGTTGAGCGCCATGCCGAGGTAATCGTTCGAACACCAGACGACGACGTCTTCGACCGTCCCGTTCGGAAGATGCCGCTTGGCGTAAGGGTAATGGGCGGGATCGCGTTCGATGTCGGCAAAGACGCGGTAGCGCCGCTCGGCTTGAAGACGGCGCAACGCGTCTTGGAAATATTTTCGATATTCCATCCCGTTCCTCGACGCTCTAGCGCCTTGTGGCGATTGATCAAACCAGTTCGCGGCGCAGAATGCCCTAGAAGCGTTTGAGCGCGCCCGGCCGAAGACCAGCCCTACTTTCGTTTCCCATCTAGAGTTTTTGCCCAATTTAGAAGGGCTCGCAAGTGTCAGATGGTCTCAGGCGGGCAGGCTCATTGCGACCATCGAGGCTGATGCGCGGTTAAAGCCGGCTTAAAACTCGGGTTCCAGCCCGCTATCGCGGCGTCGGTCCAGCCGAAATCCAGCCGTGGCCGCCTCGGCAGGTGCATCGCGAGCCGATCTCGCGCGG
>JBOHJJ010000037.1:0-6566 GCA_050728495.1 Methylovirgula sp.
GTAATCGTATCAGTGTGTTTCTCGCGCTGCCGCTTGCATCGATCGATAAGCTTTCGCTGAGACAACGCCTGCGCAATATCGGCCATCTCGAAGGCGCGACGCGCGCGGCAGAAAAAGCGTGAGTGAAAAGCTCGCGCGCCGGCTGCTGGCGGAAGGACTCGGGACCGCCTTTCTGCTCGCGGCGGTCGTCGGTTCCGGCATTATGGGGGAAAAACTTGCCGGCGGAAATGTCGCCTTGGCGTTGCTTGGCAACACGCTCGCGACAGGTGCAATCCTGATCGTACTCATTTTGATCTTCGCGCCAGTATCCGGCGCGCATCTCAATCCGGCCATCAGCATTGCGTTTGCTTTGCGGCGCGCCCTGCCGTGGTCGGATTGCGCTGCCTATATCGCCGTACAGCTTTTCGGCGCCGTGCTCGGAACATGGGTGGCGCATCTCATGTTCGCACTGCCGTTCTGGCAGATTTCGGGCACGCTTCGCACAGGTTCCGCGGAATGGTTTTCGGAAGGCATCGCGACCTTCGGACTGGTTTTGACGATTTTCGGCTGCACGGCACGCGTTCCGAACGCGACGGCCTATGCGGTCGGTCTCTACATCGCTGCAGCCTATTGGTTTACCGCCTCGACCTCCTTTGCCAATCCGGCGGTAACCGTCGCGCGCGGGTTGACGAACACATTTGCAGGGATCGCGCCTTCGGGAATCCCGGCGTTCATCCTGGCGCAGATGGCGGGGATGCTGGCCGCGGTCGCCATGCGGGCCGCACTGTGGCCGTCACCGAACTCGTGACCGCAAAGATGGCTAACGGTCCCGTTCCTTCTCCGCCTCGCCTTTCGGCTGCAGCAGCTTGCGGTATTCTTCGCGCTTGGCGTGGATCGAGGCGATGACATGCCCCATCGGGATGCCGAGATCGACGAGCACCGCCTCGGAAAGTTGAAGACTTGCTTCGACCGTCTCCGGCACGGCGTCGGTGACGCCGAGCCCATAGAGTACCTTTGCATGTTCCGCGTCGCGGGCGCGGGCGACGATCGTCAGATCCGCATTGAGCGCGCGCGCCGCCGCCACGATGTCTTCCGAGGCCTCGGGCGCATCGATGGTCACGATAAGGGCGCGCGCTTTGCCGATTCCGCTGCGCCTGAGAAATTCGCCACGCGCCGCGTCGCCCCAGAAGATCTCGACGCCTTGGCGGCGGAAGCGCCGCACCAGCGCGGCATTCGTCTCCACGACGAGAAACTCGATCTGGTGCGCCTTCAGCATTTCGCCGACGAGTTGACCGATCCGGCCGTAGCCGACGATGATGGCCTTGCTTGCGCTTGCGTCCTCTTCCGGCAGTCGCGCGATCTCGGCATCGGCGCCCACGTGCTGCAGGCGGCTCGCCACCGCGCCAAGGAGCGGAATGGCGAACATCGAAAGCGTTACGCCGACCATGGCATCGGCGCCAGTATCCGCCGGCAGGGCTTTGTTGGCGATCGCGGCGGCGACCATTACGAAGGCAAATTCGCCGCCCGGCCCCAGCATCAGCGCCGCTTCGGCGGCGACGGCATTGCCGAGACGCAAACCACGCGCCGCGCCGTAGGTGATCGCGCCTTTAACGAGGATCATCACAGCGGCAAGCCCGAGCGTGCGCAGCGGCTGGGAGAAAATAAGTTCGAGATTGAGGTTTGCGCCGACCGAGACGAAGAATAGGCCAAGCAACAACCCGCGGAACGGATCGATCGTCACCTCGATCTGGCGGCGATATTCCGTCTCGGCGAGAAGTAATCCGGCGACGAGCGCGCCAAGCCCCATCGATAGCCCGCTCATGATCGAAATAAAGGCGGTGCCGATCACGACGAGAAGGCAGGCGGCCATGAAGAATTCCGCCGACCCGGCGGCGGCGACGAGATGAAACAAAGGCCGCAAGACGAGTCGACCGGCGAGCACGACGAGCGCGATGCCGGCCAGGGCCGGCAGGAGGTTGTAAATGAGGAGCGCGCCGACGCCACCGCGCAACGAGCCGAGCGCCGCGACGAGAAGCAGCAGCGGCGCAACCATCAGGTCCTGAAACAAAAGGACGGAGAAGATCGTCCGCCCCGCCGTCGTGGCGAGCCGCTTGCGGTCGGCAAGAACGGGAATGACAATCGCGGTGGAGGAAAGCGCCAACGCGAATCCGAGGATGACGGCCGCCACCGGCGTTTGCTTCAGCACCAGCGCGAGCGCGGCAAGCACCGCGGCGCTGCCGAAGACATGCAAGGCTCCAAAGCCGAAGATGAGCCCGCGTAGGCGCACGAGCCGCTCCCAACTCAACTCCAGGCCGATCATGAACAGCAGAAACACGACGCCGAACTCGGCAAGTGGCGCGATCTCCGCCACATTGTCGAAGGTCACGTACGGAACGGCCGATGTGAGCCAAGCCGGCGCCCAGAAGGGCGTCGATGCGCCTTGCGCAAAACGCCCTAATCCGAACGGACCGAGGCAAAAGCCCGCGGCGAGAAATCCGAGAATCGGACTGAGCTTCAAACGACGAAACAGCGGCGCCACGATGCCGGCCGTGACGAGAAAAAGCAGCACGCTTTTGTAGTGCTCGTAATGCTCGGGCGTCGTCGCCTCCTGTCGATGACCCTCGCGCAGGCTCGGCGATTTTGGTGCCGAGAGCAACGGTTCTTATGCTCTTCCCACCAGCTGCCAAATCCGTCATCCTAACGACATGTCGGAACCGATACCCAACACCCCCGAGTTCACGGTCAGCGAGCTTGCCGGCGCCCTGAAGCGGACGATCGAAGAGACGTTCGGTCTCGTGAGGCTGCGCGGCGAAATTTCCAACTATCGCGGCCCGCATTCGTCGGGCCACGCCTACTTCTGCCTGAAGGATCAGACCGCCCGCATCGACGCCGTCATCTGGAAGGGCACTTTCCTGCGTCTCAAGATCAAACCCGAAGAAGGGCTCGAAGTGATCGCCACGGGAAAGGTAACGACGTTTGCCGGCAAATCGGCCTATCAGATCGTCGTCGAGGCATTGGAGCCCGCCGGCATCGGCGCCCTGATGGCGCTTCTCGAAGAGCGCCGTCGCAAGCTCGCCGCCGAAGGTCTTTTCGATGCGGCACGTAAACGAGCGCTGCCGTTCCTGCCCGCCGTAATCGGCGTCGTCACCTCGCCGAGCGGTGCGGTAATCCGCGACATCCTGCATCGCGTCGCCGAGCGTTTCCCGCGTCACGTCTTGGTCTGGCCGGTACGCGTGCAGGGCGATACTTGCGCGCTGGAAGTCGCTGCCGCAATCGACGGCTTTAACGCGTTGCCCGTGCTGGGCGCGCCGCGCCGGCCCGATGTCATCATCGTGGCGCGTGGCGGTGGTTCGCTCGAAGACCTTTGGGGCTTTAACGACGAGCTCGTAGCGCGCGCCGCCGCCGCGAGCCAAATCCCGCTCATTTCGGCCATCGGCCATGAGACGGATTGGACCCTGCTCGACCTCGCCGCGGATTTGCGCGCCCCGACGCCGACCGGAGCGGCCGAGAAGGCCGTGCCGGTGAAGCTCGAACTCGCCGCGCTTCTCGCCGATCTTGACCGCCGACATGTCGCGGCGGCACTGCGCTTCGTAGCGCAACGGCGTGCCGAATGGCGCGGCGTGGCGCGCGCTCTGCCGCGCGCCGAGGCGATCATCGCGGAGCCGCGGCAAAGATGTGACCGCACAGCGTCGCGGCTTGCGAATTTTTTCGGCGCGGCGGTTGACCGGCGGCGCATCGCCCTGGCGCGGCTCGCACACCGTCTCGCCAACCAAGCGCCACAAGCCAAAATGGCTCGCGTTGCGCAGAAATTGGAATCGCTTGATCTGCGCCTGCGGCGCTCCGACACGGTCGCGGGCGACTGGCGGCGGCAGGAGGTCTTGCACGCCGGCCGCAGCTTGCGCGGCGCGCTCGCTGCCCGCACGCGGCTTGAAACCGAACGGATCACGGCCTGCCGACGGACAATCGCTACGCTTCGCCGGCGCATGCTGAACCTTATGCACGCCGGGCTTGAACGTCGCCACGCGAGCCTTGCAGCAAGAGAGAAGCTACTCGACTCGCTCGGCTACAGGCAGGTTCTGGCGCGCGGCTTCGCGTTGGTGCGCGACGCCGAGAACCGGCCGCTGCGACGCGCCAGTGAAGTTGCGCCGGGCGCCCGGCTTGACATCGAATTCGCCGACGGCCATCGCGCCGCGGTCGCCGAGCCATCCCGCGAAGCGAAATCGACGGAACCTAAAAAGAAAAGCGCGCAAGGCTCGCTGTTTTGACGCTGCTCGCCGTTTTTGCCGACATTCACGCGAACCGCGAGGCATTCGACGCCTGCTATACCGCGGCGCGCGCGCAAGGCGCCGAGCGCTTCGCCTTGTTGGGCGATCTCATCGGCTATGGCGCCGATCCGGTTTACATCGTCGAGCGCGCCGCGCAGTTGCGCGCCGAAGGCGCCACTGTCCTCAAAGGCAACCACGACGCGGCAATCGGCGTGCCAAGCGATACGATGAACGCCCATGCGCGCGCCGCGATCGCCTGGACGCAGGCGCAATTGAACGGGGCACACCAAGGTTTTCTTAGAGAGCTGCCGCTAACCGCGGAGCTTGATGAAACTCTTCTGGTGCATGCGGAAGCGGCGCACCCGGAACATTGGATCTACATCACCCATCCGCTCGAGGCCGAGCGCTCGCTGCGCGCGACGCAAAAGCGGGTGACGCTCTGCGGACACGTGCATTGCCCGCAGGTCTATCATCAGGCGGGACGCAGCCTGCCGGCCCTGCACGTTCCGGCGGCGGGGGAGACCATCAGCCTCGCGCCGCAGCGCAAATGGCTCGCGGTTCTGGGCTCGGTCGGCCAGCCGCGCGACGACATTCCCGATGCCGCCTATGCTCTTTACGACAATGAGCGGGGTTTGCTGACGTTCCAACGGGTTCCCTACGATATTGAAGCGGCGGCGCAAAAGATCCGGGCGGCAGGCCTGCCGGAGATCCTGGCAGCACGGCTTCACTTCGGCCGCTGAGCGACTTGCAACAATCTTTTGCGAACCGCCGCCCTCGGGCGGAATGCCCTGTGGCAAATTGCCTAGGGCTACGTTATCTTCGCTTTCTCGCCGCCCGAAACCGCCATGAACCGATACGAACGCCATCCCTTATCGGCCGGAGAGGCCGAACTTGAATATCTCGACGGAGAGATCCGAGTTCTGCGGCCCGGCACGTTTGTGCGCTGCGCCGTGACCGGCGTGCCGATTCCGATCGAGGATCTGCGCTATTGGAATGTCGATTTGCAGGAAGCCTACGCCAATCACGAGGCCAAGCTGCAGCGCATGGGCATTAAACTCGGTACATAGGCGCAACGCCGCCGCAAAGCTGCGCTGACCAAGAAGCGGTTCGCCAGCTTATCCAACGCTGAAAAAGATTAGAGAGAGTTACGCTGATCGCAGTCGTGCCCCTAATCCTTATGACATTTGTGAAGGGGCGCGCTGGTACAGCACAGCTTTCTTTGTCGGTTTAACAGCAGCTTTTTTTCTAGGCTTTGGTGCTTCGGACGCATTGTCACTACGATTCGCAATATCGACCATGCGCTTAGCCCATTGGTTTAGGTCGCGAGGACGTTTGGGGGCTTAGGCATAGCGACCGTCCAAATGCTCTTTTAGCCAAGCCGCCGATTGACAGGTGATCCATTCCTCTGCCTCTTCCTTGGTCTTGAAACCTCCAAGTTGGAGGGGCGGCGCATCGGAGTACACGACTTGCACATACCAACCGGAGCCCAATTTTATCTCAGTCGGCCGAAATTGGATCGATGGTTTTGGACTGGCCATATTGCCATTATGCGGCGCGGGGCGCGTCCGCGCTAGAGCACAATTGGCTGCCCTAATTAAACTGGCCCACTACCGCCGCGCCGCGATTTCCGTAGCATTCGACAACGGGCAAATGCAGGTTAGCTCAAATTCGTGGAAATCGCGTTGAACTTCGCAGAGAGGCTGGTGCCGACTGTAGTAACAGCGGCGATGATGACTACGGCAATCAGGCCGGCAATGAGGCCATATTCGATGGCTGTGACGCCCGACTCATCCGCGCCGAACCGTGCTAGAGGCCTATTCATGAGCTACCCTCCATCTCTTCGTCTCTCAGCAAATTCTCGCTGCATGCCTCGCAGGCTTACGCGGCGGAATGAGGCGCAAGGTATAATTCACTCGTTGCAATCGATTTACGGCAAAAGCATCAATTAAGCTAAAGCTCCAGCGTTCCCGGTTCGCCGCGAGATGCCACGAGGCCGTGACAACTTTTGGCACCTGTTTTTGGCACCTGTGATTGCCCGAACGAAGTCCAAAAGTTCAAAGCGCTTGTCCGGTGACGGGGCGCGCTAGCTCTCCCAGCGCTGCGTTTCGACCATCAGCTGCGCGATATGCGGCTCGATCGCCGCCATGATCGCGGTGGATGCGCCATCGAGCCGGTTGACGGTCTCGGCGGCGAGTCGTGCCATCTTGCGCAACTTATCGGGATCTTTCAGGAGCAGCGCGACGACGCGGGCGAGCGTATCGACATCGACGATGGTCGCAGCCCCGCGCGCTTCATCCAAAACCTGGTAGACCTCGGCGAAAT
>JBOHJJ010000038.1:0-8010 GCA_050728495.1 Methylovirgula sp.
CGGCGAGCGCGCCCGCCTCGCGCGTGAACATGCCTTGCGTCTCCGCCGCGCTTCGATTCTCGACGTGGGCGATCAAAGGATTGAAAGGTGGCCGCCGCTTTGCCGCATAGATCTTGGCCACCGCCGCAGCCGACGTTGCGTCGGCGCCGAGTCCATAAACGGTCTCAGTCGGAAAGGCGACGAGCCCGCCGGCGCGTAACAGTCGCGCCGCCTCAGCCACGCCCGCAGCATCGGGCTTAAGACGGAGAGTAGCTCTCCTGGTGGACGTTTGGTCGGTAGGCATTCGGCAGAGATGCGCCGCTCTGGTTCACGCGCCGCGCAAAGGCGCAGTTTTGGCGCGTGTCGTCAAGAACATCGCGGCCTCGATCATGGAGGGACGGCAACCGAATGGGCTGGCGCGCGTCGAATGCACACGCGCTCGCTCGTTGGAATGCCGCTACAATCCCCATCCGGTCCGAGGCCCAAAGTCCGGCTTAGACTCGGAAACTTGACGAATGCGAAGAGAACAAGGGCGCCGAGTACGATGCAGATGCTGGCCGTTATCATTTCCTCGCGGCGAGCCGGAGGCCACGGCATCCTTGCATGCGCTCAGCCGAATCGGCGCAACCTGCCGTAGAGCAGCCGGTCGGCGCGCTGCTGCTCGGATTCGCGCGGCACCCGGGTGCCGTGATTGACGAGGTCGGTCGCCTTGAGCAGGACTTCGCGCAGCGCTTCGCCGGCGCGCAGGCAAATTTCTTTCATGGTTTCCGAGTCGCCACCGCCGGTGATCTTGTGCTGACGGCGGATCGCCACGACCGCGCCGACGGCGCGGCGGTCGAGATCGGCGACCACTCTTTCGAAATCTTGCCGGAAGGCGGCATTGAGGGCGCCATAAGCGTCGAGCGCCGAGGCGCGGCCGGGCAGAATGGAATTCGCAAAATATTCCTGATAGCTGACGGGGCGCCAGTGCAGGATGTCATCGATCAATTCCGGCATCGTCGGCAATTGCTCGATCATCATTACGATCTCATTGAAGAGATTGAGGTAATCATTGGCAAGCCCGGAAGCCGGATTGACGATGGCTTCGGCGCGGTGCCGCCGAACACCGCCCGGCAAGGCTGTGCCCTCCCCAAGATTTCCGACCGCATCCTCGCTCATGTTGACGGCTCGCTCATGGCAGATCCTCAAACTTAGCGGCAAGAAAGATAACAATCGGTTTCGAAACCATTGATTGTGCTGGACTTGGCTGGGTTGTATTGGCGAGCGGGAGCGCGGCGGCACAAACCTGCCGGAATCCCGCGAATTCGTCGGACATCCGGCAAACTCGCAAATATATCATGATTTCAAGGCGATCAGCTGGTGCTGCAAGAGAGGATCGAACTCTCGACCTCTCCCTTACCAAGGGAGTGCTCTACCACTGAGCTACTGCAGCCCGTTGCAGCAAAAAGCGCCGGCGGGAGGTGCTATGTCGCATGCGCGGCGGCAATAGGCAAGACAGGCTGGGGATGCAAAACCCTAGTGATCCCGGGTAGTTCGACCACCTCGAGGCCGAGCTTGTGGCGGCGAGGGCAAAGTCTTAATATTTATTCATGAACAATTTGGGTTTGCCTACCTACGCAAGAATTAGGGGCTATCATGGCGACTGATCCCCAAAAAACAGCGGCGGATCGCGACGCAGCGAAGAGGAAAGCGGCAAGAGGCGAACAGCGGCTCGCCGTGGCGTTGCGGGAGAATCTACGCCGCCGCAAAGCGCAGGAACGCGGCCGCCGCGCCGCTGAGGACCAGAGGAAATTGCCGGGCTAGATCGGCGCAAGGGGGGACAATGGATCGCATCCGCATCGTCGGCGGCCGTACGCTTGAGGGCACGATTCCAATCTCGGGCGCCAAAAACGCGGCGCTGCCGCTGATGATCGCCTCGTTGTTGACGAGCGAAACGTTGACGCTCGAAAATACGCCGCGCGTCGCCGACGTCGGCATGTTGCTGCAGATCTTGAGCCATCATGGCGTCGATTACAGCGTCGACGGACGCAAGCCGGGCGACGATCCGCAGGCAAGCCGCACGCTTCACCTCTCCGCCCGCCGCATCGTCGATATCACCGCTCCCTACGATCTCGTCGCCCAGATGCGGGCGAGTTTCTGGGTGGTCGCGCCGCTCTTGGCGCGGATGGGCGAGGCGCGCGTATCTCTGCCCGGCGGCTGCGCCATCGGCACGCGGCCGGTCGATCTTCTCCTCATGGTGCTCGAAAAACTGGGCGCTCAAGTCGATATCGAAGCCGGCTACGTTCACGCCCGCGCCAAGGGTGGATTGAAAGGCGGCGAAATCCACTTCCCGAAGGTGACCGTCGGGGGAACCCATACCGCATTGATGGCGGCTTCGCTCGCCAAAGGCCATACATTGATCACCAACGCCGCCTGCGAACCGGAAGTGGCGGACGTCGCCGCCTGTCTCATCAAGATGGGCGCCAAGATCCAGGGCGCTGGGCAGCCGGTGATCGAAATCGAAGGCGTCGGCGCGCTCGGCGGCGTGCGTCACAGCGTCGTGCCGGACCGGATCGAGGCCGGCACCTACGCGATCGCGGTCGCCATGACCGGCGGCGACGTGCTGCTTGCGCGCGCTCCGCCGGCGCTTTTGCAAAACGCGCTCGACGCCATCACCCAGTCCGGCGCCGAGGTCGTCGTCACCAACGAGGGCATTCGCGTCCGCCGCAACGGCGCCGGCATTGCGCCCGTCGATATTTCAACGGCGCCGTTCCCCGGCTTTCCAACCGATCTGCAAGCGCAATTCATGGCCTTGATGACCAAAGCCAAGGGCCGCTCGCGGATCACCGAGACGATCTTCGAGAACCGTTTCATGCACGTCCAGGAACTTGCCCGGCTCGGGGCGCGGATCAAGCTCGACGGCGACGTCGCGCATGTGGACGGAGTCGCGGAATTGCAAGGCGCGCCGGTCATGGCGACCGATCTGCGCGCCTCGGTCTCGCTCGTCATCGCAGCGCTCGCGGCGCGCGGGGAAACCATGGTCAACCGCGTTTACCACCTCGACCGCGGCTTCGAACATCTCGAAAAGAAGCTCGGCCGCTGCGGCGCCATCGTCGAGCGCATTCCTGGAACCGGCTAGCCCCGCTTGAACTTGGGCGGCGGCGAGCACAAATCCTGGGGAAACCCCGGAGGATTGCCGCGATGCCCGATAGTTTGCGCCTCATTGCGCTCGATACCGAAGACCTTGCGATCATTTCGGCCAATCTTCAGGATTCCTGCGTCAAGGTGGCCGACATGGCCTATCTGCCGCGCTCCAAGCGTTTCGCCTTGGTCGCTGCGCGCTTCGACTGGGTGGAGGCGGCGGAAGGAAAAAACGAACGCTGCCGCACCGGGCTCCATTTCGAACGCGTTCTCAAGGCGACCTACACCGGCTTCGAGCAGAACGCCAAGGATACCTGCCTTAGTCTGCTGAGCGTGGTTTGCCTGACCAAAGACGCGCCGGCCGGCTACGTGATGCTGACGTTTTCGGGAGGCGCCGCGGTGCGCCTCGACGTCGAATGTCTGGAGGCGCAAATGCACGACATCGGCCCGCGTTGGCCGGCGAAGACCTGCCCCGACCATAAGCTCGATGACGCCACCGAGATGAAAGCGGGCTAGAGGCGGATCTCGCGAAACTGGTCGATTTCGTGGATCGTGCGATACTGGAGCCATGTTCGAGAGCCTTTACCAGTCTTTCGCGGACACGGCCGATTCCTCTCGCTCCGCGGCGCGGCTCGCGGCGCTACGCAAGGAGCTCGCCCGGCGAGGCTTGTCGGGCTTTCTTGTACCGCGCGCCGACCGGCATCAGAACGAGTACGTGCCGGCCTCTGAAGAACGGCTCGCCTGGCTCAGCGGATTTACCGGCTCGGCGGGATTTGCAATCGTTCTCAAAGATCGCGCCGCCCTCTTCGTCGACGGCCGCTACACCCTGCAAGCCAAGGAACAGGTCGATCTTTCCTGCATCGAGCCCGTACCGCTCGCCGCCACGAGCCCGGAGAAATGGCTTGAGAAGCATTTAAGTCCGGGCATGAAACTCGGCTACGATCCTTGGCTGCATACGCCGGGGCAAATCGAGAAATTCGAAAAAGCCGCGACGGCGGCAGGCGCCGAACTCGTGGCCGTCGCGGAAAATCCGATCGACGCGATCTGGAGCGACCGACCGGCGGCGCCGCTGGGCGCGATCAGCCGCCATCCGGCGCGATTTGCCGGCGAGGCCGTCCAGAAAAAACTGGCGCGCATTCATGCCGCGCTCGGCAAGGCCGACGCGCTCTTGGTGAGCGACCCGCACGCGCTCGCCTGGGCTTTCAACATCCGCGGCAAGGATGTCGCCTATACGCCGTTGCCTTTGGCTTTTGCGCTGCTTTTCAAGGACGCTAAGCCGCGGCTCTATGCCGATCCGGTAAAACTCGGCTCCGCCGTGCACGCATACCTCGGCGAACTCGCCGAACTCGCTGCACCCGCGCAGCTCGAAGCCGATCTCGCGGCGCTCGGCAAGCAGGGCAAGCATGTCCTCTTCGATGCGGCCAGCGCGCCCGTCAAGCTCACCCGACTGCTCAAGGAGGCGGGCGGCGAGCCGCAGATCGGAGTCGACCCGATCGCGCTCATGAAGGCGCGCAAAAACAAGATCGAGATCGAGGGCGCGCGCCGCGCCCAATTGCGCGACGGCGTCGCCGTGCTGCGCTTTCTGCGCTGGTTCAGCATCGAAGCGCCGAAGGGCAAACTCACCGAGATCGACGCCGCGCAAGCGCTGGAAACATTCCGCCGCCAATCGCCGCTTTTGAAGGATCTCTCTTTCCCGACGATTTCCGCCGCCGGACCGAACTCGGCGATCCCGCATTATCGGGTCACCGTCGCGACCAACCGCAAGATCGGGAAAGGGATTTTTCTCATCGATTCGGGCTGCCAATATGCGGACGGCACGACCGACGTTACCCGTACGCTCGCGGTCGGCGCGCCGACGCGCGAAATGCGCGATCGGTTCACCCGCGTGCTCAAAGGCCACATCGGCATCGCCCGCGCCGTCTTCCCGAAGGGCACGTCGGGTGCGCAGATCGACGCGCTGGCGCGGCTGGCGCTTTGGCAGGCGGGGCTCGATTTCGAGCACGGCACGGGCCATGGCGTCGGCTCGTATCTCTCCGTCCACGAAGGGCCGCAGCGAATCTCGAAATTGGGCGGCACCGCCCTCGAAGCAGGGATGATCGTCTCGAATGAGCCCGGCTATTACAAGCCGAGAGAATTCGGCATCCGCATCGAGAATCTTGTCGTCGTCACCCCGCTTAAGATCAAGGGCGCCGAGCACGAAATGTTCGGCTTCGAGACACTGACGCTCGCCCCCGTCGATCTTGCGCTGATCGAACCGAAACTTCTCGAGAGGGATGAGATCGCCTGGCTCAACGCCTACCATGCCCGCGTACGCAAGGCGCTGGCGCCGCAAGTCGAGCCTACCTTGCGCGCTTGGCTCAAGCGTGCGACGCGTCCGATCCGCAAATAATCAGGACTGCTGCGTGCTGTTCTTGAGGATCTCGCGCAGCGACCATTGGCCCTGCTGGCCGACGATCTCGCCGCGAATATTGTCGATTTTCCAGAGCTTGCCCTCTTTGACGAAATCGTAGTGGATGATCGAGGAATCGCTCGCCGAATTGAAGCGCGCCGCGACGCTCACCCAGCCCGGCTTTTCCGATTCACGTGCGATGTTCAAATCCTCGACGTCGCCCTCAGAATTCGTGATCGGATCGAAATTGAGAATCGAACCGCCCGCCGCCTTTTTCTCCGTTGCGGCCACGGCGGCGATCAGGTCCTTCGAAAAATAGAGTTTCCGGATCCTGCGGTCATCGAAGGCCGACGGTCCGTCGTAGTTGCCATCTCTACCGGCTGCTACCTTGTAGATTTCCGCGACGATGTCGCGTGGCGCATGCGCCGCATTCCCGGCTGTCCTGCGTTTGCCAGTTCTTCTCGGCATAGCAGCAGGCGCCGCCGCAGCTCGCGCAGCAGGCGCCATCATCTCGTGCGGCTTGGCTTTCGCCGTTGTGGCGGCCGGTTTGGTTTCTGCGGTCGGGCTGGCGGGCGCAGCGGCGGGTGGAGGCGTAAACTCGTCGGGCGACGGCATCGTCGGGCTTTGTGCCAAACTTGGCGCCCAACTTGGCGGCACGGTCATGGTCTGCGCGGAACCCGCAATCGGCAGCAAAAGCACCGCGCCTAAAGCCGCGCCCATGATCAGCCATTGATCGCGCATAACGTGCTCCCCCTCACGGGCTACCACCGAAGGCGGCTACCTATTTCTGTGCTCCGGCCTGAAAAGCTTACCCTTTTTACACCGATGCTCCGGCGAGATCTTGTTCGCATCAAGGCCGGATCAATCCGTAGCCGCTCCAGCAAGCTTTAGCCACTGCTCTTCGTCGATCGTTTCGATCCCGAGTTCAGCGGCCTTGGCGAGCTTCGAGCCCGCGCCTGGACCGGCGACGACAAGGTCCGTCTTGGAAGAGACCGAAGCCGCCACTTTCGCGCCAAGCCGCTCGGCTTGTGCCTTGGCCTCATCGCGCGTCATGCGTTCGAGTGATCCGGTGAACACGATCGTCTTGCCCGCCACCGGACTTATCGAAACTACCTCTTCCATCGGCAGAGGCGTCACGTGGCGAAGCAGCGCGTCGAGCTCGTCCTCGTTGTGCTTTTCGGCGAAGAAATCGGCGACCGCCTCCGCCACGACCTCCCCCAAGCCTTCGATATTGTCGATCTCGGCGCGGGCTTCGGAACCCACTTCAGCGGCGCGCGCCGTGGCGCGAAGCGCTTCAAAGGTGCTGAAGTGGCGGCCGAGCCGACGCGCGTTGGTTTCGCCGACGTGGCGGATCCCCAAGGCGTAGATGAACCGGTTGAGCGGAATCCGCCGGCGCGCCTCGATCGCCGCGAACAGATTGCGCACTGAGGTTTCGCCATACCCTTCGCGGTCTTTCAGCTTGGTCGCAGCCTTCGCATCGCGCCCGGCAAGCGTGAAAATATCCGCCGGTTTGGTGACCAGGCCGTCGCGGTAGAATTGCTCGATCTGTTTGTCGCCCAGCCCTTCGATGTCGAAGGCATGGCGCGAAACGAAATGTTTCAAGCGCTCTACTGCCTGCGCCGCACAGACGAGCCCCCCGGTGCAGCGGCGGACCACATCGGCGGTTCCCGTCTTAGGGTCGATTTCGCGGACCGCAGCTGAGTGGCAGACCGGGCATTTCGTTGGAAAGCGATAGCGCTTTGGCCAAGGCTTCGGACGCTTCTCCAAAACCGGCCCGAGCACCTGCGGAATGACGTCGCCGGCACGTTGGATGCGCACCCAATCACCCCTGCGAATATCCTTGCGGGCGATCTCGTCCTCGTTGTGCAAGGTCGCATTGGCAGCGACCACCCCGCCGACGGTAACCGGCTCGAGGCGCGCAACCGGGGTCAGCGCGCCGGTGCGCCCGACCTGGATTTCGATGTCACGCAGGATCGTGATCGCCTGCTCGGCCGGAAACTTGTGCGCCGCCGCCCAGCGCGGCGCGCGCGATACGAAGCCCAGCCGGTCCTGCAAGGCGAGACTGTCGACTTTGTAGACGACGCCATCGATATCATAGGGGAGCGAGGCGCGGCGGCTTTCGATGTTGCGATAGTGGCGCAGCAACTCCTCGGCCGAGTGGCAGAGGACGGTGAGCGGATTGACCGGCAGACCGTATTCTTTGAACGCGCGCACCATGCCCGTTTGCGTATCCGCCGGCATCGCGCTGACTTCGCCCCATGCATAGGCGAAGAAATGCAGCGGCCGGCCCGCGGTAACCGCCGGATCGAGCTGGCGCAGCGAGCCCGCCGCCGAATTGCGCGGATTGGCGAACGTCGGCTTGCCCGCTGCGGCCTGGCGGGCGTTGAGCGCCGCGAAATCCGCGTGCCTCATATAGACCTCGCCGCGCACTTCGAGGACATCGGGCGGCTTTCCCCGAAGCATATGCGGGATCTCGCCGATCGTTTTCACGTTGGCGGTGACGTCCTCGCCTTCATAACCGT
>JBOHJJ010000039.1:0-4659 GCA_050728495.1 Methylovirgula sp.
TAGGCGCGGGTCTTTGAGCGTCCGACGCGGCCGCGCAGCTGATAGAGCTGCGCCAAGCCGAACATATCGGCGCGATGCACGATGAGCGTATTGGCGGTCGGAATGTCGAGCCCCGACTCGACGATCGCCGTCGAAAGGAGGATGTCGAACTTGCCGTCATAGAACGCGGCCATGCGCTCCTCGAGCTCGGAGGCCGCCATCTGGCCGTGGGCGACGACGTATTTCGCTTCCGGCACGTTGCGGCGCAGGAAATCGGCCGCCTGCTCGATGTCCTCGACGCGCGGGCAGACATAAAAGCTCTGGCCGCCGCGATAACGCTCGCGCAGCAAAGCTTCGCGCGCGAGCAGCGGATCGAAAGGCGAGACGAACGTGCGCACCGCCAGCCGGTCGACGGGCGGCGTCGCAATGATCGAGAGTTCGCGCACTCCGGTCAGCGCCAGCTGCAATGTGCGCGGGATGGGCGTCGCCGAGAGCGTCAGCACGTGCACTTCGGCACGCAATTCCTTGAGCCGCTCCTTGTGCTTCACGCCGAAATGCTGCTCCTCATCGATCACCACCAGCCCGAGACGTTTGAAAGCGATGCTCTTGCCAAGCAACGCATGCGTGCCGATGACAATGTCGATCTCGCCGGAAGCGATGCCCGCTTTCACCCGCGTGGCCGCGGCGCCGCCAACCATGCGCGATACTTGCGCGACCTTGATCGGCAAGCCGGCAAAACGCGTCATGAAGAGTTGCGCATGCTGGCGGGCGAGCAGCGTGGTCGGCGTGACCACCGCCACCTGTTCGCCATTGATCGCCGCGACGAAGGCGGCGCGCAGCGCGACTTCGGTCTTGCCGAAGCCGACGTCGCCGCAGACGAGCCGGTCCATCGGCTTGCCGGAGGCGAGGTCGTCGAGCACGGCTTCGATGGTCGCCGCCTGATCCTCCGTCTCCTCGTAGGGAAAGCCGGCGCAGAACGCCTCGTAGAGCGGCTCCGGCGGGGTAACTTTCGGTGCCGCGTGCGTTTGGCGCGCCGCGGCGATCTGCAAAAGGCCGGCGGCCATCTCGAGGATGCGGCGGCGCATGCGCGCCTTGCGCCGCTGCCAGGCGACGCCGCCCAATTTGTCGAGCTCTACGTCAGCGCCTTCCGAGCCGTAGCGCGACAGAAGTTCGATGTTCTCGACCGGCAAGAAGAGTTTGGCGCCTTCCCCATAACGGATCTCGAGGCAATCGTGCGGGGCGCCCGCCGCTTCGATCGGCGTCAGGCCTACGAATCTCCCGATCCCGTGATCGACATGGACGACGAGATCGCCGGCCGAGAGCGAGGTGAGCTCGGCGATCGAATCCTGCGCACGACGCAGGCGCTTACGGGCGTGCACCAGCCGGTCGCCGAGAATGTCCTGCTCGCCGACGACGGCGAGATGCGGCGTCTCGAAACCAGCCTCTAGGCCGATCACCGCAAGCGCCACGCTGGTTTTCGGCTGACGAAGAGCCTGCGCGAGCGAGGCGACCGGCTCGAGCTCCGGCAAGCCGAAATCTTTCAGCACATGACCCAGACGTTCGCGCGAGCCTTCCGACCAGCCGGCGACGATCACCCGTTTGCCCTGCTCCTGCAGCGCGCGAACATGTTCGGCCGCGGCGTGGAAAACATTGGCGCCCTCGTCGTTACGCTCCGGCGCGAAGTTGCGGCCGACCTTGGCGCCGCAATCGATGACGTCTCTGCCTTGCGGCTGCGCAAATGACGTGACGCGCACCAGCCCGCTCGCCGCCAGGCGCTCGCTCCAATGCGCGGCGGAGAGATAGAGAGTCTCGGGCGGCAACGGCTTATAGGAGGCGTGCACGGGATCGGCTTCAAGGGCGCTTTTGCGTGCCTCGTAATAATCGCCGATCTGCGCGAGGCGTTCCTTCGCCGCTTCCTCCACTAAATGATCGAGGACCAACGGCGCCGCGCCGGTATAGTCGAAGAGCGTATCGAGTTTCTCGTAGAAGAGCGGCAGCCAATGTTCGATGCCCGGATGGCGGCGGCCTTCGCTCACCGCTTCGTAAAGCGTATCGCCCAAAGTCTGCGCGCCGAAGGCCGCAACATAGCCCTGGCGGAAGCGGCGCATCGATTGGGAAGTGAGCTGCACCTCGCTCATCGGCACAAGATCGAGCCCGCGCAGCGGCGCGACCGTGCGCTGCGATTCGGGATCGAAGCTGCGGATCGATTCAAGCGTGTCGCCGAAGAAATCGAGGCGCACGGGCGCGGGCATGGAAGGCGCGAAAAGGTCGAGAATGCCGCCGCGTACCGCGTATTCGCCTGTGTCGCGCACCGTCGGGGTGCGCGAAAATCCGTTGTCCTCAAGCCAACGGACGAGTTCGTCCATCGAAACCGCATTGCCGGGCGCCGCCGAGAAGTAATCGGCCGCGACTTTCTCCAAAGGCGGAACGCGCTGCAGAATTGCGTTGACCGTGGTGGAAAGAATGCGCGGCTGTTCCGGCGCGCTGCGCGATCGGGCAAGCCGTGAGAGCGCCGTCATGCGCCGGGCCGCGATCGCCGCATTTGGGGACACCCGATCGTAGGGCTGGCAGTCCCAGGCAGGGAAATCGAGGATCTCGATTTCCGGCGCGGCGAAGGCAAGCGCCTCATTGAAGGCATGGGCGCGCGGCTCGTCGCGCGCCACATGGACAAGCACGACGGCGCGTTCGGCGCGGGCGAGCGAGCGGGTTAAATCGGCAACGCAGAACGCGTCAAACCCGTCGGACAGCGAGGCGAGCGTGAGTGAACCGCCTTCGGCGAGTTCCGCGATGGCGCGTTTAAGATCGGTCACGTCAAAGGTTCAGCGAGAGTGAGCACGTGTATGGCAACGCAGGCTCGTCCGGGAAAGGGAAGGATGTCAAAGATCGAGTGGTCCGGCATGGCTGTGGAAGAGCTTCAACTTCCAGAAGGTAGGGGTGTCATAGGAAGACGGAACCTCCTCGCCGCCGGTGAGCCAGCCAAAAATGTCGCGGTCGGGAACCTCCAGCAAGTCCTCAAATTCCGCAAGTTCCGCCTCGCTCAAATGGCCGATCTCGGCGTCCGCGAACCGGCCCATGAGAAGGTCCGTCTCGCGCATGCCGCGATGCCAAGAGCGAAACAGGATTTTGCGCCTGCGCGCATCGAGAGCGGCGCTCGAAATCTGCGAACCGGGCACGGCAACTCCGAAGATAGAATGGCGGCGAACCGCATGGCGTATATAGAGATCGGCCGCGCCCGACGCAAAGGCGCCGATCCTTGCGGAATGATCTGGCGGAAACGCGGCGCTCTTCTTAGTCTTGGTCCATGCGCCCCGCCCTTTTGAACCCGCTCTTTGCTCCGGCGACAAGTCTATCCGGCGTCGGACCGAAGATCGCCCAGCTTCTCGACAAACTCGTGACCGAGAGCGGAAAGGGCGCCCGCGTGCTTGACCTGCTTTTTCACCTTCCTTATGCGACGATCGATCGGCGCACCCGCGCCAAGATTGCCGAGGCGCCGCTCGACCATCTGGTGTTGATCGAGGCCCGCGTCGTCGAGCACCTGCCGCCGGGCCCGCGCTCGCGGGCGCCCTACAAAGTTCTCGTCGAGGACGAGACCGGCGACGTTCTTCTCGTTTTCTTTCTCGCCAATCCGCAATGGATCGAAAAGAGCCTGCCGGTCGGCGAGACGCGCTGGATCTCGGGCAAACTCGAACTCTGGGACGGATATCGGCAGATTGTCCATCCCGACCGTGTGCTCGACGCCGAGGGACTTGCTAAGATGCAGGCAGTCGAGCCGATCTATGGCCTGACCGAAGGTCTGCAACCGCGCGCGCTCGCCAAAGCGATTTCCGCGGCGCTGGCACGCCTGCCGGATCTGCCGGAATGGCACGCGCAAGCGACCGCAAAGATATCGGCGCTGCCTTCCTTCGCCCAGGCCTTGCGCGCCCTGCATCGGCCCGAAGATCCAGCCGCGATCACACCGACCGCACCGGCGCGGGTGCGGCTCGCCTATGACGAATTGCTTGCCCATCAGCTGGCACTGGCGCTGACAAGAGAGCGCTTGCGCCGCGCCGGCGGTCGCGCGAGCCGCGGCGATAATTCGCGCACGACAAAGGTCATGGCCGCCCTGCCCTTCAAGCTCACGCCGGCGCAAACGCAAGCGCTCGCCGAGATCCACGCCGACCTTGCGGCGTCTTCTCGCATGCTGCGCCTGCTGCAGGGCGACGTCGGTTCCGGCAAGACCATCGTTGCCCTCCAGGCCATGCTCGTTGCCATGGAAAACGGCTACCAGGCCGCTCTCATGGCGCCCACCGAGATCCTTGCCACGCAGCATTTTCTGGCCGCACGCAAGCTCCTGGAGCATTCTTCGCGCCGCTATCGCATCGTCCTTCTCACCGGCTCGCTCGACGAAGAACGCAAGCGCATGAATCGCGGCCTCATCAACCGTGGCGAAGCCCAGCTCGTCATCGGAACTCACGCGCTCATCGAAGAAAAAGTCGAGTTCGGCCGGCTCGGCCTCGTCGTGGTTGACGAGCAGCACCGCTTTGGCGTGCTGCAGCGCTTCAAGCTGATGAAGAAGCCCAATCAGCCCGAACCCGACGTGCTGGTGATGACGGCCACGCCGATTCCGCGAACCCTGGCGCTGTCACTTTACGGCGATCTCGATGTAAGCATTCTCGATGAGTTGCCGCCCGGGCGTACGCC
>JBOHJJ010000040.1:0-5028 GCA_050728495.1 Methylovirgula sp.
CGTCGACTGCGGCCACGCCCTGTCCTCGCTGCGCCCCTGCCGCCCCGTCAACACATCGAGGTTCTCTTCGTAAGCGAAGCGCGGCACGACGTCGTCGGGCTGCGGTTCGAGCCGGCCGTCCAGGAGCCGGCCCTCGGCGTGGACGCGAAAAACCGGCAGTGGATTTTTCTCGCCGAGCGCGGCAAGCCGCGCTGCGAGCGTCAGATGCTGCACGAGGGCGGTCACGAAGATGGTCTTGCCGGCGCCGGCAAGCCCGGTGACCCCGAGCCGCAGCGCCCGGCCGGAGAAAAGGTCGGCGAGGTTGCGCGCGGCGATGCCGGCCTCGGACAAAATGTCGGAAAGAGATGGCAAGGGCTCTCGGCTTCTATTTGGCAAGCGCGCCGCGGGTAATGAAATATTCGAGTCTTCCTTCGCCGCGCTCCGCTTTCTTCCAGCTCTTGGCGTCGAAATCGATGACGGCCAGACAGGGGGTCGGAAAATGTGCACGCATCCGCGCCAGCTCCGATTTCTTGCCCTTGCCGGCAAGCGCGTTGGCGAATTCGGCAAGACCTGGATTGTGGCCGATGACCAGCAGAAACTTAGTTTCCCTCGGCGCTTCGGCAAGCAGTTCTTCGAGCCCCGGAAGCGTGGCGTGGTAAAGGTCGGGCAGGTAATCGACCGCGAACATTTCTCCGGCGCCGCGTTGCAAAGCCTCGAATGTCTCGCGCGTACGTTTCGAAGTCGAGACCAGGGTGAGATCGGGCCTCAGTCCGAGCTTGCGGAAGCAGCGGCCCATGCGCTCGGCGAGATCGCGTCCCGAAGGGCTCAGTTCCCGGTCGGCGTCGCCGCCCTGGGCGAGCGGGACGGCCTCGGCATGACGCAGAATGGCAAGACGCAACATGCAGGGGGCTGGGGGTTCGGGGCAGCGCCTATTATCGTCCGAGGACGTTGGCTTGAAAAGCCGCTAGCGGCAGCGATCCGCACCTATCTTTTTGGAGCAGGCTCAAAGGCTTCCGCACTCCGCAGCGACCGCGTCGCGGAGCGTCGACCGCAAATGTCGCACCACCTCGCTCTCGGCCGAAGCAAAGAGCGTCGCCTCCAAGCTGCGGCACGGGGCGATGAGTTTGAGGCTGCTGGTCGCAAAAAGCGCGTCGGCGTGCAAAAGTTCGGGCCGATCGAGCGAACGCTCGACCGCCTCCAATCCTAAGCTTGCCGCCTTGCCGAGCACGAAGGCGCGAACCGTTCCGGCGAGCACGCCGTCGGCAAGCGGCGGCGTTATCAATCGCCGCCCGAAGACCGCAAAGAGGTTGGCGCTCGCAAGACAAGCGACGCGCTCTTGCATGTTCAAGAACAGAGCCTCGTCGGCACCCTTGGCGCGCGCCTCTTCGAGGCCGAGGACGGCGTCGAGATAGGGCAGCGCCTTGAGGCGCGCGGCGGGCGAGGTTTCGTTGCGGCGGATCGCCGTCGTGGCAAGCGCCAGGATGGGAAAAGGTGGAGGCGCCGGCACAGCGGCGCCAAAGAACAAGGGCTTTGGATCTTTGGGCAAGTCCAGTCCGCGGCCGCCCGCGCCACGCGTCAGTGTGAGACGCACCGCGCCGTCGCCGATCGCCTCGGCGAGCCGATCGAGCGCCTCGGCGGCGGCCGCACTCGGAAAGGGAATGGCGAGCACCTTGGCCGCCGCCGCAAATCGCTCGAGATGCGCTTGGCGCAGAAAAACGCGGCCGTTGCGCGAAAGCGCGGTGTCGAACACGCCGTCGCCGAGATTGAGGCCGCGATCGCTCAGGTCGAAGGACGCGAGCGGCGTCTCATGGAGCGCGCCGTCATGCCAATACACGGGGCCTTCTTTCGACCGCCAGGCGCAGGAAATTGCCAAAGAGCGCGTGGCCTTTCTCGGTGAGGATCGACTCCGGATGGAATTGCACGCCGTAGGTCGGATGCAAGCGGTGCGTCAACGCCATGATCTCGCCCTCCTCCGAGACGGCGTCGATCGACGCCGCCGCTTCGAGGCCCGGCGCGCGTTCGACGATCAGCGAATGATAGCGCGCCACCGTCAGCGGCTGCGGCAGGCCTTCGAACAGGTTTTGCCCATAATGGGCGACCTGCGAGGTGCGGCCGTAAAGCGGACGTTTAGCGGGGGTGACCGGCGCGCCGAAAGCGGCGCCGATACATTGGTGGCCGAGGCAGACGCCGAGGATCGGAACCTCGCCGGAGAGCTTTTCCACGACCGGCAACGAAATGCCCGCGTCGTGCGGCGTGCCGGGACCCGGCGAGATGACGATTGCCGCCGGCGCGATTGCCACGATCTCGGCGATGTCGATCGCATCGTTGCGGCGCACGATTACCTTGCGTCCCAGCTCCTCGAAGTAGCGGGCGACGTTGAAAACGAAGGAATCGTAGTTGTCGATGACGAGAATCGGTCCGTTCATTGCAAAACGTCTTCCAATTCTTCGACGCCGGCGAAAGCATCGAAGAGGCGTTGCGCCTTGGCTTCCGTCTCGGCATATTCGGCGGCCCAATCGGAGAGACGGGTGATGCCGCCGCCAGCATGCAGGCTCGCCCTGCCCGCTTGCAGCACGGCGGTACGGATGGCGATGTTCATGTCCATCGTGCCGTCGAAGCCGAGATAGAAGATCGAACCGCAATAATAGCCGCGCGGCACCCGTTCGATCGAGTCGATGATCTCCATCGAGCGGCGCTTCGGCGCGCCAGTGATCGAGCCTCCCGGAAAGGTGGCGGCAATGAGATCGATCGCATCTCTATCCGCCGCAAGCTCGCCGGTCACGACCGAGACGAGATGATGGACGTTGGCGTAGGATTCGCGCCCACAGAGCACCGGGACTTCGACCGAAAAGGGCCGGCAGGTGCGCGAGAGATCGTTGCGCAAGAGATCGACGATCATGATATTCTCGGCACGGTCCTTCTCTGATTTGGCGAGCGCCTCGGCGCGCCACAAATCTTCGACGGGGTGGTCGGCGCGCGCCGACGTGCCTTTGATCGGCCGCGTCTCGACCGCCGCGCCGCGCTTGCGCAGCAGCAGTTCCGGCGAAGAAGAGGCAATCGTCGTATCCCCGCAGGTGAGATAGGCGGCGAACGGCGCCGGATTGGCCGCCCGCAGCCGCGCATAGAAGGCAAACGGCGAGAAGCCTTCGGGCAGATCGGCGCTGAACCGCCGTGCGATATTGGCTTGATAGATGTCGCCGCGGAAAATATGCGCCTGCACGCGCTCGATCGCGGCGCGATAGCCGGGACGCGCGAAGTTCGAAGTCCAGCCGCTGACCGCCGTTTGCGGCGCGACCGCGGAGACGGGTGCGCGTTCAAAGAGCCGCAGCGCATGATCGATCCGCGCCGCCGCGCGTGCCTTGCGCGCCTCCCCTTGCTCAGGAAAGCCGGAAGAAAAGAGGAAAGTGCGGCGCTGCAGCTGATCGAAGGCGAAGACGAGATCGTAAAAGCCGAGATGAAACGGCTCCCGCTGCTCGATCTGGTGGTTGGGCGAGCAAAGCCCGTCGAGTTCCCAGCCGAATTCGTAAGGAATGGCACCGATCGCGCCGCCTTGGAACGGCGGCAGTTGTGGATCGGCATCGAACACGAAACGAGAGAGCAAGTCGCGCAAGGCCGGGAGCGGCGGCAGCCACAGAGGAACGCCGTTCCAGGTCGCAAGCCCCAGCGCCGCGGTAAAGATGCCGAAAGGCTCGATGCCGATAAAGGAATAGCGGCCGAGCTCGGCATGAAAAAGGGCGCTGTCGAGAAAGGCAAAGCCGGGCCGGTCCGCGAGCCGCGCCGCGGCGTCGAACGGCTCCCGCCAATCCATCTCGATCCTGAGGACGCTGTCTTTTTCGGCGAGCAAGATAAACTCCCGGCCTTGCGGATCTAGCATTTCCGCAAGGTTCTTGGAATTGGATGCAACGGCGCGGCGCTTCGTCGATATGGGGGCTTCCGGCGCGCCTGCAACCGGCTGGTTCCCCGGCGTAAGCCTTCTCCTGTGGGCGGGAAGAGAGTTAGGGTGAAAAACCCGAGAGGATTGGCTGCGAAGGAGGCCAACCCCCTCACCCAGGCTCTTTGTCGCGTTTGCTCATGGAAAAAGGGAGCTTCATTCCATCGCCTGCGAAACTGGCTTAGCATGCGACGCTTGGCCAAGGAGCGCCTATGTGGCGGGTCGTCTGGAGACCGGTGCTTCTCTTTCTCTTGCCGTTCATCGGCTATGCTGCGTTGCTCCTTTTGCGCCGCACGACGCCGTTTGCGAGCCGCAACTGGAGCCAGGGTACGGTTTCGACGCTGACGCTCGCCGGGCTCGTCGTCGCCATCATCGGCGTCTTTCTCTTTGGCGTCTTTGCGCAGCGCCACCTCGGCGCCTATGTGCCGGCACATATCGAAAACGGCACGCTCGTGCCGGGACACATGGAATGAGCGCACGCGCATGAGCACCGTCGCGATCGTCGCGCCGCCCGCCGTAAAAGCTCTGCTGGAACGCAAGGACCTGATCCGCGTCCTAAGTTTGCTCGACGCTGACGGCGAAGAGGCGCGCGTCGTCGGCGGGGCGTTGCGCAATGCGCTGCTCGGTCGTCCCGTCGAGGAGTTCGACATTGCTACGACCGCCAAGCCCGAGACCGTCGTGGCGCGCGCCCGCGCGGCGAAATTGAAGAGCGTTCCGACCGGTGTGGCGCATGGCACGGTGATGCTCGTCGTCGACGGCAAGCCGTTCGAAGTCACGAGCCTACGCGAAGACATCGAGACCGACGGACGCCACGCGAAGGTTCGCTTCAGCCGCGACTTCGAGACCGACGCCAAGCGCCGCGACTTTACGATGAACGCGCTGTCGATGCGCCGCGACGCGACGCTCTATGATTACGTCGGCGGCATCGCCGACATCGAAGCGCGCCGGCTCAGGTTCATCGGCGATCCGGTGGCGCGCATTCGCGAGGATTATCTGCGCATCCTGCGCTTCTTCCGCTTCGCCGCCGCCTATGCGGAAGGCCCGCTCGACGCGCAAGCTATGCTCGCCTGCCTGCGCGAGCGCAATGGTCTCGCACGCCTCTCGCGCGAACGCGTGCG
>JBOHJJ010000041.1:0-3500 GCA_050728495.1 Methylovirgula sp.
GCAAGCCGCGTCATGCAAGCCTCAGCCGGCTAGAATGAATCCTCGGGGGAAGTTGGTGCCACGGCTGGAGTTTTGGTCGCGTTTGCGAACCGGCGCGGTGCCATTTCGCGCCGCGCTCGGCGTTTCCAAACTCCGGCTTGCGTTGCTCGCCGGATGCGCGGCCGTGGGGCTCGCCGGCTGCGCCCAGCAGCCCTTCCGTACATCCGAGTATTTTCCGCAATCGATCTACGGTTCAGCGAGCCCGCGCGTTGTCGCCGACGGCGAGCCGGTCCCGCACGGTGGCGGCAGCTATCTTGTCGGCCACCCGTATATGGTGGACGGGCGGACCTATTATCCGAGCAGCAGGCACTACGTCGAGATCGGCCTCGCGTCCTGGTACGGCAGCGCTTTCCACGGACGGCGCACCGCCAATGGCGAGATTTTCGACCGCAATTCGATCTCGGCCGCACATCCGACCATGCCGCTGCCGAGTTATGCGCGGGTCACCAACCTGCGCAACCATTATTCGATGATCGTGCGTGTCAACGACCGCGGCCCCTTCGAGCCGGGGCGGATCATGGACGTGTCACGGCGCGTCGCCGATATGCTCGATTTCCGCAAGAAGGGTACGACCTTGGTCAAGGTCCAATATATCGGTCCGGCGAGCCTCAACGGCTCCGACGACCAGAAACTGATGGCGACTTTGCGCTACGACGGCGTCGCCGCCCGGTTCAACATGCCGACCATGCTCGCCGACAGCAGGCCGATCGAGACGGCTTCGGCCAGCGACAGCGAAGCGCCCGCACCGCAGACGCAGGAGAGCGCGCCTCCCGCGCATAATTTCACGGGGCAGCCGCCTTTGCCGCCGGCGCGGCCGTTTGACCTCGGAACCATCCCAGGCGCCGACGTGCCGATCGGCGCGCCCGACTGAGCCAATTTCCTCAAGTTAGACACGCCCGTCTCGAACGGCCGCGTTGATTTCGCGACGCCGAAGTCGCAATCTCCGGCGCGCGGGGCTCATTGCGGATCGGTTGGTCGTGAATTTCGTCAGATTGTTGCGCCTTTCGCGGCTCTCGCCGGCGCGTCGCCCGGCCGTGCAGGGCAGGGCGCGGCTTGCAGCAATCCTACCCATATTCCTGCTCGTCGCCGGCCCCGCAGCGGCAGCCGAACAGTCATTCCAGACCAGCGTGCCGCAAGCGATCCTGATCGATGCGGATACGCAGACGGTGCTCTTCGAGAAAAACGCCGATTTGCCGGCAACCCCGGCTTCGACCGTCAAGATCATGACCGCCGAGCTCGTCTTTCACGCCATCAAGCAAGGTAAGCTGAAACTCGACGACACGTTGCCGATCAGCGAGACGGCTTGGCGCGAGGGCGGCGCGCCGGCGCATGGCTCGACGATGTTCGCCGCCTTGCATAGCCGGGTGCGGGTCGAAGACCTGATCCGCGGGCTTGCAATCGATTCCGGCAATGACGCGGCGATCGCGCTGGCCGAGGGCCTGGCCGGCTCCGAAGGGGCCTTTGCGACTCGCATGACGGAACGCGCCCGCGAACTCGGTCTCAATCATCTCACCTTCACAGATGCCTGGGGCAACGCAGATCCAGATCAAAAGGTGACGGCGCGCGATATGGCGCTGCTTGCCGCCTACGTTATCCGCACCTATCCCAATCTCTACCGCTACTTCGGCGAGAAGGAATTCACCTGGAACAAAATCAAACAGCAGAACCGCAATCCGCTGCTCACCATGGATATCGGCTGCGACGGGCTGAAAACTGGCAACATCGACGACAGCGGCTATGGCATCGTCGCCTCAGCGGTACAAAATGGACAGCGTCTTGTCCTGGCAATCTACGGCGCCAAGTCGGCCAAAGAGCGCGAGGACGAGGCGGTGCGCATCCTGCAATGGGGCTTCCGTTCCTTTGCGGCCAAGACGCTGTTTGCCCACGGCGAGGTCGTGGGCTACGCGCGTGTCTACGGCGGCAGCCAGGGCTCCGTGCCGCTTGTTGCAAAAGCACCGGTGAAAATCTTCGTGCCGCGCGAGTCGGACGAAAGGCTCACCGGTCAGATCGTCTATACCGGACCGCTGATCGCGCCCGTCGTCTCCGGCAAAGACGTCGCCGAGCTGAAGATCTTTCGCGGCGGCAACGAGGTTTACGCAGCGCCGTTGCAGACCGCCGCCAACGTTGGAACCGGCTCGCTTTCGCGCCGCGCCTTGGACGCCAGCCTCGAGTATGCGGAAGAGCTCTTCCGCAAATATGTCCTGAAGAAATGAGCGCCACGCAGGCATCCGCGCGCCGGGCGCGCTTCATCACGCTGGAGGGCGGGGAGGGCGTCGGCAAGTCGACGCAGGTGCTGCGTCTCGCCGAGCGGCTCCGCCAATCCGGCATCGATGCGATCGAGACGCGCGAGCCGGGCGGCTCGCCCGGCGCCGAAATGCTGCGCGATCTGCTTCTCTCCGGCCGCACCAAGGATCTCGGCGCCAAGGGCGAAGCGATTCTGTTCGCCGCGGCGCGCATCGATCACATCGATCACAAGATCGCTCCGGCGCTTTCTGCCGGCACATGGGTCATAAGCGATCGTTTCGCGGATTCGACGCGTGCCTATCAAGGCACGCTCGGTGGTCTCGACGCGGGCTTTCTGCGCGCCCTCGAGCGCGTTAGCCTGGGCGAGCTGCGCCCGGATCTGACGCTGATCCTCGATCTGCCGGCGGAAGTCGGTCTGGCGCGCGCCGCCGCGCGACGCGGACCGGGCGTCGCATCGGATCGTTTCGAGGCCGAGTCGATCGCCTTTCACGAGGCATTGCGTAAAGCGTATCGCGAAATCGCCGCGGCCGAGCCGCAACGCTGCGTCATCGTCGACGCGACGCGCAGTGAGGATGATGTCGCACAGGCGATCTGGGATGCGGTCGCCTATCGCCTGCTGGGACGCACGCATGCCGCCTAGAGGGAACGAAGCCACGCCGGAAGCCGACCGTTTCGAAGATGCCCCGCATCCGCGCGAGAGCTTCGACCTCGTCGGCCATGCCGAGGCTGACCGTAGTCTGCTCGACGCCTATCAGGCGAACCGTCTGCCGCACGCGCTCATCATCGGCGGCGAACGCGGGATCGGCAAGGCGACGCTCGCTTGGCGGCTGGCGCGATTCATTCTTGCCAATTCCGATCCCGCCGCGGCGCACGCGGCGCGAGATCTCCACGTCGATCCACACCATCCGGCGGCACGGCAGATCGCGGCGCTTTCCCACGGCAACATCTTCCTGTTGCGGCGCGAGTGGAACGAGAAGACGCGGCGCCACTTCAGCGAGATTCGCGTCGATGACGTGCGCCAGGCGATGCATCTGTTCCAGCATGCGAGCCAGGGCTATCGCATCTGCATCGTCGATTGCGCCGACGAATTGAACCGCTCGGCCGCCAACGCGCTCTTGAAGCTCGTCGAAGAGCCGCCGCCGCGCTCATTGTTCCTCATCGTCGCGCATCGGCCGGCGCTAGTCCTGCCGACTTTGCGCTCGCGCTGCCAAATTTTG
>JBOHJJ010000042.1:0-20155 GCA_050728495.1 Methylovirgula sp.
TCCGAGATCCCCGGCGAGCAGGACTGAAGCGCCGCAGGCTTTGACATTGGCGATCTTCTCGTCGGCGATCGCGGTGGAGATTTCGCCGTACTTCACCGCGAAAGTGCCGCCGAATCCGCAGCAGCGCCCGCATTCCGCCATTTCGACAAGCTCTAGCCCGCCGACGCTTTTCAAAAGCTTGCGCGGCTGCGCCGCGATGCCAAGCTCGCGCAGCCCGGAACAAGCGTCGTGATAGGTCACACGCCGCGCAAACCGCGCATCCACCGCCTCGATCTTCATCACATCGGTCAGGAACTGCGCGAGTTCATAGACCTCCGCGGCGAACGCCTTCGCTTTACCGGCGAAGGTCGGATCCCCGGCAAAGAGCCCGGGGTAATGTTTGGCGAGCATGCCGGCGCAAGAGCCCGAGGGCGCGACCACGTAGTCGCACGAGGCAAATGTTTCGATCGCCTGCCGCGCCAGATCCTTCGCGAGGCTCCGGTCGCCGGAATTATAGACGGGCTGGCCGCAGCAGGTCTGCGCCGGAACTTCGACCGCGCATCCGGCGTCTTCGAGCAGCTTGACCGCAGCCCAGCCTATGGAGGGGCGGAAAAGATCGACGAGACAGGTGACAAAGAGGCCGACGCGCGGCTTTGTGGTTGCTGATGCGCTCATGCGCGCACTATCGGCATGGCTGCGCCTGGGTCAACTCACCAGCGACCCTCATCCTGAGGAGCAGGCGAAGCCTGCGTCTCGAAGGATGTGCCACACCCCATGCTTCGAGACGCGAGCTGTGCTCGCTCCTCAGCATGAGGGTTGCGGTCGCCGGACAAAACATCCAATGAGAGACTTCTTCCCTTGGCGATGAAATGTGAAATAATTGCCGTTTCAGCCAACGATACCTCAATGACCGGCATTCTCTTCCCCGAACCCGATCCGCGTATCCTCGCTCGCCGCGCCGAGATCGTCGCCGGCCTCGGCGCGCTTTTGCCGCCCGAATGCCTCATCACCAGCGAAGACGAGCGCCGCGCGTTCGAGACTGACGCGCTCACTGCCTATCGCCGCTTGCCGCTCGCGGTAGTCCTGCCACGTTCGACGCAGGAGCTGGGCGCGGTGATGAAATTTCTGCATGGCGAAAGCGTGAAGATCGTGGCGCGCGGCGCCGGCACGTCGCTTGCCGGCGGCGCCATTCCGCAGGAAGACGCCGTGGTCGTGGGCGTCGGCAAACTGAACCGTATTCTCGACATCGACTACGCCAATCGCACGATCAGGGTCGAATCCGGCGTCACCAATCTTGCAATCAGCGAGGCGGTGGCGGGCGAAGGCTTCTTCTATGCGCCGGATCCTTCCTCGCAGCTTGCGTGCACGATCGCCGGCAACATCGCCATGAATTCCGGCGGCGCGCATTGCCTCAAATATGGCGTGACCACCAACCATGTGCTCGGCGTCAAAATGGTGTTGGTCGACGGGACGATCGTCGAAATCGGCGGCGCCGCGCTCGACGCCTCAGGCCTCGACCTTCTGGGGCTCGTCGCCGGCTCGGAAGGGCAGCTTGGCATCGTCACCGAGGCGACGTTGCGAATCCTGCGCGCCGCAGAAGACGCGCGTCCCGTTCTCTTCGGCTTTCCGACGAGCGAGCAGGCGGGGGCCTGCGTTGCGGCTGTCATTGGCGCCGGGATCATTCCGGTTGCCATCGAATTCATGGACAAGCCGGCGATCGAGATCTGCGAAGCCTTCTCGCACGCTGGCTATCCGCTCGACGTCAGCGCGCTGCTGATCATGGAGGTCGAGGGATCGGAAGCCGAGATCGAGACGGAACTCAAACGAATCGTGGCAATCGCCAAAGAGCATGGCGTGACCACCATGCGCGAATCGAAATCGGCGATGGAGACCGCGGCGATCTGGAAGGGCCGCAAATCCGCATTTGGCGCAACCGGCCGCGTCGCCGATTATATCTGCATGGACGGCGTGATCCCGACCGGCCAGTTGCCGGCAGTCCTGCATCGGGTGGGCGAGATCGTCGCCGCGCACGGGTTGCGAGTCGCCAACGTCTTTCATGCCGGCGACGGCAATCTTCACCCGCTCGTCCTCTACAACATCAACGATCCGGCCGAACAAGCCAAGGCCGAGGCGGCGGGCGCGGAGATCCTAAAACTCTGCGTCGAGGTCGGCGGTTGCCTCACCGGCGAGCATGGCGTGGGCATCGAAAAGCGCGAGCTGATGCCGGTGCAATTTTCCGCCGCCGACCTCGCCCAGCAGATGCGTGTGCGCGCCGTGTTCGATCCGGCCTGGCTGCTCAACCCCGCCAAGGTCTTCCCGCTCGAGGGAAGGGTGACGGCTTAGCTCGCAGCTAAATCGGGCCCACCCTGCGGAGACGCTTGCGGCCCCTCAGGGTGAGGGAGCGCGTTTGCCCTCATGCTGAGGAGCACGCGAAGCGTGCGTCTCGAAGCACGAGGGCTTAGGTACTTTGGACGACAGAGTGCCGCTTCCGTGTTACCCAACTTCCATGATCCTCACTCCGTCAAGCGAAGCGGAAACCATCAAGGCCGTCGTCGCGGCGCGCGCCGCGCATCGGCCTTTCACTGTCAAGGGCGGCGGCACGCGCGAGGGCCTCGGCCGGCCGGTCGAAGCGGACGACGTGCTCAGCACAAGCGCGCTTGCCGGCATCACCCTCTATGAGCCGGCCGAACTCGTCATCTCGGCGCGGGCCGGGACGCCGCTTGCCGACATCGAAGCGGCGCTCGCCGCCAACCGCCAGCGCCTCGCCTTCGAGCCGATGGATCATCGGGCGCTGTACGGCACCGACGGCGCGCCGACGATCGGCGCCATCGCCGCCTGCAATATTTCCGGACCGCGCCGCATCCAGGCCGGCGCGGCGCGCGACCATCTGCTCGGCCTGCGTTTCGTCAACGGCCGCGGCGAGATCATCAAATCGGGCGGGCGAGTGATGAAGAACGTCACCGGCCTCGATCTCGTCAAGCTGCAATGCGGCGCCCACGGCACGCTCGGCGTCATCACGGAGGCAACCTTCAAGGTTCTGCCGGAGCCGGAAACTTCCGCCACGCTCGCCCTGTGCGGGCTGGCGGACGCGGCGGCGGTCGCGGCGCTTTCCGCCTCCCTCGGCTCGCCCTATCAGGTGAGTGGCGCGGCGCATTTGCCGGCCGGCATCGGCGCCGACGAAGCATTGACCCTGCTGCGTCTTGAGGGCGCACGCAGCTCGGTCGAAGAGCGGCGCGTGGCGCTCGCGAAACTGCTTGCACCGCAGGGCAGCGCGGAATTGCTCGATGCCGAACGAGCCGCCACACTTTGGCGCCTTATCCGCGACGGTGTTGCGCTTGCCGAGCCGCGCCAAACGACGGTCTGGCGACTGTCGGTCAAGCCGACAGAAGCGCCCAAAATCGTCGCAGCCCTTTCCAAGCAGATGAAGGTGCGCCATTTCTACGATTGGGGCGGTGGGCTCATCTGGCTGGCAGTCGCCGAAGAGGGCGATGCGCATGGCATTCGCGCTGCCGTGGCGGATGGCGGCCATGCGATCCTGATCCGCGCACCGCGGGAGCTACGGGCCCGGGTCGATGTCTTCGCGCCGCTGTCGCCGCCCTTGCTGAAGATCACGGCCGGCATCAAAGCAAGCTTCGACCCCGACCGCATCATCAATCCCGGCCGCATGTATGCCGGGATCTAAAGAAAACCCATGCAGACCTTATTCTCCGAACAACAGCTTGAAGACGGCGAGATGGCGGTCTCGGAGAAGATTCTGCGCAGTTGCGTGCACTGCGGCTTCTGTACGGCGACCTGCCCGACCTATCTGCTCGAAGGCGACGAGCTCGATAGCCCGCGCGGACGGATCTATCTCATCAAAGAGATGTTCGAGCAGGGAAAGCCCGCCTCAGGCGAGATCGTCAAACACATCGACCGCTGCCTTTCCTGTCTCGCCTGCATGACCACGTGTCCCTCGGGCGTGCATTACATGCACCTCGTCGATCATGCCCGCGCCCATATCGAGGCAACGTACGATCGTCCGCTTGGCGACCGGGCGATGCGCGCGCTGCTCGCCTGGATTTTGCCGCATCCGCGCCGCTTCGCTGCGGCGCTGCGACTTGCGTCCATCGTCCGGCCTTGGGCAGCGCTTCTATTGCCGAACTTGGCGGGGGAAGCGAAAAAAGACCCAAGGCTCCTCGACCGGCTCGCGGCATTGGCGGCGCTCACGCCGCGCACGGCGCCGCCGCGCACGGCAAGTGCCGCCCGGGCCTTTGCCGCGCAGGGCCGGCGCCGCGGCCGCGTCGTGCTATTGACCGGCTGCACGCAATCGGTGCTGAACCCGTCGATCAACGAAGCGGCGATCCGGCTTCTGAACCGCAACGGAATCGAGGTAATCTTGCCGGCGGGCGAGGGTTGCTGCGGGGCCCTCGCCCATCATATGGGGCGCAAGGACGAGGCGCTCGTTTTCGCCCGCGCCAATGTCGATGCGTGGTCCAAAGCGGCGGCGCAAGGCGGGCTCGATGCGATCCTCATTACCGCCTCTGGCTGCGGAACGACGATCAAGGATTATGGGTTCATGCTCCGCAACGATGCCTCCTATGCCGAAAAGGCGGCGGAGGTTTCGCGGCAGGCCAAAGATATTTGTGAATATCTCGCCGAACTCGATCTTCCCACGTCCGAGCATACGAGCGGAATGACGGTCGCTTATCACGCGGCTTGCTCGCTGCAGCATGGGCAGCAGATCACCGATCTGCCGAAGCGATTGCTGCGCAGCGCGGGCTTTCGCGTGCGCGACATTCCGGAAGGGCATATCTGTTGCGGTTCGGCGGGGATTTATAACATCATGCAGCCGTTCTTCGCCCAAAGGCTCGCTGCGCGCAAACTCGCCAACATCGGAAAACTTCATCCCGATGTCGTCGCCACCGGCAACATCGGCTGCATGATGCAGCTCGCAAGCGGCGCAAATATCCCCATTGTGCACCTCGTCGAACTGATGGATTGGGCAAACGGCGGGCCGGCGCCCTTGCAAATCGAAACGCCGCGCGCAAGATAGATCGTGGAGAGACGGAGTCCGCAATGGCGGTCGAGAGGCACGGCGCAAAACGGTCCAAGGCCAGCAAAGCGCATTCGAAAAAATCTGCAAAGTCTGCGAAGAAAACCGGCGCGAAGAAATCGGCAAAGCGCGCCTCGCATGGCGCCGTCGCCGTCAGCAAGATTGCAACGCGCAAGCCGGTGCCGTTCAAGAAGGCGCGCGTCGGCAAACGCGCCGTCCTGCCGCCGCTGCCACCGCCGCCCACCGTGTTGCTGAAAGCAACGCGCAGTCCGATGCGGCGCGCCTCGCGCGTCAAAGCGTTGTTGCGCAACAAAGGTGCGGTGAAAGCGAGCCCGGCAGTTTCCGGAGTCGCGCAGTGCACCGAAGCGGCGCTGCGTGAAAAGCTGCGGGTTGCTGCTCCATACGTCGAGCTATGGCTGTCGCGCGGAGATGGCGAGCCGTCGGATGCGCCTTCGCCGGAGGCGGCTTTTGTGCGCATCTGGCAATGGCTGACCCTCGAAACCATGCTCGACGACCGCCGGACCATCAACGGCGATCTCATCAGGGCACTTTTCGTCGAAGAGGTTGGGCGTTTGTAGCGCCCTGCGCCTAGCTCTCAATTGCCTGTTAACCCTAACGATTTCTAATCGCTGGCGAACCTGCTTCGCGGCGAGGCGACACCCCGTCGTGGCGCCCGCTTCCAGATTGACCCCCCTAGTTTCCCATGATATCCCAGATCATCCCACGGCTCTGCTCGGCCAAGCCCACCCTCCGGACAGGCCGGTCGCGCAGCGGTCGAGCCGCAGTTTTGGGGGCGTGGCGTTGGTTTAGGGGGCGATGGCGTGGACCGGTTCGTCTCGCGTTTCACCAATCGGCTCGATGCCAAGGGCAGGGTGTCCATTCCGGCGCCCTTCCGAGCGGTTCTGACGCGCGACGGATTCGAGGGGCTTTTCGTGCATCCCTCGCTCGACGCCGCGGCGGTCGATTGCGGCGGCAATGCGTTGGTGCGGGAGATCGATCAGCTGTTGGCGCTGCATGCGCCCTATTCGGAGGACCACGAGTTTCTTTCGACGGCGCTCTACGGCGCCAGCGAAATCCTGAAGGTCGATGCGGAAGGCCGGGTGGTGCTGACCGATTCGATCAAAGCCTATGCCGGAATCAGCGAGGAGGTCACGTTCGTCGGGCAGGGCGACAAGTTTCAGATCTGGGAACCGAGCCGTTTTCGCGCGCATTTCGAGGAGGCCAGAAATCGCGTGCGCGACCTACGAAGAGGGCTCAATTCCCGATACGCGGGAGAACCGCGACCGCATGGAGCACGGGAATGACAGCGGGCCGCGGCGACCTAATCGCCGTTGGCGGACTGGCCCGCCACCTTCCCGTGCTTCGTGAGGAAATCCTCGCCGCGCTCAATCCCCGCCGGGGCGGCATTTATCTCGATGCGACCTTCGGCGCGGGCGGCTATTCCGCAGCCATTCTTGCCATTCCGGAGACCAAGATTCTGGCGCTCGACCGCGATCCGACCGCGATCGCTGCGGGCGAGGATCTGGCGCGCGCTTCCGAGGGACGGCTTACCCTCGAACGGGTCCGCTTTTCGGACCTGGAGCAAGTTGCACAAAGCCACGCCATCGCCGCCTTCGACGGGATCGTTTTCGACGTCGGCGTCTCGTCGATGCAGCTTGACCAAGCGGCGCGCGGTTTTTCCTTCCGCCACGATGGCCCGCTCGACATGCGCATGGAATGCGAAGGAAAAAGCGCCGCCGATCTCGTCAGTGGCGCGGACGAAGCGGAACTCGCCGACGTTCTCTATCATTTCGGCGAGGAGCGCGCCGCACGGCGCATCGCCAAAGCAATCGTCGCGGCGCGCGCGCACGCGCCGATCACGACGACATTGCGCCTTGCTGAGATCATCGCCCGGGCGGCGCCCGGCAAACCCGGCGCCATCCATCCAGCAACCCGCAGTTTTCAGGCGCTGCGCATTGCCGTCAACGACGAGCTTGGGGAATTGGCAGCCGGCCTCGTCGGCGCCGAGCGCATGCTGAAAGAGGCCGGGTGTCTCGCCGTCGTGACCTTCCACTCGCTCGAAGACCGGATCGTGAAGCAGTTTTGCGCAACGCGTTCCGGGCGCGGCGAGGCGGACTCGCGGCCGCTGCCGGGGGAACCAGCAAAACCGGCGCCGACGTTCCGGCTCGCCGGCCGGCAGCCGATCGAGCCTTCGCAGGCCGAGGTTGAAAGCAATCCGCGCGCGCGCTCGGCAAAACTCCGCGTTGCAATCCGTACGGCCGCGCCGGCCCGTCCCGCCGATCCCGCGCTCCTCGACCTCGCGCGCCTGCCGCCGCCGAAGAGGAGGCGCTGATGGTGCGCCTGCTCAACGTGCTCGCCATCGCCGCGCTGGTCGGCTCGGCGATCTATGCCTATTCGATCAAATACGAGACGATCTTTCGCGGCGAGCAGATCGTCCAATTGCGCCACCAAATCAGATCCCAGCAAGATTCGATCGCGATGCTGAAAGCCGAGTGGGAGCACGTCTCGCGGCCCGAGCGGATCCAAGAACTGGCCGACCAATTCCTCGACCTTCAGCAGCCCTCTCTTAGGCAGATCGTGCCAATAACCGCGCTGCCCGACAAAGCCGCCAATGTCGCCGCCGCCACCGCCAAACCGGACGTGCTGGCGCCCGCACCGGAGTCGGAGGCCACCGGCGATTCCTCGAACACGCCGCGCAACCCGCATATGGCCGGCGAGACTACGCCGAATTGACTATGCAGATAGAAGACAACATCGAGGCGGAGGAAGGCGCAAACGGCGCGCCGCGCGAAGCGTCGCACTGGCTCCTCCGTCTTTTTACGCTGAAGCGCAACAAAGCTACGCGGCGAATCAGGCTTATCACGTTGGGCTTTGCGCTGATCTACTGCATCATCGCCGGCAAGCTCATCGATTTGGGCCTTCACCCGGAACTGCGGCAGAGCGTGCACCAGGCCGCCTCCGATACCGTCGCGGCGGCGCGCCCCGACATCTTGGACCGCAACGGTGCGATCCTCGCCACCGATATCAAAGTCATGTCGATCTTCGCCGAACCGCGGCGCATCATCGACCGGGACGACGCGATCGACCATCTGACCGCGATATTCCCCGATCTCGACCGCCGGGAACTGCGCGACAGGCTGGACTCGCGCAAAGGATTCGTCTGGGTGAAACGCGCGGTCACGCCCGAGCAGCAGCAGGAAGTCTATCACCTCGGTCTGCCGGGCATCGGCTTCATGCAGGAGAACAAGCGCGTCTATCCGAACGGCCCGATCGCCGCGCACGTGCTGGGTTATGCAAATATCGACGGCATCGGCATCTCGGGTCTCGAAAAATATATCGACGGCGAAGGCCTCGCCGATCTCCACGATGCCGGTTTCAACCTGACCACCGAGAATCTGAAGCCAGTTGTCACTTCGCTCGATCTCAACGCGACGTATGCCGTGCGCGACGAACTCGCCAAGGGCATCGCAAAATTCAAGGCCAAATCCGGCGCGGCGGCAATTCTCGACGTCAACACCGGCGAAGTCATCGCCATGGCTTCGCTGCCCGATTTCGATCCCAACAATCCGGTCGATGCGCTCAACCCCAATTGTATCAACCGCATGACCGTTGGCGTCTACGAGATGGGCTCGACCTTCAAAGCGCTGACGGTGGCTATGGCCCTCGATTCGGGGAAAGTGACGCTCAATTCGAAGCTCGATGCGCGCGAGCCGTTGCACTACGGCCATTTTACGATCCACGATTTTCATGCCCAGCACCGGTTTCTCACGGTGCCGGAGGTCTTCACCTATTCCTCCAACATCGGCGCCGCGCGGATGGCGCTGATGGTCGGCGTCTCCGGCCATAAGGCGTTCCTGGCCAAGATGGGGCAATTGACGCGGCTGCGCACCGAATTGCCGGAATCCGCCGAGCCGCTGGTACCGAAGCATTGGGGCGAACTGAATACGATGACGATCGCCTTCGGCCAGGGCCTCAACGTGGCGCCCCTCCAGGCGCTCATGGCCGTCGGCGCGTTGGTCAACGGCGGCATCCTGATCAAACCGACTTTCTTGAAGCGCAGTGAGGAAGATGCCAAAAGGGGCGCACCCCGGGTCGTCAAGCCCGAAACTTCGGCGAGTTTGCGCTATCTGATGCGTCTCAATGCGGAAATAGGCTCGGCGCGCAAGGCGAATGTCGACGGCTATTTCGTGGGCGGCAAAACCGGCACGGCCGACGTAGTTGTCCATGGCCGCTATGTAAATGACAAAGTCCGGACCACATTCATGGCCATCGTACCGTCCGATAAACCTAGATATCTGTTCTTTACGATGTTGGATGAGCCTCATGGCCTGCCGGAAACCCACGGCTACCGCACCGCGGCCTGGAATGCCGGGGTGATTACCGGCAAGATCATTGCGCGCGTCGGCCCCTTGCTCGGCATTGTGCCGCGCTTTACGCTGCCGACCGAGCCCTTCCCGCTGCTTGCCCAACTCGGCTACACGCAGGCCAATCTTCCGGCTGCCGGGAGTGATTGATGCTGCTTGCCGATCTCTTGCCTGAGGTGGCTCACGCCGCGCCTAGGCTACGTATCGAAGGAGTGAGCGCCGATAGCCGGGCAATCGCTGAGAATTTCGCCTTTTTCGCGCTGCCCGGCAGCAAAAGCGACGGGCTCTCCTTCGCAGCGGAGGCGATCGCGCGCGGCGCCGTGGCGGTCATCGGCGAACGCACTCCCGACTTCCCAATCGAACCGGCAATCTTCATCCAGGTCGAAGATGCGCGTCGGGCGCTGGCGCTCGCCGCGGCGCGGTTCTTCCCGGCGCAGCCTGCAACCATCGTCGCGATTACCGGGACGAGCGGCAAAACGTCGGTGGCCGCGTTCACGCGGCAGATCTGGACGGCGCTCGGCTATCGCGCCGCTTCGCTCGGCACGATCGGGCTCATCGCGCCCTCCGGCGCAATCCCCGGCGCACTGACCACGCCCGATCCCGTGCTTCTGCACCAGACGCTCGATGCTCTCTCCCAAGACGGCGTGAGCCACGTCGCGCTCGAAGCTTCCTCGCACGGTCTCGAGCAGCGCCGCTTGGACGGTGTGCGGCTTTGCGCCGGCGCTTTCACCAACTTGTCGCGCGATCATCTCGATTATCACGCCGACATGGATGCCTATCTCGCCGCCAAACTGCGCCTCTTCGAGCGCTTGCTTGCGCCGGGCCAGCCGGCGGTGATCGATGCCGACAGCGAGATTGCCGAGAAGCTAATCGCCGCCTGCGCGGCGCGCGGGCTTTCGATCATTTCGGTAGGCAAGTTAGGCAGGATACTGCGGCTTGTTGAAGTGAAACCTGAGGATTTTGCGACACGGCTCGTCGTCGAGTATGCAGGCAAGACCTACCGTTTGCGCCTGCCGCTTGCCGGCGAATTTCAAGCCCAGAATGCGCTTGTCGCCGCCGGACTTGCGCTGGCGACGCACGGGGCGCCCGAGCGGATCTTCGCGGCGCTCGAAAAACTCGAAGGGGCGCCGGGCCGCCTCGAACTCGTCGGGCGCCGCAACGATGCGCCGGTCTTCGTCGATTATGCCCATAAGCCGGACGCGCTCGAAAAGGCGCTCGGCGCTTTGCGCCCGCTCGTCCGCGGCAAGCTCATCGTGGTCTTCGGCTGCGGCGGCGACCGCGATCCGGGCAAGCGGCCGATCATGGGAGAAATCGCCGCCCGGCTTGCCGACGAGGTCATCGTCACGGACGACAATCCGCGCTCCGAAGATCCCGCCTCAATCCGCCGTGCCATCCTCGCCGGCGTCGGCAACGCTACGAACGTAGGCGAGATCGGCGACCGGGGACGCGCAATCGCCGCTGCGGTCGCCAAGCTTGAAGCCGGCGATGTTCTGCTCATCGCCGGCAAGGGGCACGAGACCGGGCAGATCGTCGGTGACCGAAGGATTCCCTTTTCCGATCAGCAATGCGCCCGTGCGGCCTTGAAGGACCACGCGGCATGATGAACCTGCCGCAAGAATCCATGCCCCCGCAAAGTGCCGCGCCTCTGTGGACGGCGCTCGGCCTTATCGGGCCGCTCAATGCGCGGGTCAGCGGCAGGCTGCCGGGGCGGACCTTCGGGCTGTCGATCGACACGCGCACGCTCACGCCCGGCGATCTCTTCTTCGCGATCAAAGGCGAGAACGGCGACGGCCACGACCATGTGGCCGAGGCATTCGGCAAAGCGGCGGTCGCGGCGGTGGTGGACGAGGCGCATGCCGAGGCGCTGAAATCGTTAGGACCGCTCTACGTGGTCGAAGCGGTTTTGCCAGCGCTCGAAAGGCTTGCAATCGCGGCGCGCGCCCGTAGCTTGGCGCGCATCGTGGGCGTGACCGGCTCGGTCGGTAAGACGACCACCAAGGAAGCTTTGCGGCTCGTGCTCTCGCAGGCGGGGAGCGTGCATGCGTCGCCGGCTTCCTACAATAACCATTGGGGCGTGCCGCTGACCTTGGCGCGCATGCCGCGCGACAGCAGTTTCGGCGTGATCGAGATTGGCATGAATCACGCCGGCGAAATTACCCCGCTCGCCGCCATCACGTGCCCGCATATCGCCATCATCACCAGCGTCGCGCCCGTGCATCTGGAATATTTCGATTCCATCGAAGCGATCGCCGACGCCAAGGCGGAGATCTTCTCGGGACTCGTCCCCGGCGGCGTAGCGATTCTCAATCGCGACGTTGACCAATTCGAACAACTTGCCGTAGCGGCACGCAAATCGAAGGCCGGCCATATCGCCACGTTCGGTGAAAGCGACCGCGCCGACGCGGCACTCGTCGACGTGGAACTCACTCCGGAGCACACCACCGTCACGGCGCGCATCGCGGGCCGTCATGTGACCTACAAGATTGGTGCGCCGGGCCGCCATCTTGCCGTCGATTCGCTTGCCGTCCTGTTGGCGGCGCAGGCGCTCGGCATCGATCCCGAAGCGGCGGCGCCGGCGCTCGCCGCGTTCGAAGTGCCGCCCGGGCGGGGACGCAGATTCACGCTGCAAGCCCAAGACGGGCCTTTCCTGCTCATCGACGAAAGCTATAACGCCAATCCTGCCTCGACGCGCGCGGCGCTGGCGCTGGTGGGCGCGCTCTCCGTTCCCGGCCGCCGTATCGCCGTGTTGGGCGACATGCTTGAACTCGGCGCGAACGCGCCGCAGCTGCACGCCGCCCTGGCGGCGGATGTGGACGAGAACCGGATCGATCTCGTCTTTGCCGCGGGTCCATTGATGAAGCACCTTTTCGACGAACTGCCAGAGGCCGCGAAGGCCGCCTGGCATTCGAACGCCGCGACGCTTGAGCCGCTGGTCGTCGCGGCCGTTCGTGCCGGCGACGTGGTCATTGTGAAGGGTTCGAACGCGAGCCGCATGCATGCCATCGTCGCGACACTCAAGACCCGCTATCATGACGCGACGTCCGGCTGATCCTTTCGCAGCCCGGCGCAATAGGAATTTTGAATGCTAACCTGGCTTTCGCAATATTCGCATCATTTCGGCCCGCTTAATCTATTTCGCTACATCACCTTTCGCACCGGCGGCGCGACGGCGACGGCGCTCTTTTTTGTCTTTTTCTTCGGGCCGCGGATCATCTCCGCGCTGCGCATCAAACAGGGCAAAGGCCAGCCGATCCGCGTCGACGGCCCGCAATCGCATCTGCTGACCAAAAAGGGCACGCCGACGATGGGCGGCCTGATGATCCTCTCCGGTCTCATCGTATCGACGTTGCTGTGGGCCAATCTCGCCAACCACTATGTGTGGATCGTGCTTCTCGTGATGGTCGGCTTCGGCCTCATCGGCTTTTACGACGACTATCTGAAAGTGACGACACAAATGCACAGCGGCCTTTCCGGCCGAACGCGTCTTTTGCTCGAAGCCATCATTGCGGTGACCGCCTGTTACGCGATGATGAAAGTCGGAACGTCGGATGTGACCGGTTTGGCGTTGCCGGCGATCAAGGGCTATGTTGCCGATCTCGGCGTGCTGTTCCTCGTCTTCGGGCCGTTCGTCATCATCGGCGCCGGCAACGCCGTCAATCTTACCGACGGCCTCGACGGGCTGGCGATCGTGCCGGTGATGATTGCCGCCGCGACGTTCGGCATCATCGCCTATCTTGCCGGCAATGCGATCTTCTCGGCCTATCTCGGCATCAACTTCGTGCCTGGCGCCGGCGAGCTGGCGATCGTTTGCGGCGCCTTGATCGGGGCAGGTCTCGGATTTCTCTGGTTCAACGCGCCGCCGGCACAAATCTTCATGGGTGACACGGGCTCGCTCGCCTTGGGCGGACTGCTCGGGACGATCGCCGTCGCGATCAAGCACGAAATCGTGCTCGCCATTGTCGGCGGATTGTTCGTGGTCGAGGCGCTCTCCGTGATCGTTCAGGTCGCCTCCTACAAATTGACCGGCAAGCGCGTCTTCAAAATGGCGCCGATCCATCATCATTTCGAAGAGCTCGGCTGGTCGGAAGCACAGGTCGTGGTGCGGTTCTGGATTATCGCATTCGTTCTCGCCCTCGTCGGCCTCTCGACGCTGAAGCTGCGATGATGACGCCGATCACCTCTTTCGCCGGCAAGAAAGTCGCCGTCTTCGGACTCGGCGCCTCGGGGCGCATCAGCGCCGAGGCGCTCGTCGCCGGCGGTGCCGACGTGGTCGTCTGGGACGATCATCGAAGTGCCCGCGACAAAGCCACCGCAATGCGACTTAAGCTTGAGGATCTCGTGATCGGAGATCTCGCGGGCTTCGATTCTCTCGTCCTCGCGCCCGGCGTGCCGCTCACCCATCCCACTCCGCACTGGATCGTCGCCAAGGCGCGCCGAGCTGGCGTCGAAATCATCGGCGACATCGAACTCTTCTGCCGCGAACGTGCCAAGCTCGCGCCGAAATCGCCGTTCGTCGCGATTACCGGCACGAACGGCAAATCGACCACCACGGCGCTCGTCGCGCATCTCTACCGCTGTTTTGGTTACGAAGCTGAGGTTGGCGGCAATATCGGCACGCCGATCCTGGCGCTTCCGCCACCGCGGCCGGGACGCGTCCATGTCGTCGAATGTTCCTCGTTTCAGATCGATCTTGCGCCCTCGCTCAACGCCTCCTACGGCGTGCTCCTCAACGTCACGCCCGATCATCTCGATCGCCACGGCGACATGCAGAACTATGCGGCGATTAAGGAGCGGCTGGTGGCGCAGGCCGACCACGCCGTGGTCTGTCTCGACGATGCGATTTCGGCGGCAATCGGCGAACGACTGCGGAAAGCCGGCAAGCCGATCACCTTCGTCTCGATCTCCAAGCCCGCGATTGCCGACGGGATCGTGCTTGAGGGAACACGGCTCGTGCGGCGTACATCGGACCGTTCGTCGGCGATCGCGGATCTCGCCGGGATCGCTTCGCTGCGTGGCCGACACAACGGCCAGAATGCCGCCGCGGCGGTTGCCGCGCTCGGGCCGCACGGGTTTGAGGTGGACACCGTCCAAAAGGGCCTGGCGAGCTTTCCCGGGCTGCCGCATCGCCTGGAAGAGGTCGGCCGGCGCGGCAAGGTGCTCTATATCAACGATTCCAAGGCTACCAACGCGGATGCGGCGGAAAAGGCGCTGCTCAGCCTCGCCGACATCTATTGGATCCTGGGGGGGCGCGCCAAACAAGGCGGGATCGAGCCGCTCAAGCCGCTCTTTTCGAAGATCGTCAAGGCCTATTTGGTGGGCGAGGCGGCGGAATCCTTCGCCCGGACGATCGGTGAAGCGATTCCTTATGAATTTTGCGGCACGCTCGACAAGGCGGTCGGCGCCGCGACTCGGGATGCGGAAAAAAGCATGACGGGAAACCCCATCGTCCTTCTCTCGCCAGCCTGCGCCTCCTTCGATCAGTTCTCGGATTTCGAGAAACGCGGCGACAAGTTCCGGGAACTGGCGCTCGCCAAGATCGCGGAGCGGTCGCAGGTCTGAAGGAGAAGCTGATGTTGTCGCGCCTCGAACGCTCGGCCCTGGCCAACTGGTGGTGGACGATCGACCGCTCGCTGATCGCGGCGCTCAGCGCCTTGATCGTGTTCGGGCTGGTGCTCACCATGGCGGCGAGTCCGCCGGTCGCGGAACGGCTCGGGTTGCCGACCTTCCATTTCGTGCATAAGCAGGTGCTCTTTCTCGTTCCGTCGATCGCCGTATTTTTTGCGGCATCGTTTATGTCGCCGCGCCACGTGCGGCGCACCGCGCTCATCGTTTTTACGATCTCGCTGGCGCTGGTCATCGCCGCGCTTCTCTACGGAGCCGAAATCAAGGGCGCGCGGCGCTGGATCTTCGGCGTGCAGCCTTCGGAGTTTATGAAGCCCGCCTTCGTCGTGCTGGTGGCTTGGGCCTTCGCAGAAGGCGCGAAACACGAGATGCCGGGAAATCTCATCGCGTTCGCGCTTCTGCCTGTGACCATCGTGCCGCTCGTTCTGCAGCCGGACTTCGGTCAAACGATGCTCGTCTCGCTCGTTTGGGTAGGATTGTTCTTCATTGCCGGGCTGCGCTGGATCTGGGTTGCGGGTCTCGGCAGCATCGGCATCAGCGGGATTCTGCTCGCCTATAAATTAGTGCCGCATGTGCGCGGACGGATCTTGAACTTCATCGATCCGGGAACGAGCGGCGGGATCGTCGATACGTTCCAGATCAACACCGCGCTCGACAGCTTTCTCGCCGGCGGCTGGTTCGGCAAAGGGCCGGGGGAGGGAACCGTCAAGCGCATTCTTCCCGACGCCCACACCGACTTCATTTTCGCGGTCGCCGGCGAGGAGTTCGGGATCGTTGGTTGTCTGGCGCTCGTCGCGGTGTTCGCATTCATTGTCGTGCGCGGCCTCTCGAGCGCGGCGCGCAACGAAGATCCATTCTGCCGTTTGGCGGCGGCGGGGCTGATCATGCTTTTCGGCATGCAGAGCGCCATCAATATGGCGGTCAATCTTCACCTCATGCCCGCCAAAGGCATGACCTTGCCGTTCATTTCCTACGGTGGCTCGTCGATGGTTTCCCTGGCCCTCGGCATGGGGTTCTTCGCCGCCGCCATCCGCAAACGGCCGCGTGCCGAAATCATCTTTACGCAGTCCGAGGCGGAGCCGGCATGATCCTCGCCGGCCCGGTCCTCATCGCAGCGGGGGGCACCGGCGGGCATTTATTTCCGGCCGAGGCGCTCGGCGCCGCTCTGCAAGCGCGCGGCGTCGCGGTTGAACTCGCAACCGACGTACGGGCCAAGCAATATAGCGGCGCGTTTCCGGCCGCCGCCGTTCACCAGATCGCCGCGGCGACGCCGAGCGGGGGCACAATTCCGGTACGTTTGAAGGCAATTGTGACGCTACTCGCAGGGACTTTTGCGGCGCTGCGGCTCCTGCGTCGGCTACGGCCCGCCGCCGTCGTCGGGTTCGGCGGCTATCCCACGGTTGCGCCGGTTCTCGCTGCCTCTTTGCTGGGCGTGCCGACGATCGTGCACGAGCAGAATGCTGTGATCGGCCGTGCCAATCGCTTCCTCGCTGGCCGGGTCGACATGGTGGCCACCGGATTTCCGACACTTAAGGGCATCCGTCCGGGAATCCGGACCAAACACACCGGCAATCTGGTCCGCGCAAGCGTAGTCGCGGCGGCGGCAAGCTCTTATCCGGAGGACGGCGCATTGCGGCTGCTCGTCATCGGCGGCTCGCAAGGGGCCCGAATCATGGCCGATATCGTCCCCGCCGCCGTCGCGCTTTTGCCGGAAGCGATGCGCCGCGATCTGAAAATCGCCCAGCAGGCGCGCCGCGAGGACGAGGCGCGCGTTGACAAGGCTTATGCCGATCTTGGCGTTCCCGCCGAAGTCCTGCCGTTTTTTGCGGATTTGCCAAGCCGCATGGCCGCGGCGCATTTGGTAATCGGCAGGGCCGGCGCATCGACCGTTGCCGAACTTGCCGCCATCGGGAGACCCGCAATTCTGGTTCCGTTTCCGCATGCGCTCGATCAGGATCAGGCTGAGAACGCCGCAGAGCTCGGCGCGCTGGGCGCCGCGCTCGTCGTGGCGCAACCGGAGTTTACGCCGCAATGGCTTGCCGCGGCACTTACCGCGGCGCAGAACGATCGCGCTTCGCTGCGCCGCCGCGCCGCCCTGGCGCGCAGCGTCGGCGTCGCCAACGCCGCGGAGAGGCTCGCCGATCTGGTAGTCGATCTGGCGGGTGGGGAGGATCGAACTTGAAACTGCCGCGCGAACTCGGCCCCATTCACTTCGTCGGCATCGGCGGCATCGGCATGTCGGGCATCGCCGAAGTTCTCATCAATCTCGGCTACCACGTACAGGGCTCGGACCTCACTGAGAACGCCAACGTGCTGCGCCTGCGCGCCAAAGGCGCAAAGATTGCAATCGGCCATGACGCTGCGCATCTCGGCGCCGCCGAAGTGGTCGTCGTTTCGACCGCCATCCAACGCGACAATCCCGAAGTGAAGGCGGCGCGAGAACGCCGCCTGCCGGTCGTGCGGCGCGCCGAAATGCTCGCCGAACTCATGCGCCTGAAACAATGCGTGGCGATCGCCGGCACGCACGGCAAAACCACGACAACCTCCCTCGTTGCGCTGCTGCTCGAAGCCGGCAAGTTCGATCCGACCGTCATTAACGGCGGGATCATAAACGCTTACGGCACGAACGCACGGCTCGGCGCCGGTGATTTTATGGTGGTGGAAGCCGACGAGAGCGACGGCACGTTTTTAAAGCTCCCGGCCGACATCGCGGTGGTCACCAACATCGATCCCGAACATCTCGATCATTTCGAGACGTTCGATGCGATCAAGGAAGCCTTTCGCGCTTTCGTCGAGAATATCCCGTTCTACGGCTTCGCGGTGATGTGCCTCGATCATCCGATTGTGCAGGAACTCGTCGGCCGGATCGAGGATCGGCGCATCATTACCTATGGCGAGAACCCGCAGGCCGACGTACGGCTCATCGATGTCGATCTTGCCGACGGCAAGTCGCGTTTCGGCGTCGTCATGCGCGACCGCAAGAGCGGCGCGGAGATCCGCTTCGAGGACATGCGTTTGCCGATGCCCGGCCACCACAACGCGCTCAACGCCACGGCGGCCATCGCCGTCGCCCATGAACTCGGCGTCGATGCCGCGGCGGTGCGTGGCGCGCTGGCGAATTTCGGCGGCGTCAAGCGCCGCTTCACGCCGACCGGCGAGTGGAACGGGGTGCGTATCTTCGACGATTACGCCCATCATCCGGTCGAAATCGCCGCGGTGCTGCGCGCCGCGCGCGCTTCGGCGAAGGGACAGGTGATCGCTGTCATGCAGCCGCACCGCTACACGCGGCTTTCCTCGCTCTTCAACGAATTTGCCACCTGCTTCAACGACGCCGACACGGTGATCGTCGCCAACGTCTACCCGGCCGGCGAGGCGCCGATCAAAGGCGCCGATCGCGACAGTCTCGTCACCGCGCTGGAGGCGCATGGGCATCGCCAGGCGCTCGCTCTGTCAGGCCCCGAGAAACTGCCCGATCTGGTGCGCGGCCTCGCCAAACCCGGCGATTACATCGTCTTTCTCGGTGCCGGCAACATCACCCATTGGGCCTATGCGCTGCCGGGGCAATTGGCGGCAGGCGATAGATGAAGGAAAGGACGCTCGCGGGATCATATGCGACCCCACTCGGCCGCTTCGCTGCCGGATGGGGTGACGCACGTGGCACGTCGCAATTCTCTCCGGCGCTTGCATGACCTTTCCTGATCTTACCCGCGCGCTGCGGGCCGCGATGCCTAGTCTGCGCGGCAGACTTGAGGCCAACGTCCGCATGGCGGATCTCACCTGGTTTCGCACCGGCGGCCCGGCGCAAATTCTGTTCGGGCCCGCCGACGAAGAAGACCTCGCCTATTTTCTCGCCCGGCTCGATCCGGCGTTGCCGGTTCTGCCGGTCGGCGTCGGGTCCAATCTTTTGGTGCGCGACGGCGGGATCGAAGGAATCGTGATCCGATTAGGCCGGCCGTTCTTTGAGATCCGCATAGACGGTTTTGAAATCGCCGCTGGCGCCGGCGTGCTCGACGTCAAATTAGCGCAAACCGCCGCGGAAGCTGGCGTCGGCGGGCTTGCCTTCTATCGCGGCATTCCCGGCACAGTGGGCGGCGCGCTGCGCATGAACGGCGGGGCTTATGGAGCCGAGACGAAAGACGTGCTCGTCTCCTGCCGAGGGGTCGATCGCGCCGGCAAACTTCGCACGCTCACGAATGCTCAAATGGGCTTCTCTTATCGCGGCTGCGCGGTAGCGTCGGATGTGATCTTCACATCGGCGCGGTTCACCGGCCGGCGCGGCGATCCCGCTGCGATCCAGGCGGAGATGGCCGAGATCACCAGGGCGCGGCAGGAAAGCCAGCCCGTCAACGCCCGTACCGGCGGCTCGACCTTCAAGAACCCCGAAGGCCACAAGGCCTGGGAACTGATCGACCTAGCCGGCTGCCGCGGCCTCGTCGCCGGCGACGCCGAGGTCTCCGAGCTGCATTGCAATTTCCTCATCAATCGCGGCCACGCCAGCGCCGCCGATATCGAGGCGCTCGGCGAAGAAGTCCGCGCCCGCGTCTTCGAGACGAGCGGCATCAAGCTCGAATGGGAGATCGAGCGGGTCGGGACTCGGATGGACTGATGCAGATCAAGGCTACATGACGTTGACTGGCTAATCTTCATCGGCAGCCTATGTGTCGCAATGGAGCCGTGCGGGATGCTCATGCGCTATTACTTCGCCAACACTCTGACCTCTGCCTTTGAAGATGCGGTCAAGCATACGACAGAAGCTTTGAAGCAGGCCGGTTTCGGCATCATCACCGAGATCGATGTCAAGGACACGTTCAAGAAGAAGATCGGCGTCGATTTCAGGAATTATCGGATTCTCGGCGCCTGCAATCCGAAACTCGCTTATGAAGCGCTAGAAATCGAGGACAAGGTCGGGACTATGTTGCCGTGCAACGTCGTGGTTCAGGATATCGGCGGCGGCAGGGTCGAGGTGGCGGCGATCGATCCAGTGGCTTCCATGCAAGCGATCGATAATCCAAAACTGTGCGAAGCGGCAGCCGTCGTTCAGGGCAAACTCAAGAACGTCATAGAGGGTCTCTGAGGCCAGTGCCCGGGAGCCGGCGTTTTGCGCCGCCATTCCTTGACATCGCGTGGAGATCGGTCGAGAAGCCCGTGCGATATTCGG
>JBOHJJ010000043.1:0-12376 GCA_050728495.1 Methylovirgula sp.
TCAAATCCTTCGTCACCGTGCCGGCGAGCGCATAAGCGACGACGAGCGGCGGAGAGGCGAGATAATTCGCCTGAACGTCGGGGCTGACGCGGCCTTCGAAATTGCGGTTGCCGGAAAGCACCGCCGCGGCGACGATGCCGTTCTCGTTGATCGTGTCGGAGATTTCGGGATGCAACGGACCGGAATTGCCGATGCAGGTCGTGCAACCGAAGCCGACGAGATTGAAGCCGAGCTTGTCGAGATCCTTCTGCAGCCCGGAATTGTCGAGATATTCGGCGACCACTTGGCTGCCGGGGGCCAGCGAGGTTTTCACCCACGGCTTCGCCGATAATCCTTTCGCGGCCGCATTGCGGGCCAACAACCCGGCGCCGATGAGCACGCTCGGATTCGACGTGTTGGTGCACGAGGTAATCGCTGCGATTACCACGTCGCCATGGCCGAGATCGTAGTTCCGGCCGGGCACCGGATGGCGCTTCCCGGCGTCCGCGCTCCTCTTGTATTCCGACGCGAGCGCCGTCTTGAAACCGGCGGCGACCGATTCGAGCGCAACGCGCCCTTCCGGCCGCTTCGGCCCCGCCATCGAAGGAACGACGTCGGCAAGGTCGAGGGCGAGCGTATCGGTGAAGACCGGATCGGGGTTCGCCGCCGTACGGAATAGGCCCTGGGTCTTGGCGTATTTCTCCACGAGCGCGATGCGCGCGGGGGCGCGCGCCGAGGTCGAAAGATAGGCGAGTGTTTCCGAGTCTACGGGGAAGAAGCCGCAGGTAGCGCCGTATTCGGGCGACATATTGGCGATCGTCGCGCGGTCGGCGAGCGAGAGATGCGCGAGACCGGGGCCGTAGAATTCCACGAATTTGCCGACGACGCCCTGTTTGCGCAGCATCTGCGTGACGGTGAGGACGAGATCCGTCGCGGTAACGCCCTCCTTCAATTCGCCGGTCAGTTTGAAGCCGACCACTTCCGGCAGGAGCATGGAAAGCGGTTGGCCGAGCATACAGGCTTCCGCCTCGATGCCACCGACGCCCCAGCCAAGCACCGAGAGGCCGTTGACCATGGTCGTGTGCGAATCCGTGCCGACCAGCGAATCGGGATAGGCCACTTCGACCGTCGCCTTGCCGCGCTTCTCCTTCCGCGTCCAGACAGTCTGGGCGAGATATTCGAGATTGACCTGATGACAGATGCCCGTGCCGGGCGGCACGACGCGAAAATTGGCGAACGAGCCCTGCCCCCATTTCAGGAAACGATAGCGCTCGCCGTTGCGGTCATATTCAAGATCGACGTTGGTCTTGAACGCCTTCGCACTGCCATAGGCATCGACGATCACGGAATGGTCGATGACGAGATCGACGGGGACGAGCGGATTGATCTTTTGCGGATCGCCGCCGAGCTTGGTCATCGCATCGCGCATCGCGGCGAGATCGACCACCGCCGGCACCCCGGTAAAATCCTGCATCAATACGCGCGCCGGGCGGAAGGCGATCTCGCGCTCGGTCTTGCCTTTATTGTCGAGCCATTCGGCGACGCCCTTGATGTCCTCCTTGGTGACCGAGCGCCCGTCTTCGTGGCGCAGCAAGTTCTCGAGCAGCACCTTCATCGAGAACGGCAGGCGCGAGATCCCGGCAAGCCCGTTCTTCTCCGCCGCTTTCAACGAAAAATATTCATAGGTCTTGCCGCCCACGTTAAGTTTCTTGCGGCATTTGAACGAGTCGAGCGAAGCCATCGGCTAGGGTCCCGCGTGCTTAGGTGGGAAAATCGGAAACCAAGCTTTATAGATAAGTTCCAATCTGCCGGCTACATGGCCGAAGGTCGCAATAATTTCCTCCGATCAGGATCGCACTCCCAACATGCAGATCGAGGCCTCGGCTCTCAGCGTCGAACGCGGCGGGCGCATCGTCTTCGCCGGCCTCGGCTTTCGGCTAGGGGAAGGCGAGGCGCTGCGCGTCACCGGCCCCAACGGTGCCGGGAAATCGACGCTGCTGAAGGCAATCGCCGGGCTTTTGCCACTTGCCGCCGGCGAAATCGAGGTGAGGCCCTCTTCCGATTGCCGGCGTGCCGAGCTCTGCCATTACGTCGGCCATGCCGATGCCTTGAAATCAAGTCTTACGGCGTTCGAAAACCTCGCGTTTCTCGCCGCATTGCTGGCCACGGGCGCAGCCCGGCCCGGTGCGGCGGGCATCGAAGCGGCGCTGGAGCGGCTCGGGCTCGCGGCCGTTGCCGATTTGCCGGCCGCCTATCTCTCTGCCGGCCAGAAGCGCCGCGCCGCGCTCGCCAGGCTTGTCGTCGTCTTTCGCCCGATTTGGCTGCTCGACGAGCCGCTAACGGCGTTGGATCCGCCCTCGCAGAACGTTGTGATGGAAATCATGGCGGCGCATGTGGCGGCGGGCGGGATCATCATCGTCGCAACCCATACGCCGTTGTCGATCGGCACCGCCGATCTGGCGCTCGGCGCGGCGGCGCGACCATGAAAGAGAGCGGCGTCCGCCTGCCCTCGGCGCTCGGTGCACTGCTCGTTCGCGACCTTCGGATCGGCCGGCGGATCGGCGGCGCGGCGAGCATGGGGGTGCTGTTTTTTCTCTGCCTAGTGGCGATGACGCCCTTCGCGGTCGGCCCGGATCTAGTTCTTCTTGCCCGGATCGGCCCTGCCATCCTGTGGATCGCAGCCCTGCTTGCCACCTTGCTCGGGCTCGACCGGCTGTTTCAAGCTGACGCCGAGGACGGCTCGCTCGATCTTTTCCTGCTGAGCGATACGCCGCTCGAACTCATCGTCCTCGTCAAATGTTTGGCGCACTGGCTGCTGACCGGTCTGCCCCTCGCCGTCGCGAGCCCGTTCTTCGGCCTGATGCTGGGGCTCGACGCGCGCGCCTTGGAAGGCGTCGCGGCGTCGCTCTTCGTCGGCACGCCGGCGCTGACCTTGATCGGCGCCATTGGCGCGGCCTTGACCGTGAGCCTGCGGCGCGGCGGCCTGCTGCTCGCAATTTTAATTCTGCCGCTGTCGATCCCGATCCTGATCTTCGGAGTCGCCGCGGCAAGCGGCACGATTGCCTTTTTGACGCCCTTTTTGGTCCTTTGCGGCCTCACCCTCGCGGCGCTCGCGTTAACCCCGTTCGCGGCGGCTTTGGCGCTGCGCAACGGAGCGGAGTGAAGGTTTTGAGAACCGAGCCACGTATGCTGGTCCCCGGAAAGCCCGCGGGATTTGCCTTGAACGCCTCAGACGCCTAGATGAGAATGATGCCAAACTACGCCAATCCAGCCGATTTTCTGCGCCTGGTGCGCGCTGCCGTACCCATAACGACGGCGATCACCGCAATTCTTTTCGGCATTGGGCTCTACCTCGCGCTGCTAGATTCGCCGCCCGACTATCAGCAGGGCGAGACGGTACGAATCATGTATCTACACGTGCCGTCGGCGTGGATGGCGATGTTCGTCTATGTGGTGATGTCCGCTGCGGCGCTCGGCACGCTCGTCTGGCGCCATCCGCTCGCCGATGCGGCGCAGAAGTCCGCTGCGCCGCTCGGCGCGGGGTTCACCTTCCTCTGCCTGGCCACCGGCTCGCTGTGGGGCAAGCCGGAATGGGGCACGTGGTGGGTGTGGGACGCGCGGCTTACTTCGGTGTTCGTGCTTTTCTTGATCTACCTCGGTATCATCGCCCTCTGGCAAGTGATCGAAGATCCGGGCAAAGCTGGCCGCATCGTCGCCATCTTCACGCTCGTCGGCGCGGTCAACATTCCGATCATCAAGTTTTCGGTCGATTGGTGGAACACGCTTCATCAATCGTCCTCGATCTTCCGCATGGGCGGTCCGACGATCGCGATGTCCATGCTCCGGCCGCTGATCGTCATGGCGCTCGCCTTCACGTTCCTGTTTGTGACCTTGCACATGCTGGCAATCCGCAACGAGATTCTGCGCCGCCGTATCCGCCGCCTATCGATGCTCGCCGCGAGTGCCGGCGAGGTCGATCTTCCGGCAATCTTCGCCGAGCCCGCGCAATGACCACAGATCCCCACACAGGCTTTGTGGTCGCGGCTTATCTCGTTGCGCTGGTCGTGATCGCCGGCATGATCGCCGCGACGCTCGCCGATTACACGGGTCTCAAGAAACGGCTCGAACGGCTCGCCGCGCGTACTGGGCGCGGGCTCGATGCCGGGCGGAAGTAAAGGGCGCACGTTTTCGATGCACGAGACAAAATCGGAGGCGCAGCTCGAAGCAAAGCCGGCGCGGGACGCGCCACGCCGCTCACGGCTTCTCTTTCTGCCGCTCGTATTTTTTGCCGCTCTGGCGCTGTTGCTCTTGGTGCGGATCTTTGCCGGCGACATCTCGCTTTTGCCCTCGGCGCTCATCGGCAAGCAGGTTCCGCAGTTCGCCTTGCCGGCGGTAACCGGCCTTGCCCAGAAGCCCGGCCTCACGGATCAGGATATGCGGCAAGGCGGCGTAACGATCCTCAACGTCTTCGCCTCCTGGTGCGGACCTTGCCATGAAGAGCAGCCTTTGCTCTTCGCGCTCTCGCAGGACGACAGGCTCGCGGAGGAAGGCGTGCGGCTTTACGGCATTGCCTATAAAGATGCGCCCGGAAATATCCGCCGTTTTCTTGGCCAGAATGGCGATCCGTTTGCGCGGATCGGCCTCGATCGGAGCGGACGTACCGCCATCGATTTCGGCGTCTACGGCGTACCCGAGACGTTCATCGTCAAGGGCGACGGGACGATCGCCTTCAAATATGTCGGCCCGATCACCGAAGACGCGCTGCGCGATACGATCTTGCCGCAGATCGAGAAGGCGCGGCACTAGCGGCCGCTTCAAATCGGGCATCGCCGAGGCGCTGGGGAGCGCGCACGCGATGTCGAAGCACATGCGCGATGCCCAGCGGACCTCGCTCGTCCACGAGAGCGTCATCGCACCTACCGATGCGCGCCGCGCCGCGCCGCGGCGCTAAGATCGACGAGCATTTGCCGCAGCTCGGAACCGTTCGAGACAGGATGCGGGAAAGGGACGCGCACGATCGCCGCATCGTTGCCGAGATCGATTCCTTCGGGATCGAGACCGACGGCGCGCCACGGACCGGCGGCGGCGCTGCGATCCACATTCGTGGGCTCGCCGAAAACGCCGGCAAGCAGTCCCGGAACATCGGGATGATCGGTATTGATATGGACGGTCGCGGCGGCCTCCAAGGCGACTACCTCAGCGGCATCGTTCACCGCCGTGCGAATTTGTTCGGGGTCGAGCGATGCCGCGCGCGCGAAGCCGCCGTTCAGATGCGCGTTCTCCATCTCGACTTCGAAGAACGAAAAGTCGGGGAAGTCGGCATAGAGTTCGGACTTCGGATGACGGGCAAGAAATCGCTCCCGCGCCGCGGCGCGGTGCTCCGCTTCCTCGATGCGCCGCGCGCGGCCCAGAATCGTGAGACGCGGATGCGCCAAAGGATCGCCACGGCCCGGTGCATAGAGGAGCAGCGAGAGGCGCGGATCGGCGCCAAGATGACGACGATGCGCGGCTAGCTCGGAGAGCAGCAAAATGGGAGTTGCATCAGGCGCAGTCGCGATGTTGACGAGCGTTGCGAAGGGTTGTCCGGAATCCGGAACCAGCGTGGCGAGCGCCGCCGAACGCGTGGTGCGTAGCAAGAGCTTGGCTTCGCCCACGGCATCGAATTTGCCAGCCGCGGGCGGAGAATTATCGATAGTGAATGGACTCAACTAACTTGCCTTTTTCGGCGTTGCGGCGGCTTTTTCGGCTTCAAGCCGCAAAATTGAAGCGTTGAAGGGTAGATTCCCCCATAGTTATAATGGTATGCGTTAGGTAGAGGGTGGGCGCATGGTCACATTTCGGCCCTCAAGCTCGAACAGGTTTCGCCCGCTCCACCGTGCCCCGAACGCTTCGGTCGTACGGAGTGCCACGTGCTGACGATCGCACCTTGCGGGCGGCTCAAGAAGCCTCCTAGCAGAAACAGGTTCACCAGGTTAGGAGACTTGATGCCGACGATCGCCCTGGTCGATGATGACCGCAACATCCTCACCTCAGTCTCCATTGCGCTGGAGGGCGAGGGCTATCGGGTGCAGACCTATACGGACGGGTCCACTGCGCTCGATGGACTAAAGACCAATCCGCCCGATCTCGCCATTTTCGACATCAAGATGCCGCGCATGGACGGCATGGAGCTGCTGCGCAGGCTGCGGCAGAAATCCGACCTCCCGGTTATTTTCCTCACCTCCAAGGACGAGGAGATCGACGAATTGTTCGGCCTCAAGATGGGCGCCGACGATTTCATCCGCAAACCCTTTTCGCAGCGGCTCCTGGTCGAACGCGTGCGTGCCATTCTGCGGCGTGCTAACCCCAAGGAGGCGGCGGCGCAGAAAGAATCCGAAGCCAAGATCCTTGAGCGCGGACAGCTCAAAATGGATCCCGAGCGCCACACCTGCACGTGGAAGAACGAAGCGGTGACGCTGACCGTCACAGAATTCCTGATCTTACAGGCGCTCGCCACGCGTCCCGGCGTCGTGAAGAGCCGCAACGCTCTGATGGATGCCGCCTACGATGACCAGGTCTACGTGGACGACCGGACGATTGACAGCCACATCAAGCGGCTACGTAAGAAGTTCAAAGCTGTCGATGACGATTTCGAAATGATCGAAACCCTCTATGGCGTTGGCTATCGCTTCAAGGAGTAATGAGAGCGAACTCATCGGCGCGGAAGCTGAGCGGTTTCGCGCATTCCCGGGCATGGCGACGAGAGGTTGAATGAGCGTCGAAGCGCAAGACACGCAATTCGATCGGTCCATCGACGCGCCGCCCGAAACCATACGGCGCACGCTGGGCTGGAGCCTGGTGCAACACGCGCGCAATATCCAACGCGCCGTGGCGACGCGTTTTTCGTCTTCTCTCACCCGCCGCATCGTCGTCCTCAACCTTGGCGGTCTCGTCGCCCTCCTCGTCGGCTTTCTCTATCTCAACCAGTTCCGCGAAGGCCTGATCGACGCGCGCGTGCAAAGCCTACAGACGCAAGGCGAGATCATTGCCGCGGCGGTCGCCGCGTCGGCGACGGTCGACACCGACTCGATCACCATTGATCCCGAAAAGCTCCTGCAACTCGCGCCGGGCGAAAGCTACGGCCTCTCCGAGGAAAGCCGTCCCTCGCTCGAGTTCTCGATCAACCCGGAACGGATCGGACCGGTGCTGCGGCGGCTCGTCTCGCCGACTCGTACACGCGCTCGCATCTACGATCGCAGCGGCTATCTGCTCCTCGACTCGCGCTCGCTCGTCGATCGCGCCAACATTCTGCACCATGATCTGCCGGCGCAGAGCGAAGATCCGCCGTCCTTCCTCGAGCGTGCCTGGAGCGCGCTGAAAGGCCGCTTCGATCACACCGATCTGCCGCTCTACCGAGACATCGGCGTCGCCAACGGCAAGACCTATCCGGAAGTCGCGCAAGCGTTGAACGGCATCGCGCAATCGGTTGTGCGCGTCAACGCCAAGGGCGAAACAATCGTCTCGGTCGCCGTGCCGATCGAGTTGCTGCGCACCGTGCGTGGCGCCTTGCTGCTCTCGACCCTGGGCGGTGACATCGACGCGATCATCGCCTCCGAGCGTTGGGCGATCATCCGTATCTTCCTGGTTTCGGCGGCGATCATGCTGCTCTTGTCCTTCTTTCTCGCCGGGACGATCGCCGAGCCGATGCACCGGCTGGCGGAAGCGGCAGAACGGGTGCGGCGCGGCATCAAATCGCGCCAGGAGATTCCCGATTTCACCTACCGGGCCGACGAGATCGGCCACCTTTCCGGTGCGCTGCGCGACATGACGCGGGCTCTCTATAATCGCATCGAAGCGATCGAGAGTTTTGCCGCGGATGTCGCGCACGAACTGAAAAATCCGCTGACTTCGCTGCGCAGTGCCGTCGAAACGCTGCCGATCGCCCGCTCCGAAGAATCGCAGCAGCGATTGCTCGCCATCATCAAACACGACGTGCGCAGACTCGATAGGCTAATCAGCGACATCTCGGACGCCTCGCGCCTCGACGCCGAGCTGGCGCGCGCCGACGTGGCGCCGGTCGATCTGGCCCGCGTCCTGAGCACTGTGGTCGAAATGACCAACCACGTCGAACAGGACAGCATCCCCGTCACGCTCGACATCGCCCGGAATTGGCAGAACGAGGATGGGCGCAAGAAGGGCTTTAAGGCGATGGGCCATGATTCGCGCCTCGGCCAAGTGTTCAATAATCTGATCGACAATGCCAAGTCGTTCTCCAAGCCCGGCGGCGGCGTGCATGTCACGCTGCGTCCGGCCAAAGCCGGCTTCGAGAACAACGTACCGGTCGACGGATTTGAGATCGTCGTCGACGACGACGGACCGGGAATTCCTGCCGATGCGTTCGAACGCATCTTCGAACGCTTCTACACCGACCGGCCGTGCCAAGGGTTCGGTCAGAATTCCGGCCTTGGCCTGTCAATCTCCCGGCAGATCATCGAGGCGCATGGCGGACGCATCCGCGCCATGAATCGGCTCGTTCCCGCGACAGGCGGCGGTCCGCCGCAGGTGCTCGGTGCCCGTTTCGTCGTCTGGCTGCGGGCGGTGAAGTGAACACCCTCGCCGCGTCGGACGATTCCGGTCCCATCTCGATCCACGCCAGCGCCGTTGTGGTCGGCGAATCGGGAATCCTCATTCGTGGCGCATCCGGCGCCGGCAAAAGCAGCTTGGCTCTCGGCTTAATTGCCGCCGCCGAGCGGAGCGGACGATTCGCGCGGCTTGTCGGCGACGACCGCATCGAACTTCGCCGCTGCGGCGGCCGGCTGATCGCGCGCGGCCATGCCCGAATCGGCGGCAAGATCGAGCGCCGCGGACAAGGAATTCTCGAGATGGACTACGAGCCCGCGGCCGTGGCGCGCCTGGTCGTGGACCTCCTCGCCCCCCGGGATACGACCCGCTATCCGGGCGTCGAGGAGCGTGTCGAGCTTTGCGGCGTCGGTCTCCCCGTCCTTAGCCTGCGCAAGGACGCCGCCGCCTATGACTCCGCCCTCGTCATTCTAGCCCGGCTGCGGCAGACTGAGACAATCTGACGCACCTTCCGGTCATTTCGCTTGCGAATTTCACCGCAACGCACAAAATGGCGCCCCTACATGTCGACAAGCCAACACGGACTCCGGTTTTGCGTCCGCAATCGGATTTTTATGCAGATGTGGTGAGGATCAGGCGCCGGCGGCGATGTCGTCGGGCGCGAGCGCCGAGTCGTGCATGCTGACGCACGTTAGCAGCGATTGCGCACGGAGTTGGCGAATGAACCGGTGCTTTCGATGATTGGAATGGTCCTCGTGACCCACGGCGATCTGGCGAAGGAGTTCCGCGCGGCGCTGGAACACGTCGTCGGCCCGCAGAAGCAGATCGCCACCGTCTCGGTCGGTCCCGACGACGACATGGAGCAACGCCGCAAGGAGATCCTGACCGCCGTTAAGCATGTCGATAGCGGCGTCGGCGTCGTGATCTTGACCGATATGTTCGGCGGCACCCCATCCAATCTGGCGATTTCAGTAATGAACGGCGGTCATGTCGAAGTGGTCGCCGGCATCAACTTGCCGATGCTCATCAAGCTTGCCTCCATCCGCGACGGGTTGAGTCTCGAAGAGGCCGTCTTGCAGGCCCAGGATGCTGGCCGCAAGTATATCTATATCGCAAGTCGCGTGCTCGGCGGGAAATGAACAAAGGCTCAATTTCAAAGAACGGGATCGGCTTGGCGCCGGACGAACCGCTTGTGCGCGAGTTTGAGATTCTCAACCGCCGCGGCTTACACGCGCGCGCCACGGCGAAGCTCGTCCAGTGCATCGAAAGCTTCGCCGCCGAGGTGACGGTCAGCCGTTGCGGCGAGACCGTCGGCGGCACCTCGATCATGGGCATATTGACGCTCGCTGCCGGCGTCGGCTCGACGATCACGCTTACCGCGAAAGGCCGCGACGCGGCCGAAGTGCTCGATGCGATCGGCGCGCTCGTCGCCAAAAGATTCGGCGAAGACGATTGATGCGCCAGGCGCTGCATCGGCTGCACGTCGCAACACAAGGCAAAGGGCTCGTCGATATTACCGAGTCGATCCGCGCCTGGCTCGGCGCGCAAACGATCGCAACCGGGCTGCTCACGGTCTTCTGCCTGCACACCTCGGCTTCGCTGCTGATCCAGGAGAACGCCGATCCCGACGTGCGCAAGGATCTCGAAGCTTTCTTCGAGGAGCTCGCGCCGGAGCGAGGCGGGCGGTACGTGCACGAGATCGAAGGGCCGGACGACATGCCGGCCCATATCCGCGCCGCGCTGACTCAGACGCAGCTTTCCATTCCGGTCGAATCGGGGCGCATGCTGCTCGGCACCTGGCAGGGAGTCTATCTCTTCGAGCACCGCCGTGCGCCACATCGGCGCGAGATCGCGCTGCATCTAATGGGCGATTGATCCTTCCCGCCAGCCTCTCCTGAACGAGAAGGATTGTTGTGTTTCGCTTAGCCCTTTTTCTCAGGGTCCCGCGCCAAATCCGGCCGTCGGGCCTTGGTAAGCGCCAGCGCCTGCGCCTTACGCCAGGCGGCGATCTTGGCGTGATCGCCGCAGAGCAGCACATCAGGAATTACGCGGCCCTCGAATTCGCGCGGCTTCGTATATTGCGGATATTCGAGCAGGCCGTCTTCGAAGCTTTCCTCGGCGGCGGACGCTTCCTTGCCCATCACGCCGGGCAGCAAACGGACAGCGGCGTCGAGAAGTACCATCGCGGCAAGCTCGCCGCCCGAAAGGACATAATCGCCGATCGAAACCTCCTCCAGCCCGCGCGCCTCGATCACCCGTTCGTCGACGCCTTCGAAACGGCCGCAGACCAGGATCGCGCCGCCGCCCGCCGCGAGTTCGCGCACACGCGGCTGCGTAAGCGGCCGGCCGCGCGGGCTCATCAACAGACGCGGGCGCGGATCGTCGGACACGAGATTGGCGTCGAGGCTCGCGGCAAGCACGTCGGCGCGCATCACCATGCCGGCGCCGCCGCCGGCCGGGGTATCGTCAACGCTACGATGCCGGCCAATGCCGTGCGCGCGAATATCGATGGTCTGCAAGTTCCAGAGCCCGCGCGCCTGCGCATCGCCGGCAAGCGAGACGCCGAGCGGCCCCGGAAACATCTCGGGGAAGAGCGTGAAGACGGTCGCCCGCCACATGGCGCTACCGAGACGAGGCGCGCGGCGCGGAGCGCGGCGCGAGATCCGATTCCAACGATGTCTCCGCTTCGATCTCAACCGGCGAGAGAATGACGATGCGGCCGGCTTTCACGTCGATGCTCGGAACCGCCTCCTTGGTGAAGGGGACGAGCAGGGTTTCGCCGCGATCGCGAGGCTCGATTTCCAGAATGTCGCCGCCGCCGAAATTGAGCATGTTGACGACGCGTCCGATGTGTTCGCCCGCCGGATTGTGCGCCGCAAGTCCGATGAGATCGGCGTGATAGAATTCTTCTTCCGCCGCCGCCGGCAACGAAGTTCGGGCGACATAGAGTTCCGTACCGTTCAATGCCTCGGCGGCCTCGCGCGTGGCGATCCCGGCAAAGTGCGCGATGACCAGATCGTCCTTGAGCGGCCGCAGCGCGACGATTTCGAAGCGTGCGCCCTGTGCATCGGTTAACACGCCATACGTGCCGATTGCCTGCGGACCCTCTGTGAAGGAGAGCAGCCGCACCGCGCCGCTGACGCCATGCGTCGCGCCGATGCGTCCGACGAGAACGCGCTTCTCGGCGGGCGGCGGCTCGGATTGCCGGCTCTTCGGCATCGGCTTACGCCGCCGGCGCGGCCGGAGCTTCCGCGGATTCCGCGCTCTTGGCGGCGGCCGCGGTGCGCTCCTGCGCCTTCTTCTTGGGCTGCGCCTTCTGCGGATTGTTGCGCGGCTCGCGCTTCAGCGCGCCGAGCGAATCGAGCAGGCGCGCGACGCGGTCCGTCGGCTGCGCGCCCTTGGCGATCCAGGCCAGCGCCTTTTCTTTGTCGAGCACGAGGCGGTCGGCGGCATCTTTGGCTTTCAGCGGATCGAAAATGCCGATTCGTTCGATGAAGCGCCCGTCGCGCGGCGCGTGCGAATCGGCGACCACCACGCGATAGAACGGGCGCTTCTTGGCGCCGCCGCGCGATAGGCGAATTTTGAGAGACATTGGTTTTCCTTTCTCAGAGAATTTCTAGCAGTCGATCGTCATGGAGAATGGTCACTTCTTCTTCTCCCCGAATGGATTGAAGCCGCCAAGGCCCGGCAATTTGCCGCCGCCAAGTCCAGGCAGGCCGGGCAGCTTGGCGCCTTTGCCGAAGATGTCGGGCGCCAGTTCGGGCAGATTCGGCGCGCCCTGCCCCATCTGCTTTTGCAACGCCGCCATTTCTTCCGGGCTTGGCATCGGCATGCCGCC
>JBOHJJ010000044.1:0-26178 GCA_050728495.1 Methylovirgula sp.
CTTGTCTTCCCTCGCGGATCGCCCAGACGACCAGCGATTGGCCGCGCCGCATGTCGCCGCAGGCGAAGACCTTGGGCAGCGAGGATTGGTACTGCAGCGTGTCGGCGGCGACGTTGCCGCGCGCATCGTAGGCGACGCCGAGCCGATCGAGCAGCCCTTCGTGCAGCGGCGACACGAAGCCCATGGCGAGCAGCACGAGATCGGTTTCGATCGCGAAGGCGCTTTCGGGGATCTCTTTCATCTTGTCGTCGAGGCGCACGCAGACGAGCTCTTTCACAGCGCCGTTTTCGCCGCGGAATTCTTTGGTAAGCACGCTGAAGTCTCGCTTCACACCCTCCTCGTGACTCGACGAGGTGCGCAGCTTCATCGGCCAGTCCGGCCAGGTCAGAAGTTTGTCTTCGTGCTCCGGCGGCATCGGCATGATTTCGAGCTGCAGAATGCTTACCGCGCCCTGGCGCACCGACGTGCCGATGCAATCCGAGCCGGTGTCGCCGCCACCGATGACGATGACGTGTTTGCCGCCGGCGAGAATCGGCAGATTGGTCTCGAACGGCTCTTTGCTGATCCGGCGGTTCTGCTGCGGCAGAAAATCCATCGCGAAATGAATGCCGGCGAGATCGCGGCCCGGGATCGGCAGGTCGCGTGGCTTTTCGGCGCCGCCGGCGAGAACTACGGCGTCGAACTCTTCGACAAGCTCGGCGGGATCGCGGTCAACGCCGACGTTGACGCCGCCGTGGAACGTTACGCCTTCGCCCTCCATCTGCTGGACGCGGCGGTCGATCAGATGTTTCTCCATCTTGAAGTCGGGAATGCCGTAGCGCAGCAGGCCGCCGGGCTTCAGGTTTTTTTCGAAGACGTGCACCTCATGGCCGGCGCGGGCGAGCTGTTGTGCGCAAGCAAGTCCGGAAGGTCCGGAGCCGACGACCGCCACTCGCTTGCCGGTGCGCCGTTCCGACGGCTCTGGCTTCACCCAGCCGCTCGCCAAAGCGCGGTCGGCAATGGCGCATTCGATCGTCTTGATCGTCACCGGACTTTCGATGAGATTCAACGTGCAAGCGGCCTCGCACGGCGCCGGGCAGATGCGGCCGGTAAACTCCGGGAAATTGTTGGTCGAGTGAAGATTACGCGAGGCTTCTTCCCAATCGGCGCGATAGACGAGATCGTTCCAATCGGGGATCTGGTTATTGACCGGGCAACCGTTGTGACAATAGGGGATGCCGCAAGTCATGCAGCGCGCCGCCTGGTCCCGCGTCGCTTCCTCCGACAGCGGGATCATGAATTCTTTGTAGTGGCGGATACGGTCGGAGGCCGGCACATAGCGCCGGTCGCGCCGATCGATCTCCAGGAAGCCCGTGACTTTTCCCATGTCAGTCCCGACTAAAGGTGGGCACGCAGCCTTCTCCCTATGGGAGAAGGTGCCCCGCGGGAGCGGGGCGGATGAGGGGTTACGATCGTGCCGAACCTCGCACCATTGTTACCCCTCGCCCGGTCGGCTCCGCCGACCACCCTCTCCCACAGGGAGAGGGTTCGTACAACGTCGAATTTATTCGCCGGCCGCGGCGAGAAGCGGGGCCTCGTCCTCGCGCGCCATGAGCTCGGCGAGCGCGCGGCGATATTCGACCGGCATCACTTTGCGGAACTTGCCTTTATATTCGTCCCAGCGCTCGAGGATCATGCGCGCCCGCGCCGATCCTGTGTAAGCCGCATGGTTCGCAATGAGCTGGTGAAGACGCTCGGCGTCGTAGCGGGTCATGTCGCCCATCACATCGACGCGGCCGTGGAAGTCGAGATCGCCGCCCTGGTGATAGCTCTTCTGCATCAGCTCTTCTTCCTCGGCGACGGGTTCCAGTTCCACCATCGCGAGATTGCAGCGCTCGGCAAAGCTGTCGTCCTCGTCGAGCACATAGGCGATGCCGCCCGACATGCCGGCGGCGAAGTTGCGGCCGGTCTTGCCGATCACCACCACGATGCCGCCGGTCATATATTCGCAGCCGTGGTCGCCGGTGCCTTCGACGACGACGATGGCGCCGGAGTTGCGCACCGCGAAACGTTCGCCGGCGACGCCGCGGAAATAGCATTCGCCGGCAATCGCGCCGTAGAGAACCGTATTGCCGACGATGATCGATTCCTCCGCCACGATGCGGGCGTTGGCGGGCGGGTAGATAATGAGGCGTCCGCCCGACAACCCCTTGCCGACGTAGTCGTTGGCCTGACCTTCGAGTTCGAGCGTTACGCCGTGCGCGAGCCAAGCGCCGAAGCTCTGTCCCGCCGTGCCCGTAAAGCGCACGTGGATCGTCTCGGCGGGTAGCCCGGCATGGCCATAGAGACGGGCGATCTCGCCCGATAGCATGGCGCCCGTGGCGCGATCCGAATTGCGGATCTTCGATTCGATCCGCAGTTTGGCGCCGCAAGCGATCGCCGCCTCCGCTTCGGCGATGAGCCGCCGATCGAGGACGTTGTCGAGCCCGTGGTCCTGCCGCGTCGAATTGTAGATCGCCCGCGGGTCGGCCGCGCGCGGCTTATGGAAGAGCTTGGAGAAATCGAGACCCCGCGCCTTCCAATGTTCGACCAGCTGCTCTTTGTCGAGCATCTGCATCTGCCCGATCATCTCATTGAAGCTGCGGTAGCCGAGCTTCGCCATCCATTCGCGCACTTCCTCGGCAACGAAGAAGAAGAAATTGATGACGTGCTCGGGCTGCCCGACGAAGCGCTTGCGCAGCACCGGATCCTGCGTCGCAACGCCGACCGGACAGGTGTTCAAGTGGCATTTGCGCATCATGATGCAGCCCGCGGCGATCAGCGGCGCGGTTGAAAAGCCGAATTCGTCGGCGCCGAGCAAAGCCCCGACCACCACGTCGCGCCCAGTCCTGACCCCGCCGTCGACCTGCACGGTGATGCGCGAACGCAGCCGGTTCAAGACAAGCGTCTGATGCGTCTCGGCAAGCCCGATCTCCCACGGGCTGCCGGCATGTTTGATCGAGGTGAGAGGCGAAGCGCCGGTGCCGCCCTCGAACCCAGAGATCGTCACATGGTCGGCCTTCGCCTTGGAGACACCGGCCGCGACCGTGCCGACTCCGACCTCGGAGACTAGTTTGACCGAGACACCGCCCAGCGGGTTGACGTTCTTCAAGTCGAAGATGAGCTGTTTCAAATCTTCGATCGAATAGATGTCGTGATGCGGCGGCGGCGAGATCAGCCCGACGCCCTGCGTCGAGTGACGCACCTTGGCGATCACCGCGTCGACCTTGTGGCCGGGCAATTGGCCGCCCTCGCCGGGCTTGGCGCCTTGCGCCATCTTGATCTGCATCATGTCGGAATTGACGAGATATTCGGCCGTGACGCCAAACCGGCCCGAGGCCACCTGTTTGATCGCCGAGCGCATCGAATCGCCGTTCGGCAACGGCTTGAAGCGATCCGATTCCTCGCCGCCCTCGCCGGTATTCGATTTGCCGCCGATGCGGTTCATGGCGATAGCGAGCGTCGTGTGCGCCTCGCGCGAGATCGAGCCAAAGGACATCGCGCCCGTCGCGAAACGACGCACGATCGAAGCCGCCGGCTCGACCTCGTCGAGCGGCACGGGTTGTCTGCCGTCCTCTTCCGCGGTCTTGATGCGGAAGAGACCGCGGATATTGAGCGGATGCGGCTCCTGATCGTTGAGCAGCGCCGCGTAGGCGCGGTATTTATCCTGCGCATTGCCGCGCACCGCGTGCTGGAGCAGCGAGACCGACTGCGGCGTCCAGCAATGCGCCTCGCCGCGAATGCGGAAAGCGTAATCGCCGCCCACGTCGAGGGCGTTGCGATAGATCGGCGCGTCGCCGAAAGCGTTTCGGTGGCGGCGCAAGGTTTCGTCGGCGACCTCGGCAAGCCCGATCCCGCCGATCCGCGAAGCGGTGCCGGTGAAATAACGGTCGACGAAATCCGCGGCGAGGCCGACGGCGTCGAAGATCTGCGCGCCGCAATATGACTGATAGGTCGAGATGCCCATCTTCGACATGACCTTGAGCAGGCCCTTGTCGATCGACTTGATGTAGCGCTTGAGGGCTTCGTGCGCGTCGACTTCTTCCGGGAAATCGCCGGCGATCGCGCTCAACGTCTCGAACGCGAGATAAGGATTGATCGCCTCGGCGCCGTAGCCGGCAAGCAAACAGAAGTGATGCACCTCGCGCGCCTCGCCGGTCTCGACCACAAGACCGACCGAGGTGCGCAATCCCTTGCGGATCAAGTGATGATGCACGGCCGCCGTGGCGAGCAACGAGGGAATGGGAATCCGGTCCGGCCCGACGAGGCGGTCGGAGAGAATGATGATCGTATAGCCGCTGTGGACCGCCTGCTCGGCGCGGCTGCAAAGTCGGTTCAGCGCCTCGCCCATGCCCTCGGCGCCGGCGTCGGCCGGATAGGTGATGTCGAGGGTGCGCGTATCGAACGTGTCCTCAACCATGCCGATGGCGCGGATCTTCTCGAGATCGCCGTTGGTCAGGATCGGCTGTTTGACTTCGAGCCGCTTGCGTTTGGCGTTGCCGGCGTGGTCGAAAATGTTGGGGCGCGGGCCGATGAACGAGACCAGGCTCATGACGAGTTCCTCGCGGATCGGATCGATCGGCGGGTTCGTCACCTGCGCGAAATTTTGTTTGAAGTAGGTGTAGAGAAGCTTCGATTTCGACGACAGCGCCGAGATCGGCGTGTCGTTGCCCATCGAGCCCACCGCCTCCTGCCCCGTGGCCGCCATCGGCTCCATGAGCAGGTTCACGTCTTCTTGCGTATAGCCGAAGGCCTGCTGGCGATCGAGCAGCGAAACGTCGCTGCGCGTCGTGCGCGGCGCCACGGGCGTCAGCTCTTCGAGCTTGATCTGGCTGCGCTTGAGCCACGCGCCATAAGGATTCATCCGGGCGAGCTGCGCTTTGATCTCGTCGTCGGAAACGATGCGTCCTTCTTCAAGGTCGACAAGCAGCATCTTGCCGGGTTGCAAGCGCCATTTGGTGACGATCTTGCCTTCCGGAATCGGCAGAACGCCGACTTCGGAGGCCATCACCACCAATCCGTCGTCGGTGACGACATAGCGCGCCGGACGCAGGCCGTTGCGATCGAGCGTCGCACCGATCTGCCGACCGTCGGTGAAGGCGACGGCGGCGGGACCGTCCCACGGCTCCATCAGCGCCGCGTGATATTCGTAGAAGGCGCGCCGATCCTCATCCATCAGCGGATTGCCGGCCCATGCCTCCGGGATCAGCATCATCATCGCGTGAGCGAGCGAATAGCCGCCTTGGACGAGGAATTCGAGCGCATTGTCGAAACAGGCCGTATCGGATTGGCCTTCGTAGGAGATCGGCCAAAGCTTCTTGATGTCGTTGCCGAACAGATCCGAGGCAACCGAGGCCTGCCGCGCCGCCATCCAGTTGAGGTTGCCGCGCAGCGTGTTGATCTCGCCGTTGTGGGCGACCATCCGATAGGGATGGGCGAGCGACCAAGTCGGGAACGTGTTGGTCGAAAAGCGCTGGTGCACCAAGGCGAGCGCCGACTCGAACAGCGGATGCCGCAGATCCTTGAAGTAATCGCCGAGCTGGGTTGCGAGCAGCAGGCCTTTGTAGACGAGCGTGCGCGACGAGAGCGAAACCGGATAGAATTGGGCGGTGCGCGGATCGCGCAGCGCAAAAACCGCATTGGAGATCGCCTTGCGCAGGATGAACAGGCGGCGCTCGAAAACGTCGTGGTTGGCGCCGGGCTTGCCGGCGTTGGCGCCACGCTGGACGAAGAATTGCTTGATTACCGGCTCGGTCGGCCTGACGCTTTCGCCCAGCCCGGTGTTATCCAACGGAACGTCGCGCCAGCCAAGGAAGATCTGGCCCTCGTCGGCGACGGTCTTTTCGATGAGCGCCATGACGATGCCGCGGCCCTCGGGATCGCGCGGCAGGAAGACCTGGCCGATCGCATATTCGCCGGGCTCCGGCAGAGCAAAGCCCAGTGCCGCGGCCGCGAAGAAACGGTGCGGGATCTGCACCAGAATGCCGCAGCCGTCGCCCGCCTTCGGATCCGCGCCGACGGCGCCACGATGGTCGAGATTGATGAGGATTTCGAGCCCTTTGGCGATGATATCTTGCGACTTGCGGTTGTGCATGTCGACGATGAAGCCAACGCCGCAGGAATCGTGTTCGTATTGCGGCGCATAGAGCCCCTGCTCGGGCGGCAGGCCGGGATCGCGGCCGACCGCGCCGCGCCCCCACTTTGGCTTTTTGTGCTTCGAAGCCGTTGTCATGCCCGTCCCTAAACCCGCCGCGAGGGGCCTTTTGCCTCGTATCGGAGATGCAAATGAACGGATCGGTTCGCCGTGATCCGGCGCGGCAGATGCTTGCCGATCCAAATAGGTCAGTAAAGCTGTCCTATTGCCGCACAGTAAATATTGCAAATCTCCGGAAAATTACAAGGTATGCCGCGGACCTTCGGTTCTAAATTGAACGCCGCCGCGTGCATTTCGATCATGCTCTTTGCCGCAAGGACATATCCGCTTTGGCCGCACCGCAGGCCAGCGCAGCGCTTGCGAGGCGCTTTCCTTTGCGATCGAAGCAAAACCCGGTCCACCTCCAGAGGGCGTTGCCCGCGGCGGGCGCCTTCTGCCACTCTGCTTGCGGCAAAATCCCGGAGGGACCACGGTGCCGGGCGCGCAATTCCTGGTTCGGGAGCCCGGAATGCGATCCCATCCCCGCCGCAATACCTGCCGACTTTCGCCGAATTCCTTGCTGAGGGTAGAGTTGGCGTAGCAGCGCCAAAGCCAGAACAGAGAGACCCATGAGCTCCGAAGATCAGGCGATCCACTGGCAGACGGGATTGGCGCTCATTTCAGCCCTCCTGGGGTTCGCGATGTTGCCGATGCCAACGGCCGAGGCGCAATACGCACCTTGGAGCTACCCCTATTATGACGGCTATCCGGCGCCGGTACCGCCGGGGCGGGTCGCGGCAGGGGAGATGCCGCCGTCGCCGCCGTCGCCCTCGCTGCAACCGAGCGAGACCTATCGAGTGCTGCCTCTGGCCGAGATCCGCCGCCGGGTCGCGGCACTCGGCTTTCATCTGATCGCCGTGCCACGCCGCAAAGATCGCATCTACCTGGCCGAAGCTGAGGATGTGCACGGGCTGACGCACCGGCTCGTCTTCGACGCCTATCGCGGCAACATCATCGAGAATACGAAATTGGCCGTTCTTCCCAAGAAGCCGAGGTTCGCCGGGATGGCTGGCAAAGCCAAACCCCAGACGCAATCCGTGCAGGACAAGGCGATCGACGAGAAACCGCCGCTCCGCACCGCGCAATAAAAAGGGCGCCGCAGACGACGCCCCAATTGGGCCGGACAAGCCGGCCATGTTTCGCTGCAAGATCAGGCAGCAGCTTTGGTTTCCCTTTCGACTACCTTTGGAGCCGGCCGAGTGATCGGAACCTGGCGCGGCTTCTGCGTATCGGGAAGCTCGCGGATGAGATCGACGTGCAGGAGCCCGTTTTCGAGGCTTGCGCCCTTCACGTAGACATGGTCGGCAAGCTGGAAGCGGCGCTCGAAAGCGCGTGCGGCGATGCCCTGGTAGAGGACTTCGCGCCCGCTGCCTTCTTCCGGCTCGGCGCGCGCTTCCTTCGAGCCGCGGATGATTACGCTGTTCTCTCGCGTTTCGATCGACAGCTCCTTCTCGGAAAAGCCGGCGACCGCAACGGTAATTCGGTAGGCATCCTCCGCCGTGCGTTCAATATTGTAAGGCGGATAGGACGGAAAGGCCTCGAATCCAGTGGCTTGATCCACGAGGTTCAACAGGCGATCGAAGCCGACCGTGGAGCGGTATAGGGGGGAAAGATCCAATTGACGCATTTTCATCCTCCATTGAAGCGAATGCGAGGAGAGCCGGCATTTTGCCCTGGCCTACCCCGGGTTTGCGCGCCCATCTGGCGCGCGCAGCTTTGATGTGGGTGACGAATTTGCCGCCCGCAAGGGGCGGCTCGCCGCCTCGGCGCAAGGGTGCTGGAACAAGCCAGCGAAAACGCCTAGGTAGCCGGGGAGCATCCCAGCGAGGCTTAGCGCATGGAACTCGTCGCGATACCGGAGAACCCTGTTCCCGAGGGCGCCGTGCTCGTCGGGCTCACCACCCGCGACGGCGCCAAGTTGCGTGTGGCGCGCTGGGCCGCAGCAGCCGCGCCGCGCGGCACGGTCGTGGTTCTGCCCGGCCGCGCCGAATTTATCGAAAAATATTTCGAGACGATCAGCGAACTACTGGCCCGCGACTTTGCCGTAGTCGCTTTGGATTGGCGCGGCCAAGGGCTCTCGGAACGCCAGCTCCGCAACCGGCGCAAAGGCCACATCGACGATTTCGAAATTTACGAGCGCGATCTCGACGCGCTCAGCGAGCAAGTGCTCGAAGCGCTGTGCCCACGACCCTGGTTTGCGCTCGGCCACTGCATGGCGGCGGCCATTCTGATCCAGCAGGCGCGCGCCGGGCGCTCGCCGTTTGCGCGGATCGTCGTGACTTCGCCGATGATCGACGTTTACCGCTTGCCGCTCAAAACCGGAGCGCGGATCCTCTTCGAAGGGCTCGATATTGTAGGCCTAGGGGGCGCCTTCGTCCCCGGCGGCCGCGGCCGGCCGGTCTTCCTTCAATCTTTCGCCGAGACCGTCTTAACTTCCGACCCCGTACGGCACGCACGCACCGCCGCAATCTTGAAAGCGGCGCCGCAGCTTGGCGTCGGCGACCCGACGATCGGTTGGACGAATGCCGCCTTTCGGCTGATACGGCAGTTCGAAGATGCCGATTATCCGCGCCGCACGCTGACGCCAATTCTGGTCATGGCGGCGGGCGCGGACCGCATCGTCTCGACTCCCGCAACCGAACGTTTCGCGGGCCGTCTGAAGGCGGGCCGGTTCATCACCCTGCCCTATGCGCGCCACGACATCCTGATGGAGCGCGATGATTTTCGCAGCCAGTTTTGGGCGGCCTTCGATGCATTCGTTCCGGGCGTCGAGGATCGGCTCGCAATTTCGCTTGCTTCAATGCCGACGCCGCGGCGCAGAACGCGGCGCTTCTGGCCGTGGGCTTCGGCCGCGGCATCCTAAGCTTCGGCAAGCAGTTTCAAAGCCGCGGCATGGACGCGCGGATCACCGGCGGCGATGACGTTGCCGCCGCGCGCCGCGTCGCCGCCGCTCCATGTAGTGAATATTCCGCCAGCGCCCTCGATGATCGGGATCAGCGGCGCGACGTCGTAGGTCTTCACGCCCGATTCGATGACGCAATCGACATGCCCCGCCGCGAGCATCGCGAAGGCGTAGCAATCGCAGCCGTAGCGCGAGAGCCGTACCGTTTGCTCGACGCGCCGAAAGGACGCCAGCGCCTCCGGCGCATAGAGAAGCGGCGAAGTCGTCATCAAGGTTGCGCGGGAAAGCGAGGCGCAGGTGCGGGTCCGCAGCTTGCGCTGAATGATTGCCTGATCGCGCCCAGGCCCGCACCAACTTGCCGCCCTCCCGTCACCGAAGAAAATTTCGCGCGTGAAGGGCTGCGCCATCAGGCCGTAGATCGGCCGGCCGTTGTGGATGAGACCAATCAGACAACCCCAAGTGGGAATGCCGGCAATAAAGCTTTTCGTTCCGTCGATCGGATCGATCACCCAGACGTATTCGGCGTCCGGGCGCTCCTCGCCGAACTCCTCGCCGATGATGCCGTGCTGCGCGAAGGTTTCGCCGATGAGACGGCGCATGGCGGCCTCGGCAGCGCGGTCGGCTTCGGTCACCGGATCGAAGGCGCCACCGTGGCTCTTATCCTCCGCGCCGATGGTGGTGCGAAAGAAGGGCAGAACGGTGCGCCCGGCGAGGTCGGCGAGCCGTTCAATGAAGGCGGCGAAATCGACGGCTGTCATGTTACTTCTTCGAAGTGCCGCGAAGACCTGACCGCGGCGAACGCCGAATCGAGAAATCCTCCAAGCACGATCCGTCGGCTCCTTTCCACAATGCCAAGGGCTACGGCTACAGAACAAAGAGCGTTCAAGAACAACGCTTTAACGAGAGAGATGCGGCTCGCCGACGCAGATCGTGGAAAATAGGTCAGCAGGACTTGCGCTTTGTGCGATGCACGTGCATATTATTGCGGTGCGGCAACCCGGTTGTCGCCGATGCCCTCCTTGGGCGTTTCCTCCCTAGACTTGGGCCGCTTGCGTTTTCGCAGGCGGCCTCTTTATTGGTGCAACCGAAATTTGTGCAACCGAATTTCGATCACTCGGCGGCGGCGCGTGTGCCACCATAGCGTGCAGCGATCCGCTGCGCGAGCGTTGCGACGACTTCGGCGAGGTCGGCGGTGATGCGCCCGAAGCGCTCCGCTTTGGCCATGCTCTTCTCGTCCATATAAAGAGCGCGGTTCACCTCGATCTGCATCGCGTGGAAATGGCTCGGCGGGTCACCGTAATGTTCGGTGATGAAGCCGCCCGCATACGGCTTGTTGCGCAGGACGGTATAGCCGAGACGCTGCAGCTCGTGTTCGACGCAATCGACGAACTCGATCGCCGCGCTCGTTCCGTAGCGGTCGCCAAGAACAAAGTCGGCCTTGATCTTTCGATCGGCGCTTTCCGGCAAAGGCAACGTCGAAATCGACGGCATGGAATGGCAGTCGATCAGAACCGCGAGACCGAAGCTTTGACGGGCGCGGCCGAGCAAGTCCTGCAAGGATCGGTGGTAGGGCTTGTAAAGCTTCTCGATCCGCGCCAGCGCTTCATCGACCTTAAGGCGCTGCGCATAGATCTCCTGCGAATCGCCGACGACGCGCGCGATCGTGCCGAGACCGCCCGCGACCCGAACCGAGCGGGTGTTGGCAAAGCTTGGCAAGCGGCCTTCGAACATCCGCGGATCGAGCTCGTAGGCTTCGCGGTTCAAGTCGAGATAGGCGCGCGGAAAGCGGGCGCGAACCAGCGGCGCGCCGCCGGCAACGACGCCGGCAAACAATTCGTCGACGTAGGCATCCTCCGAGCGACGCAAGGTCATCGCATCGAGACGGGCGCTCGCTAGGAAGCGGCGCGGATAGACGCAGCCCGAATGCGGCGAGGAGAAGACGAGCGGCGAGGTCAACGTCTCGGGTTCGATCACATCGAAAGGCGGATCGAGCTCGGGCTCATGGGGCAGCCCAGGCTGTGGCGGCTGGCGGATGCCGAATCTACCGGATGACATCGAACTTGCTCCTGGCCGGTGCCACTCCCCGGCCTTTGGGGTTGGAAGCAGTCTGGCAACAGAAGGCGGCGCTGTCCATCGCCCGCTTGCTCCGCTCCAGAATCGTCCCCCAACCCGACTGGTTAGCGCAAAGATCCTAGATTTTCACTCGATTTTTACCTAGCCCGGGTCTGATAAGCGGGTATTCCCGAGGCCATGATGACCGACACGCCTGAGATCTCCTTCCCGCAAAATCCGAAGATTCTCCTCGCCGAAGACGACCACGATATGCGCCGGTTCCTGGCAAAAGCGCTGCAAAACGCCGGTTATTCCGTCGCTTCCTTCGATAACGGATTGTCCGCCTACAACCGGCTGCGCGAAGAGCCGTTCGAGCTGCTGCTCACCGACATCGTCATGCCGGAGATGGACGGCATCGAACTCGCCCGCCGGGCGACCGAACTCGACCCCGAGATCAAGGTAATGTTCATCACCGGCTTCGCCGCTGTGGCGCTCAACCCCGACAATCACGCGCCGCGGCAGGCGAAAATCCTCTCGAAACCCTTCCACCTCAAGGACCTCGTCAACGAGGTCCAGCGCCTGCTTGCGGCGTGAGCGGCGCGGCTTGCGCCGCCGCTCGGCAGCCGATATAGGCTCCCGATCCTCGCGGCGGGCGTCAACGCCGCGCGGGCGCGTAGCTCAGCGGGAGAGCACTACGTTGACATCGTAGGGGTCACAGGTTCGATCCCTGTCGCGCCCACCATCCTCAATCGAATAGTGATCATTCGACGCGTTGGCTTGATCGCGCTTCAAGCGGGCAGAGCCAAGACCCAAACGAATACGGCCCAGGCGCAGAGGCCGATGGCAGTTTGTCCCCATTCGAGCAGGCCCCATTCGCGCATCAGCTCGTGAACGGTCCGGCGCGGCGGAACGGCATAGAGCCAGATGTTCACCGGCGTCATCACGAAATAGGCATAAAGCCAGCTCGCAAGCAGCAGTGTTCCGCCAATGATCCAGCGCACGTCGCCGCTCTGCGCGTAGTCCGTATAGGCAAGCAGCGCGGATATGATCGCCAATACCGCCAGCATGAGAAGGCCGCGCCGATTGCTTGGCCGCCACTCTTCAAGGGAAGAACTCGGGTCGAGTTCGAGCCGGGCCGGCTGTTCGACAAGGTTGATATAGAGCGCCGCGCCCAGAAAAGCGGAAGCGGCCGCGAATGCGAGTAGACCGGGTCGCAACACAGGCGAATCCTTCTAGGCAAAATGCGACTTGCGCCCCGTTGCGCCATGCCTGATGCGGCGCCTCGGGGCTATGCATCATATATAAGTATAGCAACGACTGCGATCCGCGCCGCTTGCGATCGATCAACTGGGTCTCTCACCAGCGCAGAACCCGCGATCCGGCAATCGCTCCGACCGTCATGACGATCAGGACGGCCAGCACATACCAGGTCGCCACAAAGAGCGGCGAATCGTCGGGGCAATGCGTGGCATAGAGGCTTGCCGCGAACGCGCCGGCAAGCAGTCCCGCGCCAGCACCGGCGAGGCTCGGGTTTTTCGGCGCGCCGCGGTGCAGCGCGATCAGCGCGCCGATGAGCGGGGCCGCCGCAAACGTCGGGATCATCACCATGCAGAAGACCGCATTGTGGCCGATGAGCCGCGCCCGCCAGAGATCCGGCGGCAGAACCAGAAGTTCGATGCCGACGGCGGCGGCAAGTACGAGAAGCCATAGAACCAGCAGCACAACCAGCGGCCGCGGATCGCCCGTCGGACGCGCCAGCCGCAAAGCCAGCGGTCCGGCGCAAGCGAAAAGCGCCAGCGGATAGAGAATCTTGAAGAGGATTCGCGGCTCGGTAAAAAGCTCGGCGAGATGCGGGCGCGGCCCGAGCAGCACGCCATAGAGCGCGATCGACACCACAATTCCCGGCAGCAGACCGTAGACGAGCGCCAGCGCCAGCGGCGTCTTCTCAACCTCTGGGTCGGCGGCGAGCACGCGGATCAAATCGTCGGTTCTCATCGTCTCGATCTAGAATCCCTTGGTTCGCGCCGCGAGTGCGGCAAGGCCGCGATGCAAGGCGACCCGCACCGCGCCGCGGCTCATCGCCAGCGACTCCGCCGCCTCGGCAATCGAGTTGCCGCTGACGGCGATGGCTTTGACTACTTTGCGCTGCACGTTCGGCAGCGTTTCGAGGTGGCGGTCGAGGAAGAGGCCGATCAGGCTCGGCTCGCCCTGCTCGGATGCCAAGCTCTCGGCAACCTCGTCGATCGGCACGTCGATCCGCCGCCCGCGCCGGCGCAGTGCGTCGATCGTCTTGTGACGCGCGATGGTAAACACCCAAGGGGCGACGGGAGACGTCTCGATCCAGGTGTTCCGCTTCGTATGAATGGCCAGCAAGATCTCCTGCACGATATCCTCGGCGTCAGCCTCGGGAGCGCCGGCGCGCACCAGCATGCGGCGCACGAAACTGCGCAGCACGGGCGCCAATTGCTGTAACAACCGCCGATAGGCCGGCGCATCTCCGGCATTGGCGGCGCGTAGTAAGGCGCTCCATTCGCTGTCTCGATCGACGCGCACGCTCCCTCAAATGATCTTCGCCCCCGCCCGCCCCGGCGTTACATGGCTTATAGCCAACTTGTCACGCCCGTGGTCGAAAATCGCACTCGCCGGAGCGGGAGCTACTGGGCGACCGCGTCACTCGCCTCGATGGCAAAGGCTGCCGCGAATAGGGCGCGGGTATAGTCGCTGCGCGGATGGGCGAAGATCTCCGTGGCCGCGCCCCGCTCCACGACTTTGCCGTGGCGCATGACGATGATTTCGTTGGCGAGAGCGCGTACCACCCTGAGATCGTGGCTAATGAAGACATAGGCGAGATTGCGCCGAATTTGCAGCTCGCGGAGGAGATCGACGATCTGCGCCTGCACCGACATGTCGAGCGCCGAGGTCGGCTCGTCGAGAACCACGAACTTCGGCTCCAGCACCATGGCGCGGGCGATGGCGACGCGCTGGCGCTGACCGCCCGAGAATTCGTGCGGATAGCGGTCCATCGTTGCGGGGTCGAGGCCGGTGTCGGCCAACGCGTGCGCGACGATCTTGCGGCGCTCTTCGAATTTGAGTTTCTTCTGGACCGTCAAGCCCTCCGCGACGATGTCGGCAATGGAGAGCCGCGGCGAAAGCGAGCCGTATGGATCCTGGAAGACGATCTGCATGTCGCGGCGCAAAGGCCGCATCGCCTTGAAGGACAGCCCGTCGATGCGGCGGCCGAGATAAACGATCGGCCCTTGCGATTTGATGAGCCGCAATAGCGCCAGCCCGAGGGTCGTTTTGCCGGAGCCCGACTCGCCGACGATGCCGATCGTCTCCCCTTCGCGCAAGCTAAGCGAAATGCCGTCGACCGCCTTGACCGAGCCGATCGTGCGGCGCAGGAAGCCGCGTTTGATCGGGAAGTGCACGCGCACGTCGTGCGCCTCGAGGATCACCGGCGAGCTAAAATCCGCCTTGGGCGGCACGCCCTTCGGCTCGGCCGCGAGTAGCGCTTTCGTATAGGGATGCTGCGGCGCCTTGAAGAGCGCCTCGACGTTGTTCATCTCGACGATACGGCCCTGCTGCATCACCGCCACGTCGTCGGCGAGTTTGCGGACGATCGAAAGGTCATGAGTGATGAACAACATCGCCATGTTGTAGCGCGCCTTCAGATCCTTGAGCAGCGTCAAGATCTGCGCCTGCACGGTAACGTCGAGCGCGGTGGTCGGCTCGTCGGCAATGAATAGATCCGGCCGGTTGGCAAGCGCCATGGCGATCATCACGCGCTGCCGCTGTCCGCCGGAGAGCTGATGTGGATAGGCGGAGAGCCGATGCGCGGGATCGGGAATGCCCACCTCGCCGAGGAGATCGACGATATGATTTTGCAGCTTGGGGCCCTTGCGGGCGCCGTGGACTTCGAGGATCTCGCCGATTTGCCTCTCGATCGTATGCAACGGATTGAGCGAGGTCATCGGCTCTTGGAAGACCATGGTGATCTGGTTGCCGCGGATCGAACGCAGTTGCGCGTCGCGGCATTTGAGAATGTCCTCGCCTTTGAAGAGCACTTCGCCTTCGAACCCGGCGCCGTGCGGCAGGAGGCGGAGGATCGAAAGCGCCGTGACGGATTTTCCCGATCCCGATTCGCCGACGAGCGCCAGGGTTCGGCCGGCCTCGATGCCGAACGAGACGCCATCGACGGCGCGGAATTCATGTCCCTCCTGGCGGAAGGTGACCGAGAGATCGCGGACCTCGAGTAAGCGGGGCGCCATATCCTATCCAATCGTCTTGCGCGGATCGAAAGCGTCGCGCACCGCCTCGCCGATGAATACGAGCAGCGACAGCATCACGGCAAGGACGAGGAATCCGGTGAGCCCCAACCAGGGCGCCTGAAGATTGGACTTGCCTTGTAGCAGAAGCTCGCCAAGCGAGGCCGAGCCGGGCGGCAGGCCGAAACCGAGAAAATCGAGCGCGGTTAGCGTGGTGATCGAGCCGGTGAGGACGAACGGCAGAAAGGTCAGCGTCGCGACCATCGCGTTCGGCAGGACGTGCTTGACCATGATCCGGGGATTCGAAAGTCCCAGCGCCCGCGCCGCGGTCACATATTCGAAATTGCGCGCCCGCAGAAATTCGGCGCGCACCACGTGCACGAGGTTCACCCAGGAAAAGAGCAGCAGAATGCCGAGCAGGACAAAGAAGTTCGGCGTGATGATCGAGGAGAGAATGATGAGCAGGTAGAGGTGCGGCAGCGACGACCAAATCTCGATCAGGCGCTGGAATATAAGATCGGTCCAGCCGCCAAAATAACCTTGGATCGCGCCCGCCGCCACGCCGACTACGGAGGAGATCGAGGCGAGCGCCAGCCCGAAGAGAACCGAGATACGGAATCCGTAGATCAGCCGCGCGACCACGTCACGGCCCTGGTCGTCGGTGCCGAGCCAATTCCATTCAATGTCGGCGCAGCCGTGGTTCGGCTTGCCAGGCGGCAGCACGCGCGCCGCCGCCCTTTCGCATTGTTCTTTACTTAGCATCCATGTCGGCGGCGAAGGCGCCGGCGTCGGCAGGGCGCTTTCGATCGTATTGTAGGAATAGTGGATCGGCGGCCAGATCATATAGCCGTGCGCGTCGATTTCCTTGGTGATGAAGGGATCGCGATAATCGGTCTCGGCGAGAAAGCCGCCGAATTTCGCTTCCGGATAGTTGTGAAAGATCGGAAAGAGATCCTCGCCTTTATAGGAGACGAAGATCGGCCGGTCGTTGGCGATGAACTCGGCAAACAGCGACAGCACGAAAAAAAAGAGAAAGATCCACAGCGACCAGAATCCGCGCCGGTTGCGGCGGAAGTTGCTGAGCCGGCGGCGGTTGAGCGGCGTGAGGCGAACCAGACCGCGCCGCCCCAACGGCGGCGCCAGCGCGCGGAACTCGCTCGGAGTTTGCCCAGAGAGCGCCGGCAAGATCATCGCTAGACCTCCCGCGTCTCGAAATCGATACGCGGATCGATCCAAGTGTAGGTGAGGTCGGACAAAAGATTCACGACGAGCCCGAGAAGCGCGAAGATATAAAGATTGGCAAACACCACCGGATAGTCGCGATCGACGATCGACTCATAGGAAAGAAGTCCCAGACCATCGAGCGAGAAGATCGTCTCGATCAGCAGTGAGCCGCTGAAGAAGGCGTTGACGAAGGCGCCGGGAAATCCGGCGACGACGATCATCATCGCGTTGCGGAACACGTGCCCATAAAGCACCTTGCGTTCGGTCAAGCCCTTCATCCGCGCGGTCTGGACGTATTGCTTGCGGATTTCGTCGAGAAAAGAATTTTTGGTGAGAAAAGTCACGGTCGCAAAGGCGCCGAGCGTCAAGGAGAGGACCGGCAGCGTCACGTGCCAGAGATAATCCCCCACTTTCCCGAACAGGGACAGGCTGGCGAAGTTTTCCGACGTTAAGCCGCGCAACGGAAAGATTTGCCAGAATGAACCGCCGCAAAAGAGCACGATCAGCAGGATGGCAAACAGAAAGCCCGGGATCGCATAGCCGATGATTACCACGGCCGAAGTCCAGACATCGAAGCGCGAGCCATCGCGCACCGCCTTGGCGACGCCGAGCGGAATCGAGATCAAATAGGAGAGGAGCGTCATCCAAATGCCGAGCGAGATCGAAACCGGCAATTTTTCCTTGATCAGCTCGATGACCGGCACGTCGCGATAATAAGATTTGCCGAAGTCGAAGCGCAGATAATTCTTCAGCATCAGAAGGAAGCGTTCGGCCGGCGGCTTATCGAAGCCGAACTGTTTGTTGAGTTCGGCGATGAATTTCGGGTCGAGGCCCTCCGCGCCGCGATATTTCGAGCCGAATTCCGCCGTGCTACTCATCCGCGCTTGCCCGCCACCGGCAAAATTGGCGGTCGCGCTGGTGTTCAACCCCTGCAATTGGGCGAGGATCCGCTCGACCGGACCGCCCGGCGCGAACTGCACGATCACGAAAGAAATGAGCAGAATCCCGAAGATCGTCGGGATCATCAAGAGAATGCGGCGGGCGATATAGGCAGCCATCTCACTGGCTCGGAAGCTTGACGCGGGCGGCTTTTTCCGTGTCGTACCACCATGTCGAGGGGACGCCGATGTCGTATTTGGCGCTGCGCGGCGGACGCGAGAAGAGAGCCCAATAGGCGACGAGGTGGTTGGGTTTGTTCCACATCGGCACCCAATAATGTCCGGCGCGCAGAATGCGATCGATACAGCGGCAGATGAAGGTGAGCTTGGCGCGCGTATCGACGACGAGCGCCTGCGCGATCAGCGCATCGACCACCGGATCGGCTATGCCGGAAACATTGAGTGAACCCGGCAGATTGGCCGCTTCCGAACCGAAATATTCGCGCATCGCCTCACCCGGCGTGAGCCCCAGGCCGAAGCGCTCGGTCACGACGTCGTAGTCGAAGTTGTCGGTGCGCTCCTTATACGCCGAAGGATCGACGAGCCGGAAACGCGCCGCGATGCCAAGCAGGTTCAGATTTCTGATGTAGGCCGCCGTATGCGGCTCCAATCCGTTGTCGAAATCGAGGAACTCGATCTCGAACGGATTGCCGCCCGGCAACAGCAAACTCGAACCTTGGCGCTTGCATCCCGCCGATAGAAGCAGATCGTTGGCGTGGCGCAATAATGTGCGATCTTCTCCTGAGCCATCGGAGACCGGCGGCATGTAGGCCACGTCGAAGACTGACGCCGGCAATTGCTTGCGGAACGGCTCGAGGATTTGCAGCTCTTCCGGCGAAGGCTTGCCGGATGCCTGCATCGGCGAATTCTGGAAATAGGAGACGGTACGTCGATAAAGGCTATACATGATAAATTTGTTGGTCCATTCGAAATCGAAGGCGTAGCCGAGCGCCTCGCGAATGCGCACGTCCTTGAACTTGTCGCGACGGATGTTGAGAAACCAGGCTTGCGTTCCGAGCGGCAGCTGGTCGGGCAACGTCTCGCGCTTCACCCTGCCGTCCTTCACCGCCGGGAAGTCGTAGCCTGTCGCCCAGATCGCCGAAGTGAATTCTTCCCGGAACGTATAGACGGCGGCCTTGAAGGCCTCAAACGCCACTTTGCGATCGCTAAAATATTCGAAGCGGATAACGTCAAAATTGTTCTGGCCGCAGTTCACGGGCAGATCCTTGCCCCAATAATCGGCGGCGCGGTTGAACGAGATGAAGTGGCCCTGGTTGAGATCGCCGACTTTGTAGGGTCCCGAGCCGAGCGGCGATTCGAGAGTCGTCTGGTTGAACGGTTGTTTGGCGTAATAGGCCGCCGAAAAAATCGGCTGGCTGGCGACGGCGAGCGCCGCTTCGCGCATGTGGCCCGGTTTCAGATGCACGGCGAGCACGTCGTCGGCCTCCGCCTCGGCGCTTACGAAATCGCGCAGCGATTGGCGAATCACCGGATGGCCCTGCGTCTTCAGAACGCCGAGCGAGAAAGCGACGTCGCGGGCGGTAAGCGGCGTGCCGTCGTGGAAACGCGCTTCCATGCGGAGGAAAAAGCGATAGAGATTCTTGTCCGCCGAAATCCACACTTTGTAGGCGATGAGCCCATAGAGCGAGTCGGGCTCGTCGGAATTGGCGGCCATCAGCGAGTCGAAGATCATTCCCATGCCGGCGGCGCCGTCGCCCTTCAGGATAAAGACGTTGAGCGTGTCGAAGGTGGTCGGACTGGAATTCGGCCCTCCCCCCGCCGGCTGCAGCAGCATCTGTCCGCCTTTCGGCGCCTGCGGATCGACGTAGGCGAAATGCGGAAAATCGGCCGGTAACGCGAGGTCGCCGAACGTCGAGATTCCGTGCGTCTGCGTACCGCCGGCCGGCGCCGTTTGCGCCAAAGCGCGCGAAGTTGGAAAGGAAGCGATGAGAAGGCCGGAGCCAAGGCGGAGGACGGAACGGCGCGAGAATTGCGGGCGGGCCGGTAAGATCAAATTCGCCTCTCTCTTTGCGGACGCAGTGACAGCGAATTATGTCGCTTTTTGCCGCGCACCGGCAAGATCGGGGGACATCTTCGAGATTAAGAATAGGAAATGTGCGGCGCCTATTTCGGCTTCGGCAAAGGCAGCGGGTGGTCGGAGAGCGTGCGCAGATAGGCGATGATATCGGCCCGTTTCTGCGGATCTGGTTCGCCGGCAAACGTCATTTTGGTTCCCGGAATGTAGCTCTGCGGATCCTTGATGAATTTGAAGATCTCGTCAAAGGTCCAGGTTCCGCCTTTGGCCTTCATGGCAGCGGAATAATCGAAGCCGGGCACCGAGGCGCGCGGCCGGCCGACGACGCCCCAGAGCGGCGGCCCGATCTTCACGCCGGCACCCTTCTCGAAGTTGTGGCAAGCTTGGCAGGGCTTGGTGTATTCCTCGCCTTTCTTCGGATCGGCCTTGGCGAGTAGCTGCGGCAAAGGCAATTCGGGAGCGGACTTGGCCTCGGGAGAAGTTGCTTCCGTCGCGGCCGGCAAATTATAGCCCGGCTTGCCCGGTTTATGGGCGAAGATCGCGTCCGAGATCAGCGCGACGGCTTGGATAAACAGCAGAGAACCGAGCACCGCACCGGCGATCTTGTTGAACTCGAAGGTGCTCATCGCCCCTGGAACTCCCGCCCCATGCCCTGCGCTTTCGATCGAACGCATGGGCGCATGCGAAATGCGACGATGATTAGGCGCTTTGCGGCAAGCTTGGCAACACGTATAAGCGCGGCCAACTTGCTACCTTTTGCCGCCACGCGCCACTCCGAGGTCAAGATGACGAAAATCGCCTATCAGGGCGAGCCGGGCGCCAATTCCCACATCGCCTGCCGCAATGTCTATCCCGAGGGCGAGCCCTTGGCCTTGCCGAGCTTCGAAGACGTGCTCGCCGCGGTCTCCGATGGGCAGGCGGAAGTTGCGATGATTCCGATCGAGAACTCGGTCGCCGGCCGGGTCGCCGACATTCATCATTTGCTGCCGACGGCGGGGCTCTACATTGTCGGCGAGTATTTCCTGCCGATCCATTTCCAGTTGCTCGGCGTTAAAGGGGCGCGGCTCGATGGGGTGCGCTCCGTCTATAGCCACGTGCACGCGCTCGGTCAGTGCCGCAACATCATCCGCCGGCTCGGGCTTATTCCGCATATCAGCGGCGACACGGCGGGTTCGGCGCGCGAAGTCGCGGAATGGAAAGATAGAACCAAGGCGGCGCTTGCTCCCGCCCTCGCCGCCGAGATCTACGGGCTCGATATTCTCGCCGCCGACGTCGAGGACGAAACGCACAATACCACGCGTTTCGTCATCCTCTCGCCGGAGCCGCAATGGCCGAAGCCCGGCAAAGCAGCGGCGGTGACGACCTTTGTTTTCCGCGTGCGCAACGTGCCGGCGGCGCTTTATAAGGCGCTCGGCGGTTTCGCCACCAACGGCGTCAACATGACGAAGCTCGAAAGCTATATGGTGGAAGGTGAATTTACCGCGACCCAATTCCTGGCGGACGTGGAAGCTCATCCGGAGGACCCGGCGCTTGCCGGCGCTTTTGAGGAACTCGCGTTTTTCTGCAAGGAATTCAAGATCCTCGGCGTTTACCCGCCGCACGAGTTTCGAATTGCAAGCGCCGCCGCACGCAAATGAGCAACGCGGCGCGCCCGAAATCTATGGGCAGCATCACGCTGAGCATGGCCTGAAACGGGATTCCGGCCGCATTGCTGCCATCAGCAGAACTTAACCATTGCGCCCGATCGCAGCAATGCAATGCGTGTCGTGAAGGTCTCATAAAGGTTGACGAAGCATACGTTTAACCATCGGCGGATAGGACTGACAGGAGCTGTCAGCAAAGGAGTTTGCTCATGAGCTTTCATAAGCGCGCGGGGGTATTGAAGCTCGCCATCCTCGGTTTTGTATTGGCGATTGCCGCCTGCGCCCAAAACCCGGCTCCGAACGCGGGCGCCGCCATCCCGGGCAGTTTCCAGGACTTCTCGGTCAACGTCGGAGACCGCGTGTTCTTCGATACCGACTCGACCGAGTTGAGCGCGGCCTCGCAAGCGACGCTCGACAAACAGGCCACCTGGCTGACCCGATATTCGCAGTACAATTTCACCATCGAAGGTCATGCCGACGAGCGAGGCACGCGCGAATATAACTTCGCGCTTGGCGCCCGGCGCGCCGAAACAGTGAAGGAGTATCTTGTGGCGCGCGGCATCAACCCCGCCCGCATCCACACGATTAGCTACGGCAAAGAGCGGCCGGTCGCTACCTGCAACAACGACTCTTGCTGGTCACAGAACCGCCGCGCGGTCACCGTGCTGGGCGGCAACCAATCGTAACGAAGCGACTGCCGCCTATTCGTCATTGCCAGAAGCTTAGCGAGCAATCCAGAAGCGCCTGGATTGGTCGCTTCGCTTGCAATGACGTAGCCCGCTTGGCAGGCTCTTTCGGGGAAGAGGCTCTCTCACAGAGCGGCGCTCAGCACATAAGCGTCACACTTGCGGCTGCGGCTCGAGCCCCGGCTCGGGGCCGGGCTTGGCTTGGCGGCCAGTCGAAGGAACCGGCGAGGGGCGCGGCGCCGGCGGCGGCTCGTCGGTAACCTCGCGGATCGGCGGACGGCCCTGCAAAAGCCCCATGATCTCTTCGCCGGTCAGCGTTTCATACTCCAAGAGCCCCTTGGCGAGCGTTTCGAGATCGTTGCGCTTCTCGGTGATGATCCGGGTGGCTTCGGAAAGCCCCAATTCAACGAGGCGGCGCACCTCCGCGTCGATCTTCTGCGAAGTGGCTTCCGAAATATACTGTTGCCGCCCCATCGAATAGCCGAGAAACACTTCCTCCTGGTTCTCGCCGTACATGACCGTACCGAGTTCATCGGAGAACCCCCAGCGGGTCACCATGGCGCGCGCCAGTTTGGTCGCCGCTTCGATGTCGGATTGCGCGCCGGACGTCACTTTGTCCTTGCCGAAGACGATCTCCTCCGACACGCGCCCGCCCATCAGCACGGCGAGGCGCGAGGTCATCTGCTCGTAGCTCATCGACAGTTTGTCGCGTTCCGGCAATTGCATCACCATGCCGAGCGCCCGGCCGCGCGGGATGATCGTCGCTTTGTGGACGGGATCGGTCGCCGGTACGTTGAGCGCGACGATCGCGTGGCCGCCTTCATGATAGGCGGTCAGGATCTTCTCCTGCTCGCTCATGACCAGCGTGCGGCGCTCGGCGCCCATCATGATCTTGTCCTTCGCGTCTTCGAATTCGACCATGGTGACGACGCGCTTGCCGCGCCGCGCCGCGAGCAACGCCGCCTCGTTGACGAGATTCATTAGATCGGCGCCGGAGAAGCCCGGCGTACCGCGCGCCACCGTCTTCAGATCGACGTCGGGCGCCAGCGGCACCTTGCGCACGTGCACTTTCAGGATGCGCTCGCGGCCGGTGACGTCGGGGTTGGGAACGTTGATCTGCCGATCGAACCGGCCGGGCCGCAGCAAGGCAGGATCGAGCACGTCGGGCCGGTTGGTCGCGGCGATCAGGATGATGCCTTCGTTGGCGTCGAATCCATCCATTTCGACGAGCAACTGGTTCAGCGTCTGCTCGCGTTCGTCGTTGCCGCCGCCGAGGCCCGCGCCGCGATGCCGGCCGACCGCGTCGATCTCGTCGATGAAGATGATGCAAGGCGCGTTCTTCTTCGCCTGCTCGAACATGTCGCGTACGCGCGAGGCGCCGACGCCGACGAACATCTCGACGAAGTCGGAGCCGGAGATCGTGAAGAACGGCACGTTGGCTTCACCGGCGATGGCGCGGGCGAGTAAGGTCTTGCCGGTGCCGGGTGGTCCGATGAGCAGCACGCCACGCGGGATACGGCCGCCGAGGCGCTGGAATTTCTGCGGATCGCGCAGGAACTCGACGATTTCCTGCAGATCCTCCTTGGCCTCATCGACGCCGGCCACATCCTCGAACGTGATGCGGCCGTGCGCCTCGGTCAGCAATTTCGCCTTGGACTTGCCGAATCCCATCGCTTTGCCGCCCGCCCCCTGCATCTGCCGAGAAAGAAAGATCCACACGCCGAGGAAGGCGATGAGTGGCAGGCCGTTGACCAGCAGCGTGACAAGCCAGCTATTGCCGTCCGAGGGCGGCTTGGCGGAGATCGCCACATGATTCTTGATGAGCGTCTGCACCAGCGTCGGATCGTTCGGCGCATAGGTCGAGAAAGCGCGATTGTCGTTGAAATGGCCGCTAATCTCGTTGCCGGCGATCGTCACCTCGCGAACATGACCCTGATCGACCTCGGTCAAGAGCTGGCTGAAGGTGACATCCTGCGTCGGCGCGTGCTGCCCCGGGTTCTGGAACAGCATGACCAGAGCCACGACTAGCAGAAATATGATGACCCAGAGGGCGAAATTCCTGAAATTGGGATTCATTTTCGACCTGTGCGAGGTCGATTTGCCGAACGAAGGGGCAAATCACCGTTCATAAGGCGCTCCACGGCGCTAGCTGAACTAATTTAGGCGTCGCAGGGTTGCTTGCCAAGGGAACTTATCCGGATGGGCCGCCGCCTCTGACATCTCCGCCCTGCGAAAAAGCCCGATCCCGCGATGCAGCTTGCATACCGCGGCGGCGCGGCTTTTCCGCGGCGATCGTAAGGACACCTTCGTCGCTGAGCGCCAGTGTCATGCCGGCCAGCGTGCCATGCCAGGACGAGCCGGCGTGCAAGGCCCCGCGCAGCCCTTCAAGCAGAGATTCGAGCCGTTCGAGCCGCACGTTTCTGCCGCCGAGCACCTCGATCTCGTGGCCGACGAGACGCAACGTGATCTCCTCGGGCGCGTCGCGGAGATAGCCGATGGACGCGCAGAATTGGTCGTTCCTATGCGCCCCTTGCAACGATCCGCGCAGGATCCTCGCAAACGCGGCAAGTGCGAATTCGGCGCGGGCGGCGCGGCGACCGAGCCGCAGCAGAGCCTGACGCGTAAATCCCTCTTCCGCCAAAAGCTGAAGAATACGGCGCAGCCTCGTCCTGGCAAAGCTCGAATCCTCATTCGAGGGATCGCGGAAGAAGGCCTGCCCGCGCGCCATACAAACGCCAACCAACGCCTCCTTGGGATAGGCCAAGAAGGGCCGCAAATGCACGATCTCACCGTGCTGCGCCGCGACCGGCATGCCGGCAAGCCCGGCAATCCCGCTGCCGCGCAAGAAACGAAACAAAATCGTCTCGGCCTGGTCGTCGGCGTGATGCGCGGTCAGAAGGTGATCTACGCCAATCTCCCCCGCATGCCGAAAGAGCAAATCGTAGCGCGCCTCGCGCGCCCGCTCCTGAATGGCCGTTACGGGCTTTTCGCCTTCCCAGGTGAGGATGCGATGCGGCAGACCGAGCCCCTCGGCCCAGGCGGCGACCGCTTCGGCTTCGGCACGCGATCCATCGCGCAGGGCATGATCCACCGTGGCGACGGCAAGCTTTACTTTAGAGGTCTCGGCCCATGCCGCGGCAAGCAACATCATGGCGACCGAATCGGGACCGCCCGAGACGGCCAGCAAGGCGCCTCGCGACCCAACGAGCGGCGCAAACAGCGCGGCGATCTCCGCCGCGGTGAACGGATCTGCTGTCGGCTGGGTGCCGGCCGGCGCGAAGCTCAACATTGCGCGCGTTTGGCCTCGCGCTCGGCGCCGGCCTTCACGGCCGCCGAAGCGTTCGGGTATTTGCGCGGCACTTCGCTGAAGGTGGCGCAAGCCTGTTCCTTGGCGCCAATCGCCTGCAGCGATTCGCCAAGCCGCAGCATAGCTTCCGGTGCAAGCGGCGAATTCGCATAATCGGTCGAGATCTTCAGATATTGCTCAGCGGCCTCGCGCTGCCGGCCGCGCTCATAATAGGTCTCGCCAAGATAATAGAGCGCATCGGACGTCCAGCGGGTTTTCGGATTCTTCTCAAGAAAAGCCGAGAAGCTCTTTTCCGCGTTATCATAATCCTTTTGTTTGAAGTAGCCCAAGGCGACGTCGAATTCTTCTTTGGTCGGATTGACCTCCCTGCTGGCCAGCGCCGTGCTGCCGGGCGTCGTGACCGCCCCTGCCCGCGCGCCGGACTCGGGCACCGCGGTCGCAGTCTCCGCCGCGGCGGCGCTATACCCGCTGCTCGGGAGGTTAATCGGTGCGTTCGAATCTGCCTCGTTCGCCACGTTGGGCGGCAACGGGGCGCTCGGCAGCGTCGTGCCGAGCGGGCGTGGCGCACCGGGCGCATTCGGATCAGTGCTCGGATTGAAGGCATCGTCGCGCCCGTGGGTCGTCTCGGAAGGAGCCGCGCGAATGGCCGCCGTAGTAGCACCGCCCATTGGCGTGGTGTCGATGGGGGCGCCGCCAAGCGGCGCCGCCGGAGTCGCAAGAGCGCCCGTATCTTCGCGCCGCGGCAGACCCTTGTGGCCGCCCTCCTGGAACCGGAAGTCCACGTCCTGCCGGAACTCGCGCAATTGATCGGCGAGCTTGCGGTTGTCGAACTGCATCTGCTGGATCTGCCCGTTCAACTGGCGGATCTGGTCCTCGAGTCGTTCGACCCGGATCAGCAGGCTAGCGTCGTCGGAG
>JBOHJJ010000045.1:0-29529 GCA_050728495.1 Methylovirgula sp.
CTCCATCGCCGTTCCAAACTTTGTCCAGTCCCCCTGCTGGATTGCCTTCTGGGCCTCCTCAAGTTGTGCTCTAGCCTGCTCCAAGGCGGGCTGCACACTCGTGGGCGGCTGCGAGGATCCCACCACAGGTTTCTGTGTACCGAAGAGGTCGTTGAGCGCCTCGTCGAGCGTAGGTTCCATCGCGACTCTGTCGCCCGAAACCGCAATGACGCGCTTTAGCTGCGGAAAGTTCGTGCTTTCGGCTCGGAGGTACAAGGGCACAACGTACAGGAACGAGTTCTCAATCGGAGTGACAATTTCCTTCCCGCGAATGACTCGCGACCCCTGTTGGTTCCAAAGCGTCAGCTGCTGAGAAATCGTGGTGTTCTGATCGATCATCGCCTCGATCTGGTTTGGTCCGTAGATGAGCTTTTCCTTCGGAAGCTCATAAAACAGCATTTCCCCGTACTCGGGAAAATCGGACCTGGCAGCCATCCAGGAGATCATGTTGTCCCGGTTTTGCGGCGTAAAGGGAGTCATGAGGAGGTATTCGAGCTGGTTGCTGCCGGGAAGCTTCGCCAGGATGTAATAGGGCTCCATGGGCTGCGCTTGGCCTGCATACTTTTCCATCGGAGCCGCCCACAGGTCCTCCCGGTTGTAGAAAACCTGAGGATCCGTCATGTGAAAGGTTCTGTACTGATCGGCTTGCACGGCGAAGAGATCCTCTGGGTAGCGCAGGTGCTTCTTGAGATCCGGGGACAGGTCGCTCAGGGCGCGGAATACGCCGGGAAACGCTTGCCGATAGACCGCCAGGACGGGATCCTTGGGATCCATGATGTAGAAGCGGACGGTGCCGTCGTACATGTCCACGACGACCTTCACGGAGTTGCGGATGTAGTTCAGTCCGTCATAGGCAGCGGCCCCTGAGATCTGCTCTAATGCGGTTCCAGACTGCGTTGTCCACTCTGGATTTGCGTAGGGAAAGTAATTCGAGACCGTGTAGGCATCCTGGATCCAGTACAGCTTACCTTCGCTCAATACGGCGTAGGGATCACGGTCGAGGCGCAAGAAGGGAGCGATTTGCTCAACGCGCTCGCGAACGTCTCGATGGATCTGAATTCGGCTCTCAGGCTTAAGATAAGAGGTCAACAGAATGTTGACGTCATCTTTCGTCCAGGCGAACAGGAGTTTCTTCCAAAAGCTGTACAACGGGATTCCGCCTTTTCCGCTGTAGCTCGTATAGACATTGTCGTTGCCCTTGGGGTAGTCGAACTCTTTGATGCCGGTATCGACGATCCGATATCCCCGCATCGATTGTCCGTAGTAGATCGCGGGCTGGGATATCGTCAGACCGAAGACGGATTCGGCTGGGACGTTCTCGAGAACGTATCGCGGAAAACCTCCGCCGACGGTCTTCGAAACGAAGTTCATAACCACGCCGTAGCCGTGCGTGAACTGCAGATATTGGTTGACCCAGGTTTGCGCTTTTGCCGGAAGCTCTGGCGAGAGTTCGCGGGCGGAAAGCATGACCTGATGATAGCCGTCCGCCAGGTGATAACGGTCGGTATCCACGTTGTAGAACTGGTAATAGAGGCGTATCGCCTGGGTCTGTTGATAGGTCTGAAGTAGCGGCCGCGCGTCCCATAGGCGAATGTTCTGAATCGTGTCTTGGTTCCTCGCGATCACCGCGGGCGTGAGATCCGCCAGGGCTGGATAGGACGTTTCCTTGATCTTATCCAACTGGAAGGCTTGCCGCGTGAAGGCGATGTAATTTTTCAAGTAGGGTGTCTCAAGCGCCAGTTCGCTTGGCTGCACAACAAAATTCTGAAATGCGAAAGGAGCCAACACCACCCCGATCGCCCACAGAGCGACGTACACCCCGGCTCCAACAGCTAACATCCTGAGCCGCGGGCGGAAGAAATTGAGTATGAGCAGCGCACATGCCGCCGCCGAGACGCCGACCATGACCCAGAGGGCGACCCGTGTCACATGAGCCGCCGCATAGCCCGCTCCATAGACGACGCCCAAAGTGGAATAAACGAGTTCGTAGTGATCGAGGTAAAAGCCCCATCCAAAAATGGCAACCAGAACAAAAAGAAGCACGGACAGATGTGAAGCGGCATTGCTGCGGGCGGCGATCGTTCCGTTGCCGCGCACACGCAGTAATCCTGAGAGCACGTAGGCCGAAAGAACGATCCCAAGCGTCAAGATCGTCAGCAACGTCAGGCTGCTTTGCAATAGAACATAGAAGGGCAGATGAAACACATAAAACCCAATATCGACCCCGAAGAGAGGATCGTTAACTCCGAAGGACCCGCCGTAACGAAAGCGGAGGTAGGTATCCCATTCGGCGGAGAAACCAATCGCAAAAAACAAGGCCACGCCGGCGCTGATCAGGACAACGGTCGCCTTTAAGAGCCTGGGAGACAGCTCAATACTTGGCGGCGTGTCCGCGTCGACGCGGGATAGGAAGGCGCCGCTATTTCCGGCAGCCTGGCGGAGATTGATCCACAGGTACAAAAAAGCGAAGACGAACGCCGTGCAAAACATCGCACACTGAACTGACAGAAGCGTCCAGAAGATGCCGGCGTAGTCGAGTTGCCGCATCCACAGCCATTTCTCTACATATCCAGCGATACTTGCCAGGACGGCAATCAGTAGGACAGCCGCAATAATCAGGAACCTTAGCAGATGCCGGGAAGGAGGATGTTCGCCCGCAATTCGCCTTCGCGGCGCGACCGCCGCCGGGTTCTCACTCATCGTTCCACTCCCAAATCTTCCGCCGCCAACCGGGTTCGGCCAGAGGCCCACGGACGCGCGGCATCGTTGATTGCGGCAACTCCGAGCGCCGATTGGCGCAACAGCTGGGAATCCCGAACTGGATATTCGCGCTTTTCCGGTGACCTGACGGATATTTTGTACCAGCGGGATAGAGACTACTGCATCGCCGCGTTCTGATCCAGATGGAGGGCCTCCGGCGCCGATGTCTGCGGTGCAGGTGGCCCCGATAATTCAGCGACGAATGCGGCCTGATGGAGCCGCGCCTTCGCACGATGCGACCGCCAATCCAACGACACGTTTACGGTCTTAGAATCGCGGTAAGTGCGACGAACCATCGGCATGCCCGGAACCGCAATTCACGTGCAAATCCAACAGCGAGGACTAAACGATACTTCCACCACCTTCTCGAGTGTTGATTTCGAACGGGATCGAGAGCCATGTCCAAACGCAATCCCGAAAGCGAGCGCGTAAAGCGCCGCTACCTAGTGTTCCTGAAGGATGCAAAGGGGCGCGACGAAGCCTCGATCGATGCGGTCGCCAGCGCCATCGATCGCTTCGAGGAATACAATCGGCATCGCGATTTCGAGGCCTTTCATTTTGAGCAGGTGCGGGGTTTCAAAGCGCATCTAATGGCCGCCTGCAGCGCGCGAACTGCGAAGCCGCTGTCTGCATCGACGATCCACGCTACACTCGCGGCCCTCAAAGCTTTCTTCCTTCGGCTCGCCGACCAGCCTAGTTGCGCCTCGAAAATCAAATATGTTGACGCCGAATATTTCAGCGCGCCCGACAACGTCTCGCGGGTCGCCACTGCGCGGCGTTTCAAGACCTGCCCGACGCTTGCCCAGGTTCGCACCATACTGGATGCGATGCCGAAGAAGACGAAGTGTATTTCCTTCCTCACGGTCTAAATCCGGGCAATGCATGGAAGCCTTTGAGCTATCTATTTAAGGACACTACCCCCAGCTCCAGCTGTTCGCTTCGCCCCACCTCGCATATTATCTGGCGGACGTGAGTCGCAAGATAAGAAGGGCAAAGATCGATGGATCTCAAATTTGCTTCAACAAGCCTCGGTATCACAGCGCCGCCAAGGCCGTTGCGTCTTCCACGCATCGACGAGCCGCTTGTGGGCGCCGAGACTAAAGAGTTGAACGCGTCTTGCAGCGGGCCCCCATTGCCAATCGCGGAGCCGGCGCAGATCTTGCGCCCCGACGCCGCCGAGCAGTTCGTCCATGATGCAATCCGTGACAACGCAGCGCTCGATCTCGAATTTCTGAATGGAAGACATTTGCGCGGGACGCCGACTGGGACCGGATCTTATTCGTTGCGCCTGCGAACCAGTGATGATTCTGAGCTTATTGTATTCCACCAGGCGCTCCGATCCCTGCGCCGGGCGGCCGCGACACCCAATGTGAATCTCAAGCGGCCGCCGCGCGCCAAGAGCGAAGGCCGCCAGGCAAGGGGCAAATCAAGGCCCAGCCGCCCGGCGAAACGCTCTTAGCTGGCGCTCCAGACACCTGATCGGCCTGGTCTGCCAGCGTCCTACGGTGACTGGGCGATGTACCCAGTCTACAAGAGACCGGGCTAAGCGATACTTCCGGGCGCTCCTGCCGGAATTCTCAATGTTTCTCGACGCTGCCTGGCGCCGAGTGTACCGACTTGGCTTTCCGCTCGCCCGAATCTGGTAGGGCTTGCGGCGCCCCCAACACGAAGGAGCGCTCGTAGCCGTCTACGTGGGTCAAGCGCTGCTGCTGGTGCGCTCGTCGTACCGGCGCGAGTGGAACTTCCCGGGTGGCACTGTGCGGCGCATGGCGAAACGCCTGATAAAGCGGCGCGCCGGGAGTTAGCTGAGGGATTAGGCTGCAAACCACTACGCTTGAGCCTGCAGGCGAGGCTTCGGGGATTTGGGACGGGCGCCCGGATCGGGTCTATTTTTTTGAATTGCGACTCGATCACTTGCCGCGATTGCAAATCGATAATCGCGAGATCGTCGCCGCTGAACTGGTGTCTGCGCACGAGTTGGCGGCCATGGTGCGAGGCATCGAAGCAAAGGCAAGGAGCGCGCGCTGGTAAATTCAATGGGTTACAAGCGCTTTGTAAACCAAAAGGCGGCCTAAAAAGAGCGCCCTCAGGTTGCAGAACGGACTGTTTGCCACGAAATTGGCTTCCTTCCACTCCGCGCCGTCATCGAAACTTCGTCATGGTAAACGCGTTAGCTTGCATGCTCAATCCCGAACCGCCCTATCCCGGATCGGCCGTGGCGCCGGAAATGAGTTCCGGCTGGCATATCTTCCGCGACGGCAACGCTTGGTGCGCCGTCGGGCCGGCATCGAAGATCCCGTCGCGAGCACGCTCGGCTGGGGCGCGACGCCGGAAAACGCGCACCATGCACTCGCCGAGCGGCACCAGCGCAAGGACAACGTGTTGGTCCCGCCACTGTCGAAATCCCGAATTTGGGGATGAACTGTGACGGCGGCTCGTTTACTTGTTGCTGCCAAGCTCGCACCTCTTGCGAGCGGATTCATTGGCCAACAGCCGCTCTAAAGCGCGGAGATGGACAATGAACTACACCGTCAGCGTCGGCTATGACATTGCCGGCAGCTACTACGTTTATTGGTCGGACATTCTGGGCCTTGATGTTGAGGCAAAGAGTTTCGACGCGCTCGCTGACGTCGTAACAGACATAGCCCCTCAACTGCTTCACGATCGCAATGCGAAGGTCACAATTGAGCCAGGGCCCGTCATTTGTGACCGCGTTAAGGCCAGAACAGCGACACGCTGAGCTCGCGCATCGTGTCGAGCCGTTAGGCGTGCTTCCGCAATTTAGGAGGCGCGGGCATGCCCAATTCCAGTATTGTGCGCCTTACGATGCGCTCCGGGTTTTGCTCGCCCGCCCAAACGACCTCGATAATTTTCTTGGCGATGACTTCGGCCAATGGGTCTCGCTCCGTTACGCCGAGCGTGCGCAACACTTTCTTATAAGCGGCCGTCATCGGCCCGATTTCCTCTGGACCCAAAGCCACATTTTCCAATTCGGCTGTCGGCATGGCCGTTGCTCCCGTAAAGAGACGCAAGAGGCGAGGCTGTATGCCTCAGTCATCGAATGCCATGCACGCTTCGACGATGTCCTCGCGTTGTGTGCTCAGTCGAGGACGGCTTGGGCGTTGAACGATCGCAGCCACATTGCGTTGGCGGGCATGTTTGGTTTTGCACCGCCACCACCGGAAATCGCCCGCGGTTGGCACATCATCCGCGATGGAAGTGCTTGGTGCGCGATAGGCCCAGAGTTCGAAAACATCCAGGTGAGCGCGGTGGGCTGGGGTGAGACACCCGAGGAGGCGCGGGAAAGGTTGGCGGCGTGGCTTGATGAGCCAGAAGCGCCGCCAATTAGCGACTTTCGGATTTGGCGCCAACTCACAGCCCACTGAGAAAGTCATCGAGGGCAGAGGCAACAGCTTCCATTCATTCGAGCTCTCGCCCTGAGCCCGGTTCGGTAGAGGGCATCGCTTTTCCCCGAGGGATGGCTGAGTTGTCCGCAACGAGTGGAACCTCAGAACCCTCCGCGATTCGCCGAAGGACCAGCGGCATTGGAAGTGCGATGACGAAAAAGCAGCCAAAAACCGAGGCTGAGCTAAGCGAGGCCATTATGAGCGAGGTCCGCAAACATCCGGAGTGCGCCAATATCGAGCGTGTAGTTATTTTTCGGCCGTTCCAATCGTCCCCGGATCATCCGAGTTGGACGTTCGCTGGGGTCAGGAAGGGTCGGGGCACCGCCCTTCTAGCGGCCAAGATCGCGCAGCGAATGCAGTACGAGTTCGATCTCGCTTGACCTTCGATGGTGGGCGCACACGGGCTCGAACCGTGGACCCGCTGATTAAGAGTCAGCTGCTCTACCAACTGAGCTATGCGCCCTAACCTCGGTTAGGTTCCACCATCGCAGGGCCGATTGATCCGCCCGTGCCGGCATGGATTTAGGCGAAGCGGAGAATTCGCGCAAGCGCCGGGTGGAGCGGGTGCCGCCCAGCGCCGCGATCCCAGGCTCAGCCTGCCAGGATCTCCGGCCGGTGCCGGCCGCGCTTGACCATCAACTTGTTCAAAGCCGCGATATAGGCGCGCGCCGAAGCAACGAGCGTATCCGGATCTGCCCCGCGCGCCGTTACCGTCTTGCCGTCCTCCGCGAGCCGCACGGAGACTTCCGCCTGCGCATCCGTGCCCTCTGTGACGGCGTGGACCTGGTAGAGTTCGAGCACGGCCTCGTGCGGCACGAGCGCGCGGATGGCGTTGAAAATCGCGTCAATCGGGCCGTTGCCGGTCGCCTGATAGGTCTTACGCTGGCCGTCGACGTCGATGGTCAGCGCCGCGGATTGCGGACCGCCCGTTCCGGCAATGACCGAGAGGGCGACGAGCTTGATGCGCTCGTGCGCGTGTACGATCTCGTCGTCGACGAGGGCGACGAGGTCATCATCGTAGATGATCTTCTTGCGGTCGGCGAGGTCCTTGAAGCGAATGAATGCGTCCTCGAACGCATTGTCGCCGAGTTCGTAGCCGAGCTCCTTCAGCTTCTCCTTGAAAGCGTGGCGACCCGAGTGCTTACCCATGACCAGGGAGGTCTTGCCGACCCCGACGCTCTCTGGCGTCATGATCTCGTACGTGCCGGCATGTTTCAGCATCCCGTCCTGATGGATGCCGCTCTCGTGCGCGAAAGCGTTGCGGCCGACGATCGCCTTATTGTACTGCACCGGAAAGGAGCTCACCGCCGACACCAGCTTCGAGGCGCGGGTGAGCATCGTCGCGTCGATGTTTGTGGAATAGGGCAGGCGGTCGGCGCGTACCTTCAGCGTCATGACGATCTCTTCGAGCGCCGCGTTGCCAGCGCGCTCACCAAGCCCGTTGATCGTGCATTCGATCTGCCGTGCGCCGCCCTTGACGCCGGCCAGCGAATTGGCAACCGCGAGACCGAGATCGTCATGGCAGTGGACGGAGAAAATCGCCTTGTCGGAATTGGGTACGCGGGCGCGCACCGTCTCGAACAGCGCCTGATATTCCTCCGCGACCGTGTAGCCGACCGTATCGGGGATGTTGATCGTCGTGGCGCCGGCCGCAATCGCCAGTTCCACGCAACGGCAGAGGAAATCGATCTCGCTTCGCGTTCCGTCTTCGGCCGACCATTCGACGTCGGCGACGTAATTACGGGCCCGCTTGACGCTCGCGGTGACCATTTCGAGAACCTCGGCCGGCTCCTTGTTGAGCTTGAACTTCATATGCAGCGGCGAGGTGGAGATGAACGTGTGGATGCGCGGCCTCGCCGCGTGGCGTAAGGCTTCGCCGGCGCGGTCGATGTCCTTCGCCGCCGAGCGCGCCAACCCGGCGACGGTGGCGCGTTTCACGCGCTGCGCCACCTGCGCCACCGCTTCGAAATCGCCCTCCGAGGCGATCGGAAACCCGGCTTCGATGACGTCGACGCCCATGGCGTCGAGGAGTTCGGCGACTTTGAGCTTCTCCTCGAGTGTCATCGAGGCGCCAGGCGATTGCTCGCCGTCGCGCAGCGTGGTGTCGAAGATGATGATTCGGTCGCCGTCGGCGCGGCGTGTGCCGCCATTTTCGTTTGAGTCGGTCATGGGATTTACCTTGCTTCGTCCCTGCGTGGCTTGCTCAGGCGTCCCCTAAGGGCCTGGGCAAAACCCGACCGGCCCTCAGGGGCGCGTAAGGAGAAGCAGGCGCGGCGAAATGCGGGCTGCGAAGTAAGCGAGCAAATGCGCGCTAAAAACTTGTGTTGTTGCCACGAATTGCACGAACGACCTCAGATTCGAGGTATTTCAAGCAGACTTAGACGAACGGCAGGCGAAGGGCAAGGCCGCTTGCAACCGGCCGCCCGATCGACCCCAAGATGCTCGGAGAATCCATGCTGGGTCAACGACCTAAGCTCATTCCGACGGCGCCAGGACGGGCAGATGCGCGGGTTCGTCGGCGGGATGCTCAGCATCGGCGGGGGCGTCGAGCAGTTCATCCGACGCCGTTGCCGTAAATCTTCCATACCGCAACGCCAGTGGCGGCAGGATAAACAGGTTGAGCGCCGCCGACGTAAACAAGCCGCCGAGAATGACCAGCGCCATCGGCCCCTCGATTTCGTGGCCCGGCGAGTGCAGGCCGATGGCCAAAGGTAAAAGACCAAGGCCGGTCACCAGCGACGTCATCAGCACCGCCGCAAGCCGGTCGCCGGCGCCACGCACGGCGGTGTCGGTGTTCCAGGAACGCGCGTCGACGGCGACCAGATGCTCGTAATGCGAGATCATCATCATCGAGTTGCGTAAAGTGATGCCGAACAGCGTCACGAACCCGACGAGCGACCCGAGCGACAATACGCTTCCCGATAAGAACACCGCGACAACGCCGCCAACCAGAGCGAAAGGCAGGTTCGCCAGCGTGACCACGAGATTGCGCCAATTGCGCGTGACGACCGACAATAGGAGCACAATGCCGATGCCGGCGCAGATCCCCTTCAGGGTAAGATCGGTTTGCGCTTGCGCCTGTCCCTCCGCAGCGCCCGAATAAACAATGTAGGTGTCAGGCGGCAGTTTCACTTTCGCGGCGATCTCTTTGCGCGCCTCGCGAACGAAGGAGGTGACGTCGCGCCCGACCACGTCCAAGGTAATGGCCTGCAGCCGCCGGCCGCCCTGATGTTGAATTTCATAGAGGCCGGAAGATGCATTGACATCGGCAATCTGGCGCAAGCGGACGTAGGTGCCGTTCGGCGCTTGAAGAGGCAAATCGCGGATATCGGCGATATTGCCCTGGCCTTGGGCAAGCCGCACGATGACATTGAAGACGCGGTCACCCTCATAGGTCTGTCCGACCACGTCGCCCTGGTAGGCGGTGCGGATCACGTCGAGAATCCCAGCGGGGTCGAATCCCCAGCGGCGCAGATCCGCGGGACGCAACTTGATCGTGATCTGCGGCAGACCGAACGGCGACTCCATTTCGACCGAGCTCGCGCCCGGAATACTGCGCAGCACGTTGGCAACGCGTTCCGCGGTATTATTGATGACGTTGAGGTCGCTGCCGTAAACGTTGACGGCGACGGGGGTCGTATAGCCGGAGAAAGTTTCGTTGACGCGCTCCGTCAGGAATGTATTGGCCGAGAAATTGACGCCGGGGAAATTAGTCAATTTCTTCAAGATGTCGGCCTTGGCGGTTTGCGCGGCGAGACTGGAGAACGACTTCAGCTCGACCTCGAACTCGCTTTGATGCAAACCGTGCGTGTCGCCGGCGGCGGCCCGCTCGGCGCGTCCCACCCGCTGCGCGACAGTCTTGACGATCGGCAGTTGTTCCAATGCCGCCGTTACGCGCGCCCCCATCCGCAGAGATTCGGAGGTCGCCGTGCCAGGCATGACCGTCATGTGAAGGATGAAATGTCCTTCCTGAAGGTCGGGAAGGAAGGTCTCGCCGAACGACGGCAGGAGCGCAATACCGCCAATCGTCAGAATCGCCGCCGCGCCCATCGCAAGGCGCGGCGCTTTCACCACGCCGCGCAGGATCTTTTCGTAGCCGCCCCGCGTCCATCGGATGATTGGCGGAACCCGCTCCTTCGTATGTTTCGGCAGAAACATCAGCGAGAGCGCTGGTGTCACGGTAATGGCGACAACGAGCGAAGCCAGGACCGCGAAGATGTAGGTGAGCCCGAGCGGCGCGAACAAACGGCCCGCGACGCCCGACAGAGTGACAACCGGAAGAAACACGAGGAGGACGGCGAACGTCGCATAAACGACGGCGCTGCGGACTTCGTAGGTCGCCTCCAAGACGACGCGCGCCGGCGGCCGCGGCTCGCGCCGCGCCCGGTTCTCGCGCAGCCGGCGGGTAATGTTTTCGATGCCTATGACCGCATCATCGACGACCTCGCCGAGCGCGATCGCCAGACCGCCGAGGGTCATCGTATTGAGCGTCACGCCGTAGGCTTGCAAAACGATCACGGCGGCGAGCAGCGAAATCGGGATCGCCGAACAGCAGATCGCGGCGGCGCGCAGGTCAAACAGGAAGAGAATGAGAACGACGACTACCAACGCGCCGCCGATGAGCAGCGAGGAGCGCAGATTGTCGGTCGCCGCGATGATGAAGTTGGCCGGCCGGAACAGGCCGCCGTGCAGCGTCACGCCTTCCTGCGCCAAGGTCGGCCGCAGGTCGGCGAGCGCCGCTTCGATGCTCTTGGTGACGTCGAGCGTGTTGGCGCCGTATTGCTCGTCGATGTTCATCACGACGCCGGGCTGGCCCATGACGGCGGCCGCCCCGATGGCGGGCTCCGGCGCTTCGATGACATCCGCCACGTCTCCCAAGACGACGCTGCCGCCTTCCTGCCGCGCCACGACCGTGCGTGCGATGTCGGCCGGCCCGATCGACTCCATGTCCATCCGCAAGGTGATACTTTGGTTGGGCGTGCTGACGAAGCCGGTGCCACGCACGCCCGTGGCGCGCCGCGCCGCGGCAAGTACGTCGCTCATACCGAGCCCGAAATGAATGAGTCGATCCGGATGCACGATAATTTGCGTCGATTTCCGCTCGCCGCCGAAGATTTCCGCTCCCGCCACGCCCGGGACGGACAGCAGGCTCGGGCGCACCACCCAGGTCGCGATCGTGCGCAGCTGCATCAAGGATTGCCGCGTCGAGGTCAGGCCGATCACCAGCACGGTCGCCGCCGAAGAGGTGAGGGGAGTCATGGACGGCGGCTGCACGCCGGCCGGCAGCTGGCCGGCGACCGCCGCCAAACGCTCCGCCACCAATTGCCGGTCGTGAAACAGATCCGTGCTCGGATCAAAATAGACCTTGATATCGGAAAGACCTTCGATCGAGCTCGAGGTGATGCGCTGCAGATTTGGCGCGCCGTTGATCGACGACTCGATCGGCCGCGTGACCAGCGTCTCGACCTGCTCCGAGGCGAAACCAGGCGCTTCGGTCTGCACGTCGACCTGCGGCGGCGCGAACTCCGGAAAGGCGTCGTAACGGCCGTGGCCGAGAACGTAGATACCGTAGGCCACGAGCAAGCCAGCAAGCACGACGATGATCGTGCGAAAGCGCAGTGCGAAGCGGATGATGAATGCCTGAAGGCCGGCGACGCGCATCATCGCTAATCCTCGACCGGAACCTGGGCGCGGAATTCTTCGGAGAGCAACATCTGCGCGCCGTGTACGACAATTTCGGCGCCGGGCGTCAGGTCCGTAACGATGTATCCGTCGTCGGCCGCCGGACGATTGGGGGAGATTTGCCGGCGGACGAAAGTCTTCGAGTCCGAACGGATGTAGACCCAGGCTTGGCCTTCGAGCCAGACCACCGCGGAATTGGGCACGACCGATCCCGGCCGCACCGATTTGACCGCCATCGAGACATCGAGATTTAAGCCCGGCAGCAGCTCGTCCTGCGCCGAGGCAATGTAAAAATAGCTGACCCCCTGCAGTTTCGGATTGGTGGCTGTCGCCAGCGAGACGTAGCGGAGCGGCACGCTGATGCCGCCGTAGAGCGTCGCGACAGCGGTCTCCGGCGGCACCGAGATGACGACGCCGGGCGGCAGCGTTACCTTGAGAAGATAATCGCGCCGTGCGATCAAATCGGCAACTGGCGGCGCATGGGCGGCGAGCGCCGCGCCGAGCGTGCTTCCCCAGACCTGCCGCACGGTTCCCACCACGCTCGCGAGGTGGGCGCGGGCCACCGCAAGCGCCGCCTGATCCGTGTCGTGGCCACCCTGCGCGCTCTGCAACTGCGCGGCCGAAATATTCTGTTGGTCTTTGTAGAGGATCTGGGCACGCGCAAGGGTCGCCTGCGAAATGAGAAGCTTGGCAGTCGCACTTTTCACCTGCGCGTCGGCATCGGCGTATTGGCTGTTGAGCGCTGCCAAAGGCGCCGGATCCAGTACCGTCGCATAGCCGAGCACGGTCTCGTCGGGGGGCGTGGGCTTTAGCGGGGCGCATTCGATGCCGGCGTTCTGCACGTCCGCCGGGCTTAAAGTGAGAATGGTCATGCCATTCTTTATCGTCACGCGCGTCGGCGGATTGGCGACGCTTTCGTCGTCGTTGCTATCGTCCGCGTTCGTTTGCCCGACGTAGGCATGCGAGATAAACGCAAACCCTCCGCTGATCGCCAACAGCAGCAGGACCGCGGCAAGGAGCCGATTGGAAGCCGACGACTTCACGTCGATGACTCCGGTCGCGCGGCCGAGAGGATATCGGGTCCGTATAGAGAGCGCTGCAAGGCGTCTTCCAAGCTGCCCAGCGCCTGGCGCTGCCGCACGACGGCGTCGAATTGGGAGAGCGCCGTCACCGCCTCCTCGGCTTGCGCCGCGACGAGTGCGGGGCGGTCGATTTGCCCGGCGCGGAACGAGCTTTCCATTTGCGTGGTGCGGCGCTGCTCGTCGGCCAGCAACGCGTCGGCTGCGGCGAGCGTCTGCGTGGACTTGTGGTACGCGGTTGCCGCCTCGTCGATGGCGCCGATCACTTGCGCCTGAAGAGCGGTGAAGGTCGCGGCGGCCTGTTGGCGCTTGGCAAGCGCCTCGGCGATCGGCCCCTGGTTCTGGTTGAAGATCGGCAGCGTGGTGTCGAGATTAAGTTCGTATTGGTTGATCCCGTACTCGTAGGTATAACCGGGACTCAAAATCAAGTTCGGATATTGGCCGGCGACAGCGAGGCGCAGCGCCGACTGCGCCGCTTCGTAGTCGGCGAGGCTCGCTTGGATGTCGCTGCGTTCGGTCAGCGCCTGGCGACGCCATGTGCCGAAATCCACGCCGATCCGCGGCGGATGATCGAAAGCGTTCATTCCCAAATTGGCGCCGTCGAGCGCCTCGACCGGAACGCCGATTGCGGTGGCAAGCTGCACGCGGGCTTCGGCGCCGGTCTGTTCGAGCTCGTGAACCGAAAGCTCGATCTCTTCGCGGTTGATACGCTCGCGTTGCAGATCGAGGGAGGATGCTCCGCCGTTGGTAAAGCGATGTTCGAGGAGCTCGACCAGTTGCTCTTCGAACACGAGCCGCTGACGGGTAAGTATCAAACGCCGCTCAGCGGCCCAAACCGCGAGCAGCGCGGCGCGCACGCGACCGCGCACCTGCCAGGCGACAGTCGCAAGATCGTAGCGCGCCGCGTCGGCGAGACGTTGCGCCTCGGCGGTGCGGGCCTCGCGCTTGCCGAACGTCTCAAGGACAAAATCGACCACGGGCCCGATGGTCAGCGGCGCGGCACCGATCGGAATGGCCTCCGGCACGAGGCCCTGGCCGATGATATTCGTGAAATTGAGGACCGGATTGGGGTGTTCTGCGGCGGCAATGACGGCGGCTCTCGCCGCTGCCAGTTTAGCGTGCGCGAGCGCCAGATCGGGATGATAGTAGAGCGCCGCAAGCGTCAAGGTGGTGAGATCCCATTTGACCGGCTGCGGGTCGCCGTTCGGGTGCATCGCCAAAGCGACGAACTGGCGAAGGCGCGGGTTGTCGAGGCTACGGCTGTCGAGCGCCCGCGCATTGACGGCGGCCGAGATCGGTTCCGGCCGGTAGTTTACGCAGCCGCTGACAAGCATGCCTGCCCATGCCACAAAGAGAAAGGCGCGCGTACACGACATCCGAAGCTCGGCTCCCCCCGCGTGGCGCCGCCGATACGGTAGCCACCGGAAACTTCGGCAACTATCCGTGCGAATTCCTGGTGCGATTTGGAACGCATAACCCGAGTGTATCGCTTACACGAGATTTAGGAAAGAATCCAAGTACAAAGGGGGAATATCTGCCGATAAATGTCGGCCAAAGTGGAACCACCGGGTACGTGGTGCCGGAGCACCGCCGCGGCGCTCATCAAGCGCTAATCGCGTACAGCGCGGCCCAACCATCTCGCCTGTCGCCGCGCCTCCGGTATGGTGCGGATCGTAGTCGAATATCGACGTCGCAAAACGATGGTGCCCAGGGGCGGAATCGAACCACCGACACGCGGATTTTCAGTCCGCTGCTCTACCAACTGAGCTACCTGGGCAAGCGCTGTGGGCCGGCTTTATAGAAAGCGCTATCCGCCTTGTCCAGCGCGCGGGCCGTTGCGCGGTTGCCGAGCATGGCGTGCGCAGCTATAAGCGCCGCACTCCGGAAGAACGTGAGGACACGTGGCGGTAGAGCGGACCTTTTCGATTTTGAAGCCGGATGCGACGCGCCGCAATCTCACCGGCGCGATAAGCGCCATGATCGAAGCTGCCGGACTGCGGATCATCGCCCAAAAGCGGGTGCTGATGACGCGTGCGCAAGCCGAAACCTTCTATGCCGTTCACAAGCGTCGGCCGTTCTTTCCGGAACTCGTGGCGACGATGACGGCGGGGCCCGTGGTCGTGCAAGTGCTCGAAGGAGAAAATGCGATCAAGAAATATCGCGATGTGCTTGGTGCGACCGATCCGGCCGAGGCAGCCGCAGGCACGGTGCGCAAGAAATTTGCGCTTTCGATCAGCGAGAACTCAGCGCATGGATCGGACGCGCCGCAAACCGCAGCGGTCGAGATTGAGCAATTCTTCTCCGGCAATGAGATCGTCGGCTGAACACTACGCAGCCAGGCGGCCCTATTCCAGCCGGACTTTCATGATGCTTGATCGCCAAATTTTAATATGCCGGCAATTGGCGCAATCGGAATGGCAAGATCTCGAATGCGTTTACTTCCCGTTGTTGTGGCGGTTTTGGCGGCGGCGGGCGTCGGCATCCACGCCGCCGCGGCCGACAAGATCAAACATTCGATCGCTGTCTTCTCCGGCCTCGACAAGATTACCGGGCGGATCATCTCTTTCGAGGTGGCCACCAATGAAACGGTGCAGTTCGGTACGCTGCAAATCACCGAGCGCGTCTGCTACACGCGCCCGCCTACCGAGGCGCCGCAGACCGACACGTTCGTCGCGGTCGACGACGTCGGCCCCGACAAGAAGGCGAGGCGGATCTTTACGGGCTGGATGTTTGCCGCAAGCCCGGGCCTCAATGCGATCGATCATCCTGTTTATGACATTTGGCTGTCCGGTTGCAAAGGCAATCAACAGCTGATCGCTTCGCCGCCTTCCACCGCCGCGGTGCAATCGGCACCTGCGGCAAAGCCGCAGCAACCGCCGCCTCCGGCCCTGCGCGGCGCGGCGGAAACGCAAGGCGTTGCGCACCCACCAAGCGGGCCGATCGAGGTCGGGCCGCCGCCGGGCTTCGTTCCTCCCGGCGCGCCGGCCGCGCCTCCAAGCCCACAGTTCGCGCCGACAAACCCGGCGCCTGGCGACAACGGCCTTTAGATCCGAAGAATGGTCGAACTAGAGTCGCAGCCGGCCGACTTCTGTCGGGGGACGGGGCAGGGCGGCGAGAACTTCCTGACCAGATACCTGGCGTCCCTTCGGCCAGATCCAGAAATCCGCCGTTTGCGCCACGGCCTCGGCGAGAAGCACCCGATAGTGGTCCTTTGAGACCTCGACGGCGCCCAAGCTTTCGAGATGCGGCGTCACGAATTGGGTATCGAGCAGGCGGAAGCCGCCGGCCGCAAGCCGCGCCGCCAGATGGATCAGCGCGACTTTCGACGCATCCCGCTGGCGATGGAACATGCTTTCGCCGAAAAAGGCGGCCCCGAGAACGACGCCATAGAGGCCGCCGGCCAGGACGCCGTCCTGCCACGCTTCCACGGTGTGCACCTTGCCCTGCGCAAAGAGTTGTCCGTAGAGGCGTCTAATGCGTTGATTGATCCAGGTTTTCTCACGGCCGGTGCCGGCGCTCGCGCAGCCCTCGATCACGGCTTTGAAATCGCAATCCACGCGGACCTCGAATCGCTCGGAGCGGATGGTCTTGGCGAGCCTCTTCGAGACGATCATGGCGTCCAGTGGAAAGACGCCGCGCGCTTCGGGATCGATCCAAAACAGATTCTGGTCGTCGGCGCTCTCGGCCATGGGAAAAAGGCCGATCGAATAGGCGCGCAGGAGGATGTCCGGCGTGATCTCGAACTCGTCGCGGGGTCGTGTCATGCCTTGAAGATGGGTCTCTCCCACCGCCGCCGTCAAGAACGTGCGGCGAGGTCCTCTGCAGGTTGCGGATGTCTTCCCACGCAATTTACCCAGTTAGGCACGGGCCTAGCCTACCGCGATCTCAGTTCCGCCGCTTGCCAGAAATTTCTCCAGCCAATGGATGTCGTAAAGGCCGTTCTGGATATCGGGATTGCGGATCAGCGTACGGAATAGCGGAAGCGTCGTATCGATTCCGTCAACGATGAATTCGTCGAGCGCGCGGCGCAGCCGCAGCAGCGCCTCGTTGCGCGTACGCCCATGTACGATCAGTTTGCCGACCAGCGAATCGTAATAGGGCGGAATAACGTATCCGGCATAGGCGGCACTGTCGACGCGCACGCCGAGCCCGCCGGGGGGATGATAATAGTCGATCCTGCCGGGCGAAGGCTGAAATGTGACGGGATCTTCGGCATTGATTCGGCACTCAATCGCGTGGCCCGAAAGGACGACGTCGGATTGGGCGATGCCCAACGGCGAGCCGGCGGCGATTTTGATCTGCTCGTTCAGAAGATCGAAGCCGGTGACCATCTCGGTCACCGGATGCTCGACCTGGATGCGCGTATTCATCTCGATGAAATAAAAGCGGCCTTCGTCGTACAGAAATTCGATTGTGCCGGCGCTCTTATACTTGAGTTCGCGCATTGCCGCGGCGCAAGTCTCGCCGATTTCGAGCCGCTGCGCGACGTTCAGCGCCGGCGAGGGACTCTCTTCGAGGAGCTTCTGGTGGCGGCGCTGCAAGGAGCAATCGCGTTCGCCGAGGTGGATCGCATTTCCTTCGCCGTCGCCAAGAATTTGAATTTCGATGTGACGCGGATTGTCGAGAAACTTTTCCAGATAGACGGAATCCTCCCCAAACGCCGCTTTGGCCTCGCTGCGCGCCGTGGCGAGCGCTATCGTGAGCTCTTTCGGAGTGCGGGCGATTTTCATGCCGCGCCCGCCGCCGCCCGCCGCGGCTTTGACCAACACCGGAAATCCGATCTCCTCGGCAACCTTCAGCGCGTTCGCGGAGGTTACCGGCCCGTCGGAGCCGGGCACGCAAGGGATGTTCAACCGCTTGGCTGTGCGCTTCGCCTCGATCTTATCGCCCATGAGACGGATATGTTCGGGGCTCGGACCGATGAAGCCGATCTGGTGTTCGGCGAGAATTTCGGCAAAACGCGCGTTCTCTGCGAGAAATCCGTAACCGGGGTGCACGGCCTCGGCGCCGGTGATCTCGCAGGCGGAGAGCAAGGCGGGAATGTTGAGATAGGATTCGCGCGCCGGCGGCGGACCGATGCAGACCGACTCGTCGGCGAGTTTGACATGCATCGCCTCCGAATCGGTGGTCGAATGAACGGCGACGGTCGCGATGCCCAGTTCCTTGGCGGCGCGCAGGATTCGCAAAGCGATTTCGCCGCGGTTGGCGATGAGGATTTTGTCGAACATAGGCATCGATCAGAAAAAGCGGTTGCGCCGAGACAACATGCGCCGGGTCACTCGATCACGATAAGCGGCTGATCGTATTCCACCGGTTGCGCATCTTCGACCAGGATTGCCGTTATGGTTCCGGCGTGCGGCGCGACGATGTCGTTGAAAGTCTTCATGGCTTCGATCAGCAAAATCCGCTCGCCGGCCTTTACCCGCACGCCCACACTGATGAAAGACGGCGTGTCGGGCGCGGGCCGTAAGTAGACCGTGCCGACCATCGGCGATTTCACGGTCCCCGGATGCACGGCAACCGCTTGCGTGGGCCAGCTGGGGCTCGGATTCGCCGCCGGTTGCAGCGCCGCCGTCGCGCCGTCACCAGGCGTGACGACCAGCGCACCTCCCTGGCGCGTAACCTTGATCCGCAACTCGCCTTGCACGACCTCGATCTCGCTCAAATCGAGGCGCGTCGCAATTTCCCCAAGCGTTTCCACGAGGTGCGGGTCGATCTGCGCCGGCACCGCTTTTTTTTCCGTCATTCCTTCAACTTTCGGGCTTGGCCGACAGCAAAGCCTGTAGCGCGAGATCGTAGGATGCCGCGCCGAATCCGAGAATAACGCCATAGGCCACGGGCGCGATACGCGACATACGGCGGAATCTCTCGCGCGCATGGATGTTGGAGAGATGAACCTCGACGACGCGCGCGTTGGCGCCGCGGATTGCATCGGCAAGCGCGATCGAGGTATGGCTATAGGCGCCGGCATTCAGGATGATCGGTTCGCCGGCCCGGCCGGCGTCTTGAATCCAGGTGACGAGATCGCCCTCTTGATTCGACTGGCGGAAATGCAAAGTAACGCCGTGCGCTTTGCAGGTTTTCGCCAACCGCGCCTCGATCATGGCCAACGTTTCGTGGCCGTAGACCGCCGGTTCGCGCGTGCCGAGCAGATTGAGGTTTGGCCCGTTGAGAACGTGGACGGCCTTGAGCATCAGATTGGGCCCGGATTCCTTCGCGCTTCCTTAGCCGGCTTCCCGCGGCAAAGGAAGCGCGCCATGTGCGAAGACGCCGCGTCGTGATCCGAAAGGTCGGTCAGTCCGCTTGCGGCTGCGAACAGGTCAGGAACAAACGGCCTTTCCGCATTTCCGGACGTTGTCGAGCTTGGCTTTCAAAGCGTCATAGCCGATCGCGCCGACCACGACCTCATCGCCGACCACATAGGAAGGCGTGCCGTTGAGCGCGAGGTCGCGGCCGAGCCGGTCCGATTCGTCGAGCCCTTCCTTAACGGTCGGCGCGTTCATGTCTTTGTCGATCTTACTCATGTCCGCACCGAGCGCCTGCGCCACCGCGAGCGCCTGATCTTTGCCGACCGGCCCGTGCGAGCTGAGCAGCTTCTGGTGAAATTCCCAGAACTTCTCGCCCTTGAATTGATTGCGCACCGCCGCGGCCACTTGCGCCGCATCGACGGAAGCGTCGGAGAGAATGGGATAATCGCGCAGAATGACGCGCAGGTCCGGCTCGTCCTTCATCAGCCGGGCGATGCTCGGCAGCATCTTTTTGCAATAGCCGCAGTTATAGTCGAAGAATTCGACGAGCGTCACCTTGCCGTCAGGATTGCCGACGATTGCCTGATAGGGCGACGTATAGAGCGGGCTCTGCGGATCTTTGATGAGCTTGTCGCGCGCCTCGGTCTCGGCGGCCTTGTCGCGCGCCTGGAGCTCGTTGATCGCGTCGCGCAACAGCTCCGGGTTCTTCATGATGTAGCTTTTGATGATCGTTTCGATCTCGCTCTTCTGCGAAACCGAGAACTCGTCGGCAAGGAGCGGCGAACCGAACGTGGTAAGCGCGATGGCGAGGCTTGCTAAGAGGGCGCTGATACGGGCCATCCTCTTTGTCTCCTTGGGTTTTGCAGACGGCTCGATCGAGGTCCGACGGCGGTCTTGCCGCTCGGGGAACTGCGGCCAATCGCTCCTTATCGCCCAACTGGTCGCTTCTTTCAATTGGCGGTTTTGCGGCGTCAATTAGGCGCGCTGGGGCGCGGGTCGCCCCGACACCAGCTTTGACCCGCCGGTTCCGCGCAGCGTGCCGAAATGGCCGTGTTCAGCGGCCGTTCAGGCGAAGCGCCGCTAAGTCCTAGCCCGATTCGACCTCCATTTTCGGCAATGCGAACAAAGCCTGTCTTTTTCGATCCGACCGGGCGGCGCGCCTCGTGGATCTCTTGGACGATGCGGATTGGCACCGCGGCGATGGCCGTCGTGTGCGTGATCTTCGTTGTTCTTCTGATGGGGAACGAGCCGCCGTCCAGTACCGATCTTGCAGGCTCCGCCGAAGCCCTGTTCGGACCGCCGGCCCCGTCCATTGTGACCCGCCACGCGCTGGCGAATTCGACGGTGCGTGTCGCCGCCGAACTGCGCAGCAAAGAACGCGACCTCTGGCGGATGGCCCACATCAAGCCCGCGGACCGGCCGGGCGATAGCGTCGCCGGCAGGATCCCCGGGCGTCCGCTGAGCATCGGCTTCTATGCGAACTGGGACCAGAGCGCCTACTCGGCGCTGAAGAAGGATTTGCCGCACCTCGACTGGGTTATTCCGACCTGGCTCAGCGTGCAAGGCAGCGACATCGGCATCCGCAACGACCTCGACCATCCCGGTCTCGCGGCGATCCGCGAAGCCGATCCCAACAAGCCGATCTTTCCGCTGCTGCAGAATTCGGTCGACGGAGTGTGGGATGGGGCAGGGCTCGCCCGCTGGCTTGCCGACCCCGCCAAGCGCGCCGAGCGGTTGCAGCAGATCGTCGCCTTCCTCGATTTCAACAAGTTCCAGGGCATAACGATCGACTTCGAGTCGGTGCCGGACAGCGCGCAGGCGGATCTCAAAACTTTCCTGAAAGAGATGCGGGCGGCCTTCCGGCCACGCGGCTGGCTGATCCTTTTGGCCGTGCCGTTCGACGACGATTCTTGGGACTATGTCGCCTATTCGCACCTCGCCGACTTCCTGATCCTCATGGCCTACGACGAGCACTGGGAGGAGGGTACCTCGGGAAGTATTGCAAGCCAGGGCTGGTATGAGCGCCTTCTTGACGAACGTATGAAGGATCTCGATCCCAATCACACGATCATCGCGCTTGGCAGCTACGGCTATGACTGGGCTCCCGGCAAGCCGGCAAGCGACCTGACGTTCCAGGAGACGGCGCGGCTCGCGCATTCAACCGACGCCGAAATCGACTTCGACCCGGACGCCGAAAATCCGCATTTCACCTACAAAAGCGCGGACGGCGCGGCGCACGACGTTTGGTTTCTCGATGCGGTGACCGCGTTCAACGAGATCCACGCCGCCGACATTTATAAGCCGGTCGGCTACGCCCTCTGGCGGCTTGGCTCGGAGGATCCCTCGGTCTGGTCGGTGATGGGGCGGCCTTATAACGCCGCCGCGCCGGAAGCGTTGAAGACGATTCCCTCGACCCAGGAGGTTTATTTCGAGAACCAGGGCGAAATTCTTCATGTTGCGGAGCAGCCGTCGGACGGGCAGCGCGTCGACGAGCTCGATCCCGAGACCGGCGACATTGTCGACGAGAATTATACGGTGCTGCCCACCTCCTTCGTCATTCAGAGGTTCGGGCTGCAGAAGAAAAAATTGGCGCTGACCTTCGATGACGGCCCTGACCCGACATGGACCCCGCAGATCCTCGACATCCTGAAGCAGAAGCACGTCCGCGCCACGTTCTTCATCGTCGGCGAAAACGCCGGCGCCTACCCAGATATCGTGCAGCGCGAATACAACGAAGGCCATGACGTCGGTGACCATACGTTCACGCATCCGAACGTGGTCGAATTGCCGCTTAGCATGGCGAGGCTGGAGATCAACGCGACGCGCCGCCTGTTCGAGGCGATCACCGGCCATTCCATGCGGCTGTTCCGAGCCCCGTTCCTCGGCGATTCGGATCCCACGACCTACGACGAGTTGGAGCCGGTCGCGGTGGCGCAACAGATGGGATTCGTGACCGTCGGGCTTAGAATCGATCCTGACGATTGGTTACGTCCACCCGCGCAGACGATCATCGACCGCATTCTCAAGCAGGTGGCTAACAAAGATCCGGACAGCTTCGGCAACGTTATTTTACTGCATGACGCGGGCGGCGACCGCTCCCAGACGGTGAAAGCCCTGCCGCGGCTCATCGACGCGCTGCGCGCCAGGGGCTATGAACTTGTCCCCGTATCGGAGCTTGCCGGGCTCACGCGCGAGCAGGCGATGCCGACGCTGCCGCCCGCCATGCTCGCGCCGCTCGTCAACCGGTCGGTATTCTACACGCTAGGCTATTCCGGCCATCTGCTGCAGGCGATGTTCATCGGCGCGATCTGGCTCGGGCTTGCGCGCGTCGTCTTCTTGAGCGGGCTCGGGCTCGTGCATCGCTGGCGCGAGCTACGCCGGAAAAAGCCGGTGATAACCGGACCCCTTGCAAAAGTCAGCGTCATCATTCCCGCCCACAACGAAGCCCGGGTGGTTGTAAAATCGATCGAGCGCATCATCGCCAGCGACTATCCGGATCTTGAAGTGATCGTCGTTGATGACGGGTCTACCGACGCAACCTCGCGCGTCGTCGCCAATCGTTTCGACAATACGCCGAACGTGAAGCTGATTACGACGACGAACGGCGGCAAGGCCAGCGCGATCAATCTCGGCCTCGCGCAGGCGAAAGGCAGCATTATCGTTGCTCTCGACGCAGATACGCTTTTTGAGAGGCACACGATTGCGGACTTGGCGCGCTGGTTCGAGGACCCGAGGGTCGGCGCGGTCGCCGGCAACGCCAAAGTCGGCAACCGCATCAATGCCATCACACGCTGGCAGGCGCTCGAATATATCAGCGCGCAGAATCTCGAGCGGCGTGCACTCGTTACTCTTGGATGCATCACGGTGGTGCCCGGCGCGGTCGGCGCCTGGCGTCGCGAGGCGATCGAGCGCGTCGGCAATTTTCCCGTCGACACGCTCGCCGAGGACCAGGACCTCACGATTGCCGTGCAGAAAGCCGGCTATTCCGTGGTTTTCGACAGCGATGCGGTCGCCTGGACTGAGGCACCCGATACCGTCCAGGGGCTCGTCGCGCAACGGTTCCGCTGGGCTTACGGGACACTGCAATGCCTCTGGAAACATCGCGACATCACCTTGCGGCCGCGCTTCGGCACGCTCGGAATGATCGCCGTGCCGCAAGCCTGGCTCTTCCAGGTTCTGCTTGCGCTCATCGCGCCGCTCGTCGATTTCATGCTGATCTGGCAGATCCTGCGCACCGGTCTCGACTATCTGCAGCATAGGAATCAATTCGATCCCGACAGCCTAATGATCACTCTTGGCTATTTTGTTGCGTTCATGGCCACGGATTTCGCCGCCGTCGCGCTGGCCTTCATCATCGAGCGCAACGAGAACTGGCGGCTGATGCTGTGGCTCGGCCTGCAACGATTCTGCTATCGACAGATTCTTTATTACGTGGTCGTCAAATCGGCGATCACGGCTCTGCTCGGACCGTTCGTCGGATGGGGCAAGCTCGATCGCAAAGCAACCGTCACCTTGCCGCTAAACGACGCCGAGACACGCTTGGAAGCGGCATCCTACGGGGACTGATCGCGGCCCGATGGGGGAGTGCGGCCTATTTTTGCGCGCCGCTGCAGGGATCCAGATTCGGCGAATGTCGGAGGCTGACGATCGCGCCCGTCGGGGTGTAATCGACATCGCCGCGTAATTGATCGGCGCGCGCCACCTCGATCCGTTCGTAAAGGCGCGCCAACATGCCGTTTTTCTTCGACGCGTAGTGAAGCACGTCGGCCGCTGCGACGAAGAGCACGGCCATGACGGACATCGCAAGCGCCATGCTTTCAAAGCTCGTCCCGCGCTCATTGCGCAGGAAACCACGCACGCCCATGACTTTCCGTCTCCCAGCCGTCCTGTGCGAGGATGCAATGGCACGGTTAAGAGAACGTTGACGAATTCGGAAAAAATGCGCCGAGCGCGCCGCTAGACCTCGACGAGCTCGGTGGCGAAGGCGGCGCGTTCCTGGATGAAGGCGAAGCGCGCTTCGGGCTTGTTGCCCATCAGCCGCTCGACCGACTCCGCCGTCTCCTCGGCGTCCTTGGCTAGAACCACGACGCGCAGAAGCGCGCGCTGACGCGGATCCATGGTCGTTTCCTTGAGCTGATTCACCTGCATCTCGCCGAGGCCCTTGAAACGGCCCACCTCGACTTTGCCTTTGCCGGTGAGCACCGTGCGCAGCAATTCGTCGCGATGCGCGTCGTCGCGCGCATAGACGTGGGTTGCGCCCTGAGTCAGCCGATAGAGCGGCGGCACGGCGAGGTAGAGATGGCCGTGCTCGATGAGCTTCGACATCTGCCGGTAGAAGAAGGTGATCAGCAACGAAGCGATATGCGCGCCGTCGACGTCGGCGTCGGTCATGATGATGATTTTCTCGTAGCGCAGATCCTCTTGCCGATACTGCGCGCCGGTACCGCAGCCGAGTGCCTGGATCAAATCGCCGAGCTGCTGATTGCCGGCGAGCTTGTCGCGCGTGGCGCTGGCGACGTTGAGGATCTTGCCGCGCAGCGGCAGAATGGCTTGGTTGATCCGGTCGCGCGCTTGCTTGGCCGAGCCTCCCGCGGAATCGCCCTCGACGATAAACAATTCTGAGCCGCGCGCGCTTGTATTCGAGCAGTCGGCCAGCTTGCCCGGCAGCCGTAGCTTGCGGCCGACGTTCTTGCGCGCCACGTCCTTTTCGGCGCGCCGCCGCAACCGCTCTTCGGCGCGTTCGACGGTGAAATCGAGCAATTTGAGGGCCGCGGAAGGCGACGCGGCGAGCCAATGGTCGAAGCCGTCACGAATCGTCACGTCGACGATCCGCGCCGCTTCTTGGCTCATCAGCCGGCTCTTGTTCTGGCCCTGAAATTCGGGATCGCGGAGGAAGACGGAAATCAGTGCCGCGCAACCGCTCATGATGTCTTCGCTTTGCAGGGCGGCGGCGCGTTTCGATTGGCCGATGCGTTCGGCATGGTCCTTCAGTCCGCGCAGCAAGGAGGCGCGCAGACCCGCCTCGTGCGTACCGCCGTCGGCCGTCGGAATGGTATTGCAATAGGAATGAACAAAGCCGTCGTCTTCGGCAAGCCAGGCAATCGCCCATTCGAGCGAACCGTGCCCGCCGGGTTTCTCCACCTTGCCCGCAAAGATCTGTTCGAGGACGAGCCCTTTGCCTTCGATATCCTGCGCAAGGTAGTCCTTGAGGCCGCCGGGGAAGTGGAACACGGCTTCGGGCGGAATTTCGGCCCCGGGGTCGAGCAATTGCGGCGCGCAATGCCAGCGGATTTCCACGCCGCCGAAGAGATAGGCCTTGGCGCGCGCCATGCGGAACAGGCGCGCCGGCTTGAACTTCGCGCCTTTGCCGAAAATCTGTTCGTCGGGCTTGAAGCGGATCTTGGTGCCGCGCCGGTTGGTGACGCGGCCAATCTCCTCAAGTTTGCTCCTTGGTACGCCGCGCTCATAAACTTGGCGATAAAGTTTCTGACCACGCGCGACTTCCACTTCGAGCCGCTCGGAGAGCGCGTTGGTCACGGATACCCCGACCCCATGCAGCCCTCCGGAAGTAAGGTAGGCGCCGGAATCGAACTTCGCGCCGGCGTGCAACATGGTCATGATTACTTCGAGCGCCGATTTCTTTGGGAACTTGGGGTGCGGCTCGACCGGAATTCCGCGTCCGTTGTCGGTGACGCAGAGAAACCCGTTGGCCTCGAGCGCCACTTCAATGAACGTAGCGTGGCCGGCGACCGCCTCATCCATGGCGTTGTCCAGCACCTCGGCAAAGAGATGATGCAAGGCCGGCTCGTCGGTGCCGCCGACATACATGCCGGGGCGGCGGCGGACCGGCTCAAGCCCTTCGAGGACCTCGATCGAGGCAGCCGTATACCCGGCCTCGCCCGGCGTGACGCCGCGCGCGCCATTGGCCTTGCCGGGCGCTGGCTGCTTGCGTACCGCATTGCCGAAGAGATCGCCGTGATTTGCCATTTCGAAGTCTCAGGGGAGTAAGCCAAACATAGTGATTCGCCTAGGAGTTTACCGCAACGGCCGCGAGCTCAGGCGCGGGGTTGAACCGGTCCGCCGAATGAGCGCGAACAACCCCTAACGCGATGTTAACCTGGAGCGCCGAGGTACGGCGCAGAGCAAGAGAGCATAGCTGCCGCTTTGCTCGGCCAAGAGGCAAACATGGATCGACGCTTGCTCTTGAAATCGCTTCCTTTCGTATTGGGAGCCGGTCCAGCGCTCTGGACGACGCCGGTGCGCGCCGCCGAGCCCACCTATTATTGCGAAACCAACGATATGGCCGTTGTCGTTAGCCCGGCGGAGACGAAGCCCGGGCCGAAATGGGTGCGGCAGACGTTGCAGCAGGCGATCGAAATCGCGCAAAAGGCGCGCAAGCCCCTCAACATTCTTCCCGGCACCTATTTGGCCGAGCAACTCGCCATTTCTCAGCCCATCGAGATCTATGGAATGCCCGGCACGGCGATCCAGTCCGCCCACTCCTTCTGCGTCAGCCTGACGATCGACTCGGTCGACGACGTGATCATTCGCGGCATCACTTTCTCCGGAAAGAATCTGCCGTTCGCCGCGCCGGCGGGCGGAAGCTTGTCGCCGCTCCCCGCAATGGGCGAATATGGCCGCATTTCGAACTTCAACGGCATCATCGCCGCTCATCGCGTCGAGCGATTGCGGATCGAAGATTGCACGATCGACGGTTCGAGCGCCTGCGGCGTGGCGCTTTGGAACTGCCGATCCGCGACAATCCGCGGCAATCAATTCGCCGACAATATGGTGGCCATATATTCCACCAACGGCGCCGACAATCTCATCGCCGACAACACCGTCACGAGGAGCGGCGACGGCGGCATCATCGTCTGGCAAACGCCCGCGAATTTCGACGGCACGATCATCCGCGGCAATCATGTCGATGTCACGACCGCGCTGACGACGTCGACGCGCACCGAAGTCGGCGGCAGCGGCTATTTCGGCAACGGCATCTATGGCTGGCAGGCCAACAATCTGATCATCTCCGAAAACGTCTGCACGCAATCGACGTTCAGCGGCATCCGGCTCTTTAACTGCTATGACTGCAATGTCTCGAACAACCAAATCGTGGAGTCGGGCGAAACGGCGCTGATGATCGAGGCGCCTTATGGATCGAAACCGGGGCCGGTCGTTGAGACCCCCTTTACGACCGTGGGGCCGGCGAACCCGCACTACGAAGGCGCGGCTGTTTCCGGCAACGTGGTCGTCGGCGCCGGCAACGGGATCACGATTACCAACGTTTGGACGGGCGGACGCCGCGTCGCGATCAACGGCAATCAGGTCAAGTCCATCAAGATCTTCACGATGAGAACCTCGGATCCGCAAAACCCGAGCTATCTCACCGGAGGCACGGGAATCGCGGCCGAAGGCGATGTGGTGGTCAATGGCAACATGGTCGAAGATTGCGAGGGACCGGGAATCCTTCTCTACGATGTCGGCGTCGAAGGATCTTCGTTCGAGACCACGGCTTCCGCAGTCGGCAATACGGTAAAGAATGCGCCGATCGGCATCGGCTTCCATCGGCAATGGCCGGGCCAGACCCACTATCCGAACTTCATCTTGATCGAGGGGAATATTCTTCAGGGCTATACGCAAGGTTCGATCATGGCGATCATCTGGACCTTCGATGCGCACGGCAACGTAAACGGCTACACGCTTGCCGACGGAAAAGATTGGGGACGTACCGCGCAAGGGGCGGCCTATGTCGGCAAACCCTATCCGAATGTGGCGATCGGTCCGAATTACGCGCTAGGAGCGTGAGCCTCGAAAACACGACGAAGAAAATGCGGCCCGCAAGGGGCCGCATTGCGTCGAGTCGATTAGGCGGGCTCACACGGAGTAGTACATATCGAATTCGACCGGGTGGGGGGTCATTTCGAAGCGCAGGATCTCGCCCATTTTGAGGTCGATATAGCTGTCGATGAAATCGTCGTCGAAGACTCCGCCGGCCTTCAGGAAGGTGCGGTCCTTGTCGAGGTTGGCCAAAGCCTCGCGCAGCGAGCCGCACACCGTCGGGATCTTTTTGAGTTCCTTGGGCGGCAGGTCGTAGAGGTCCTTGTCCATGGCGCTGCCCGGATCGATCTTGTTCATGATCCCGTCGAGGCCTGCCATCAGCATTGCCGAAAAGGCCAGATACGGATTGGCGGCAGGATCGGGAAAGCGCACTTCGATGCGCTTGGCCTTCGGGTTCGAGGTATAGGGGATGCGGCAGGAGGCGGAGCGGTTGCGGGCCGAATAGGCGAGCAGCACCGGCGCCTCGAAGCCTGGCACCAGCCGCTTATAGGAGTTGGTCGAGGGATTGGTGAAGGCGTTGAGCGCGCGCGCATGCCGGATGATCCCGCCGATGTAGTTCAAGCATTCATCGGATAGATCCGAATATTTGCTGCCGGCAAATACCGGTTTGCCGCCCTTCCAGATCGACTGGTGCACGTGCATGCCAGAACCGTTGTCGCCATAGACGGGCTTGGGCATGAACGTCGCCGTCTTGCCGTAGCTCTGCGCCACCTGGTGGATACAGTATTTGTAGATCTGCAAATGGTCGGCCATGGTGGTGAGCGGCCCGAACTTGAGACCCAATTCGTGCTGGGCGGCGGCCACTTCGTGGTGCTGCTTTTCGGTCTTGGCGCCCATCTGCGCCATGGCGCTCAGCATCTCGCTGCGCATGTCCTGCGCCGAATCCTGCGGTGGCACCGGGAAATAGCCGCCCTTGGTGCGGATCCGGTGGCCGAGGTTGCCGCCCTCGTAAGTCGTGTCCGAGTTCGACGGAAACTCCACCGAATCGAGGGTAAAGCCGGTGTTGTAGGGCTCCACCGCAAACCGCACGTCGTCGAACACGAAGAACTCGGCCTCGGGCCCGAAATAAACCGTGTCGCCAACCCCGGTCGAGGCGGTATAGGCCTCGGCCCGCTTGGCAATGCCGCGCGGATCGCGGCTATAGGGCTCCCCCGTCAACGGCTCCAGAACATCGCAAATGATCGAGAACGTCGGCGCCGCAAAAAACGGATCCATCGCCGCCGTCGCCGGATCCGGCATCAAGGTCATGTCCGACTCGTTGATCGCCTTCCACCCGGCAATCGAGGAGCCGTCAAACATCAACCCTTCGGAAAACGAATCCGCATCTATAATCCCCGCGTCAAACGTCACATGCTGCCACTTGCCGCGCGGGTCCGTGAAGCGAAGATCGATAAACTTCACGTCCTTGTCCTTGATCGCCTTCAGAACTTCATCCGCAGTCTTCATGTCTCGCCCTCAACTAAAGCTGGAAAACAC
>JBOHJJ010000046.1:0-4672 GCA_050728495.1 Methylovirgula sp.
CAAATGCCAGGGATCGATCGCTTCTATGCCCTTCGGCGGCCAATGGCCGCCGGTGAAGGCGACGCGTGCATATTGAATTTTCTCATTCGCATCGAGGCTGGCATCGAAGAACGCCCAGAACCAGGCGACAAAGAACATTACCTCCGACGCGATGAAAAGGACCATCCCGTAGCGCAGTCCGATCGCCACGACACGAGTGTGATGATCTCCGTGTTCGGCCTCCCTGATCACGTCGGTCCACCAAGAAGCCATGACGTAGAGAATTAAGATGACGCCGGCGCCGAAAACGTAACTTCCGGGCGTCGCGTTAAAGAGGACGATGGACTTCATCCACATGATGCCGCCAAGCGCCGTCACGAAAGCGCCGAACGCGCCGATGATCGGCCAAGGGCTCGGGTCTACAAGGTGATACTCGTGGTTCGGTTTAGCGTGGGCGTCCGCCATCGATCTATTCCCTCTCCTAAGTTCACGGCCGCCTTTAGCAGCGGCCGCCCTTACTCGCCGTTTGCCTGGTTCGACGCCGCTGGTCAAGGCGACGCGTGTCGTCTCAAAGTCCGCGCGCAGCGTTGCCCCCGCTCAAGCTGGCGGCGGCCAACGGCGCGCCGGCCGGCCGCCGATAGAACGTATAGGAAAGCGTGATTTCCTCTATCCCGCTCGTGGTCTCGTAATGTTCAAGCGTCGGGTCGACAAAGAAAACCACCGGCATTTCCAGGTAAAACAGAAACAAGCGAGCTTGTCGAAATAGGCGCCGCTCTGCGGAGAATCTTTGGAATCGGCCATTTCGCGCCTCACAAAAATCGATTGAGGGCGTCCGGACCGATTTTGACGATCGTCACGGCGTAAAAGAGCGCAACGAGCAAGCCGATTGCGAGGCCGATTGCGATATTCCTTTGCCGCCGGCTTTTAATCTGTTGCGGTGTGAGGACGATCCCCTGAGGTTGCTGCTCGGCGCCCATGGGTTCAAGTCCCCGTTGCCAGCGCAACGATGCGCTCGCCCAAGAGTTCGGCAAATAACAAGAAGAGATAGAGGATCGAAAAACCGAAAAGGCGCATGGCACATCTATCGGCGCCGGCGCCGCTGCGGACGCGGTAGACGCGCACCGCCAAAGCGACGAAGGCGGCGCCGAGAGCGGCGCTGAGACATCCATAAACAACCGATGCGAAGCCGAGAACGAAAGGCATCACGCCGAGCGGCGCCAGGTTTACGCTGTAGATCAAAATCTCCAGCCTCGTCCGGTCGGCGCCCTTCACGTTCGGCAGCATTGGGATGCCGGCGCGGCCGTATTCATCCGAGCGCACCAAGGCGAGCGCCCAGAAATGCGGCGGCGTCCAGATGAAAATGATGGCGAAAAGGACGAGCGCGGCAAGGCTCACCTCGCCGGTCGCCGCCGCATAGCCGACGAGTGGCGGCAGCGCGCCGGCGGCGCCGCCGATAACGATATTTTGCGGCGTCGAGCGCTTAAGCCATATCGTGTAGATTACAACATAGAAAAAGATGGTGAAGGCTAGAAGCGCCGCAGCAAGAAAATTGGCGACGAGGCCGAGCGTGAGGACGGCAAAGACCGCCAAGGTCAGCCCGAACGCGAACGCCTCTCCCCTGGTCACCTTGCCGGTCGGAATCGGACGCCGACAGGTGCGGCGCATCACGGCGTCGATGTCGGCGTCGTACCACATATTGAGCGCACCGGAAGCGCCGGCGCCGACAGCAATCGCCAGAAGCGACGCAAGGCCGATGACAATATTGATATGTTGCGGCGCGAGCATAAGCCCGGTGAGAGCGGTGAATATTACAAGCGACATTACATTCGGCTTCAAAAGCTCAATGTAATCACGCGGGCTCGCATCGGAGATTGCCGCGATCTCACTTACGTTGCTGCTTTCGCCGACGAAACTCATGCCGCTCGCACCGAATTCTCCCACCGCAGCGATGCGGCACGCGCCGACAGCGCATCGAAAGTTTGCACCGCCGCACATTCCGATCGGATCGTTGAAGAACCATGACGACATCGCAAAGGCCGGGCTCCATGTGCCTCAGTGTTCCGCCCCCACAATCCGTGGCAAAGTCTCATAGCTGTGGAACGGAGGCGGCGAAGATAGCGCCCATTCGAGCGTCGTGGCACCAGACCCCCACGGATTGTTGCCGGCGACGCGCTTTTTCGCGAAGGCGTCAAAGATCACATACACGAAAACGAGAACGCCAAGACCCGAAAGATAGGCCCCGTAGGAAGACACCTCGTTCCACAGCGCATAGGCGTCGGGATAGTCGACATAACGGCGCGGCATTCCGGCAAGCCCAAGAAAATGCTGCGGAAAGAAAGTTACGTTGACACCGATAAACATGAGCCAGAAATGAACTTTGCCCAAGGTTTCGTTGTACATGTACCCAGTCATTTTCGGGAACCAGTAGTAGAAGCCCGCAAAGATCGAGAAAACCGCGCCGAGCGACAAAACGTAATGGAAATGCGCTACGACATAATAAGTCGCATGCAAGGCGCGATCGATTCCGGCATTGGCGAGCACGACGCCGGTCACCCCGCCGATGGTGAACAGGACGATGAATCCCGTCGCCCACAGCATGGGAACACGGAACGAGATCGAGCCGCCCCACATCGTAGCGATCCAGGAGAAGATCTTGACGCCGGTCGGCACCGCGATCACCATCGTCGAGAACACGAAAAAGCGCTGGGTGTCGAGCGACAGACCGACCGTGAACATGTGGTGGGCCCAGACCGTGAAGCTGACGGCGCCGATCGCGACCATCGCATAGACCATGCCAAGATAGCCGAATATGGGCTTGCGCGAGAAGGTCGAGATGACTTGGCTGATCATGCCGAAGCCCGGTACGATCATGATGTAGACTTCGGGGTGGCCGAAGAACCAGAACAAGTGCTGGAACAGAATCGGATCGCCGCCGCCCTTCGGATCGAAGAAGGTCGTGCCGAAGTTACGGTCGGTGAGAAGCATGGTGAGTGCGCCGGCAAGCACGGGCAGCGCCAGCACGAGCATGAAGGCGGTTACCAGCACCGACCAGACAAACAGCGGCATTCTATGTAGCGTCATGCCCGGCGCACGCATATTGAAGATCGTTGCGATGAAGTTGATCGCGCCGAGAATCGATGACGCGCCGGCGAGGTGAATCGACAGAATGACGAAATCCATCGCCGGACCGGGAAAGCCGATCTCCGAGAGGGGCGGATAAAGCGTCCAGCCGCCGCCGAAGCCTCTCATGCCCGGCGCGCCCGGCATGAACAACGAGATGATAAGCAACGAGAAGGACGCTAGCAGGAGCCAGAAGGAGACATTGTTCATCCGCGGAAAGGCCATGTCGGGCGAGCCGATCATGAGCGGAACGAGCCAATTGCCGAATCCCCCCATCATGGCCGGCATGATCACGAAGAAAATCATCGTGAGGCCGTGCGTGGTGACGACCACATTGTAGAGATTCTTCGCATACTCCGCCGCCAGTGCCGGCGGAACGCCCTCGAGAACATGGGCGAGCCACGGGAAGACTTGCAGGCCCGGTTCTTGAAGCTCCGCGCGCATTGTAATCGACAAAATGCCACCAAAGATGCCGGCACAGATCGCGAAGGTGAGATAGAGAGTGCCAATATCCTTGTGATTGGTGGAGTACATGAAACGGCGCCATCCGGTGGGATGACCAGGGGCATTGCTATGAGCGGTCGCGATCGTATCCATCTCTTGCTTTCCCAAATGTCCCTGACGTTACGAGCATACGATCTTAATGTTTCGCCGCGTTCTCGGCGAAGCGAACCGCGGTGGGTCGCGAAGCGAATTTCTTCTTCGCTTGCGCGAGCCAGGCTTTGTATTCGTCTTCGCTTACGACCCGAAAGGCGATCGGCATATAGGCGTGATCTTCGCCGCACAATTTCGAGCATTCGCCGTAGTAAACGCCTTCCCGCTCCGCCTTGAACCAAGTCTGGTTCAAGCGGCCCGGAACGGCATCGATGCGGATGCCGAAGGATGTGACGACAAAACCGTGGATGACGTCGGTCGACGTCACTTGCACGAGCACGGTCTTGTTGATCGGCACGACGGCCTCGTTGTCGACGGCGAGTTGGCGTAGGTCGCCGGGCTTCAAATCATTGCCTTCCTTGATGTAGGAATCGAAGCTGAATCCGCCCCCTTGATTGGCCGGATATTCATAGGTCCAATACCATTGGTGGCCGGTGACTTTCACAGTCATGTCGGACTTCGGAATGATGAGCTGATGATTGAGCAGGCGGAAAGAGGGAATGGCAATCCCGACCAGGATTAACGCAGGAACGAGCGTCCAGGCTATCTCGAGACCGGTATGGTGGCTGAGCCGCGAGGGCGTCGGATTTGCGCGCTCGTTAAACCGGAAGATTGCGATCAGCAGCAACACCCCGACAAAAAGGCTGATCCCGATGCAGACCGGCAGCAAGATATCGTTGTGGAAAAAAGTCATTTCCCTAGCGATCGAGGTCACCGGCTCCTGCAGGCCGATTTCTCCCGGATCGGGATGACCGAATCCGGCCCAAGCGGGCGCGGTGCTAAAAGCCAAGAACGCGCCGGCAAGCGTCAAGCCGGTGCTGCAGTTCTTGGCCCTCCAGCCGGATCTGCGCAGAAATGTCATGTCGCTCCCCTGCCACGGCTCACCTTGATTCTGTTTCCGCCGCGGCGGCCGAGCAAT
>JBOHJJ010000047.1:0-19358 GCA_050728495.1 Methylovirgula sp.
GGCAAAGTTCTCGACGACGACCGCCGCGCGCCGGGGATCGAGATCGGCCGGCCCGGCGAGACCTACCGGCGGGTGCGTATCCAATCGGAATTCGGCAGGATGACGGTCCTCGTGACCGACGGGCGCCTGCCCTATCCCTACGGGCGTGAGCTAACGGGATACGAGGTTGGCGACCTCGACGTGACGCTCGCCAAGGCCGAAGCCGCGGGCGCCATCACCTTTATCGAGCCCTTTACGGTTGACGGGCGGCGCGCCGCGGTGGTGCGGTTTCCGGGCGGCTATATCGCGGAAATTCACGCCAAAGCGCGGTAATGTCGGACAATGCGACGTAAGGGTTTTGCATGTGCGCGCGGGCACGACTTCCCGAGGAATATTCCGAGATCAAAGCGAAGCTGCGCTTCGATGCGCGCGCGCCGGCACCGAACTTTAAGCCGTCATGGAATATCGCACCGACCCAGGACGTGCTCGTCGCAGTCCGCGATCCCGCAAATGGAGTGCGCCTGCCGAGGCTCATGCGTTGGGGATTTATTCCGTCTTGGGCGAGAGACCCAAAGCCTTGGAGCCGGACGTTTAACGCGCGCAGCGAAACGGTCGAAACGACGACTGCTTTCAAAGACGCTTGGAAGGCGGGACGCCGCTGCCTCGTTGTGACCGACGGGTTTTATGAATGGCGCAAGACCGACCGACAACCCTTCGCGATCGCGCGGGCATCGGATCAGCTCACGGTGATGGCGGGCCTTTGGGAGACATGGATCTCGCCAGCGGGCGAAACGGTGCGCAGCTGCACGATCCTCACTTGCCCCGCCAACGAACTGATCGCGCCGCTGCACGACCGGATGCCGGTGGTCTTGGCGGAAGAAGACTGGCCGATGTGGCTCGGCGAAATGCCGGCCTCGGCGACGGAGTTGAAGGCCCTGCTGCGTCCCTATCCGGCGCACCGCATGAAGCTTTGGCCGGTTGCGCGTGAGGTGAACAACTGGCGCAACGACGGCCCGCATCTCGTCGAGCCGATCGAGCTCGAAAATCCCTAACTTTTCTTCTGCGACGCTTCGGCGCTCTCTTCCATCGAAAACAGCGCCAAGGCGTCTTGCGAATCCCATTCGGCGGGTCCCGCCATGGTGCCGATGTCGCAGCCGTCCTTGCCGACCAGGATCGTGGTCGGCAGCCCGAGAACCTTCCCGTCCTCTTTCAGCACTTCGAAGACATTGGCGCTGCTATCGGAATAAAAAGCCAGGTTCTTGACTCCGATCTCGCGCAGGAACGCTTTCGGCCGGTCGAGGCGAGCGGTATCGACATTGATGGCCACCACCTGGAAGTCCGGACCGCCGCGTTTGGCCTCGAGCCGGTCGAGGGCTGGCATTTCCCGCCGGCACGGAACGCACCAGGTCGCCCAAAGATTGAGGAGCAGGTCGCGGCCGCGGAAATCCGATAATTTGACGGTTTTGCCATCCCCGCTGGTAAAAGTGAGGTCGGGCATCGGCTGCGGCGCGCGGGAAAGCGCCAAAGCGGCGATTTCGCCATGGACCAGCGGCTGCAAGCGGCTGATAACGGTGCGTGTCGAGGCGCAAGCTGCCGCGGCTTCGTTGCGATGCCCGCCTTTCATCACGTATATGAAGCCCAGCACCGCGGCGAGAACGGCGAGAGTGATGAGCGGCGAAGGGAAACGGCTCGGGCTTGGATCTTTCGTCGGTTCTGTCATTGCCGAATTCTGAGAGCGCTTGAGAGATGAGCAACAAGATGTGGGGCGGCAGGTTCGCCGGCCGTCCCGATGCGATCCTGGAAGAGATTAACGCCTCGATCGATTTCGACCGCGAACTCGCCGAGCATGACATAGCAGGCTCGCTCGCCCACGTCGCCATGCTGGAGAAAACCGGCATCGTCGCCAAGGCGGACGCCGCGGCGATCCGCGACGCCTTAGGACGTATCCGTGGCGAAATCGAGAAGGGCGAGTTCCGTTTCTCCCGCGAACTCGAAGATATTCATATGAATGTCGAATCGAGGCTTGCTGAGCTGATCGGCGCGGCTGCCGGCCGGCTACACACGGCGCGTTCCCGCAACGATCAGGTCGCGGTTGATTTCCGTCTTTACATCCGCGCCGCGCTCGACGCGCTCGACGCCGAGATCCGCACCTTGCAGATGGCGCTGGCCGAGAAGGCGCATAAACACGCCGGCACGGCGATGCCCGGATTCACCCATATGCAGCCGGCGCAGCCGATCACCTTCGGCCATCACCTCCTCGCGTACGTTGAGATGCTGGCGCGCGACCGCGGCCGGCTCAAGGATGCGCGCGCACGTCTCAACGAATGCCCGCTCGGCGCCGCGGCCCTCGCCGGCACCTCGTTTCCGATCGACCGCGATGCGACCGCCAAGGCGCTGGGCTTCGACCGGCCCACCGCCAATTCGCTCGACAGCGTCTCGGATCGGGATTTCGTGGTGGAGACGCTCGCGGCGGCGGCTCTCTGCGCGGTGCATCTTTCGCGGCTCGCCGAGGAAATCGTGCTGTGGGCGAGCCCACAATTCGGCTTCGTACGCCTCTCCGACCGGTTTTCGACCGGCTCGTCGATCATGCCGCAAAAACGCAATCCCGACGCCGCCGAGCTGGTACGGGCGAAGAGCGGCCGGATCATCGGGGCGCTCACCGCTTTGCTGATCGTATTGAAAGGCCTGCCGCTCGCCTATTCGAAAGATCTTCAGGAGGATAAGGAAGGCACGTTCGACGCGCTCGAGACGTTGTCGCTCTGTCTTGCGGCGTTGGCCGGCATGGTCGGCGACCTCGAACCGGACGTGGCGCGGATGCGGGCGGCGGCGGGCGCGGCCTATGCTACCGCGACGGATCTCGCCGATTGGCTGACGCGCAGGCTCGGGCTGCCGTTCCGCGAAGCGCATCATGTGACGGGCCGGCTGGTGGCGCTCGCCGCCGCCAAAAACGTAGGGCTCGAAGATCTGCCTTTAGCCGAGATGCAGACGATCGAGCCGCGCCTGACGAAGGATGCGCTCGCGGTGCTCGGCGTCGAAAACTCGGTTGCCAGCCGCACGAGCTACGGCGGCACGGCGCCCGCCAACGTGACGGCCGCGGCGAAAAAATGGCTGGCGGCGCTCAACGAGCGAGGCTAAGCGCCGCCGCGTTCTCTTTCCGCCAAGCTTCGTCTATATAGGGGCAGTTTCGGAGCCTGTCGTGCCAGCGCGCGTCCTATGCCTTTTTTGCCTGACGGTTCTTGCGCTGGCGCTCGCCGGCTGCGGGCGGTTCGGTCCGCTTCAGCCGCCCCCCGGAACGCCCGCGAACCAGCCCACGAGCTCGGTGAACACGACATCTAGCATGACCGGCGCCGTCAACGATGTCGGTTCCGGAGGCCCTCCCGCCACAACGGCATCCAACACCAATCCGCCAAAGGGGGGACCGTCCTTCCTCCTCGATCCTTTGGTGAAATGATTTCCGAATGCATCATTTCAAGCTGAAAAACGGCGTCCTGCACGCCGAAGGCATCGACCTTTCTGTTCTCGCCGAGACGGTAGGAACGCCGCTCTATTGCTATTCCACGGCGACGATCGTCCGCCACTATCAGGTTTTCAAAGCCGCCTTCGAGGGTCTTTCGACGCTCGTCTGCTACGCGGTGAAGGCAAATTCCAACCAGGCGGTCCTAAAGACACTCGCCCGCCTCGGCGCCGGCATGGACGTCGTCTCCGAAGGCGAATTGCGCCGCGCCCGCGCCGCCGGCGTTGCGGCCGACAAGATCACCTTTTCCGGGATCGGCAAAACCGAAGCGGAAATGGCCTATGCGCTCGATGAAAAGATTCTCTGTTTCAACATCGAATCGGAACCCGAGCTGTTGACGCTTGCCAAGCTCGCGGCGGCACGCGGCACGTGGGCGAATATCGCGGTCCGCGTCAACCCCGATGTCGATGCCAAGACGCATGCCAAGATCGCCACCGGCACGGGGGAGACGAAATTCGGCATTCCGCTCCACCAAGCGCGCGCCGCCTATCGGCGCGCCGCCACTCTGCCTGGTATTGCAGTCACCGGGCTCGACATGCACATCGGCTCGCAGATCACCGAACTTGCGGCTTTCGACGAGGCCTTCGCCCGCGCCGCCCACTTCGTCGGCGAGCTTGACGCCGACGGCCACAAGATCGCGCATATCGATCTCGGCGGCGGCCTCGGCATCCCCTATCGCGACGAGGATCCCGCCGATTCCTTCCACCCGGACCGCTACGCTGAGATCGTCCGGCGCCATTTCGGCCCGCTCGGCCGGGAACTCATCTTCGAGCCGGGCCGGCTGATCGTCGGCAACGCGGGAATTCTGCTGACCCGCGTCCTCTACGTGAAGAAGGCGCTGCATAAGACGTTCGTGATCGTCGACGCGGCGATGAACGATCTGGTGCGCCCGACCCTCTACGAGGCGCATCACGAGATCTTAACCGTACGCTCGCGCGCGGCTGCGAATATCGTCGCCGATATCGTCGGCCCGGTCTGCGAGACCGGCGATTTCCTGGCCCTTCATCGGTCTTTGCCCGAGCCCCGCGCCGGCGATTTGCTCGCCATCATGTCGGCGGGAGCTTATGGTGCCGTTCAAGCGGGCACCTACAATTCGCGGCTGCTGGTGCCGGAAGTTCTGGTGAACGGCGACGAATTTGCGGTGGTTCGGCCGCGCGGCACCTATGACCAATTGATCGGCCTCGACAAAGTGCCGGCCTGGTTTAGATGATGCTTTCCCCTGGCACGGCAGGCGCGACGGACTAGGTTTGGTCTTCTCCTGGGCCGATTTCGGCCCCAAGCAAAGCGCCGGAGAGATGATTGAACAATAACAACGACTTGTCCGGCAACGAACCGGCGCCTCGGCGGCTTGAAAAGCTGGTCCGCGCGGCGCGCGCGGCGCTCTTTTGGGAAAAGCTCTGGCGCGCCGTTATCCCGCCACTCCTGGTGAGCGGGCTGTTCCTCAGCATTTCTTTTGCCGGTGTGTGGGGCGATGTCGGCAGGTTGGGGCGGATCCTTGGCGTGGCGCTTTTCGGCCTCGCGCTGGCAATCTCCGTTCTGCCGCTCTTTGGACTACGCCTCCCCTCGCGCCGTCAGGCGCTGACGCGCATCGACCGTAGCTCGGCTCGCAAACACAATCCGGCCTCTGGCCTCGAGGACAAGCTCGCCAACGCGGATGGCGATCCCACGACCCGCGCCCTTTGGGCTGCGCATCGGCGCCGGATGTTGCAGGAGGTCGCCGGTCTTAAGGTTGGCTCGCCTTCGCCGCGCATGGTCGATTTCGACCGCTATGCGTTGCGCGCCGGCGTGCTCGTCCTGCTTGTCGCGACCGCTTTCCTCGCCGGGCCGGAGAGATACGCGCGGATTGCGGCCGCCTTTGACTGGCGCGGCGCCGTCCCGCTCGGCGCAAACTATCGAATCGACGCCTGGATCGATCCGCCCGCCTACACCGGCAAGCCGCCGGTCATATTGAAGCTCGCGGCTGGCCAGGCACAGCAGATCGAGGCGCCGATTCATTCCATCGTGATCGTGCGCGCCTCGGGCGGCGATGTTGGTGTCGAGACGCAGGGTAGCCTGGAGGCTGCGGCCAAGTCCGACGCGGTAAAGCCCGCTTCTGGCGACAGCGAACGGCGTTTGGCCTTAGGCGGCGACGCCAAGCTCAGCCTCAGACATGCGGGCGCGCTCGTCGGGTCGTTCGATATCACTGCGATTCCGGATCTGCCGCCGAGGATCGAATTGACGGATGCGCCGCGCGCCAACGTGCGCGGTTCGCTGACCCTTTCCTATGCGATCAACGACGATTATGGCGCCACGTCCGCGACGGCGGATTTCGCCGACCCCACGGTCGAGGGCGCGACCGGACATTTGCGCTCGCTTGTGCCGCCGCCGCACGTTTCGCTGCCGCTGCCGCCGGGCCCCGGCGGACTCGGAGAAACGCAAGCAACGATTGATCTTTCCGCGCATGCCTGGGCGGGGGCACACGTCAAAATGACGCTCACCGCGCATGACGGCGGCGGCAACGTCGGGCGAAGCGAGCCCATCGAGATCACGCTTCCGCAACGACCCTTCGTCAAACCGCTGGCGCGCGCCTTGATCGAGCAGCGTCGCGATCTCGTGCTCTTCCCGGATCAGCGCGATCGCGTGCAGACGGCGCTCGAGGCTTTGATGATCGCACCCGATACCTTCGGCGAAAGCAGCTCAATCTTCCTAGGGCTCAGCGTCGCCGCACACATGCTGCGGGACGCACAAAGCGACGCCGATCTCTTGAAGGTCGCGGATTTCCTCTGGAACATGGCATTGCAAATCGAGAACGGCTCGCTTTCCGAGGCGGAGCGCGACTTGCGCGCCGCGGAGCAGAAGTTACGCGACGCCTTGCAGCGCAATGCGCCGGAGGCGGAGATCCGCAAGCTCACCGAGAACTTGCGCGCCGCGATGGACAAGTTCCTTAACGAGTTCGCGCAGCAGCAGGCGCGCGAGCTTGGCAACCAACAGCAGCAACAATCCGAAATCTCGCCGAACCAAAACCAATCCGTGTCGCGGCAGGATCTTCAATCGATGCTCGACAGGATGCAGCAAATGGCGCGTTCCGGCGATCGCGCCGACGCGCAGCGAATGCTTGAGCAGTTGCAGAACACGCTCGAAAATCTGCAGATGGCGCATCGCCGCGATACTGATCCGACGATGCGCGCCATGAACAATGCCTTGCGCGAACTCGACAGGCTCACGCGCGAGCAACAGGAATTGCGCGACGAAACCAATCGTCAGGCGCAGGCCGAAGCGCAAGCCCGCGAAAAGCAGGAAGAAAGCGACGATCGGCGACCGAACCAACAGGGGCAAGGCCCGAGTAACCAGCAGGCGCAGCAGGACGCGGCACGCGAACAGGATCTGCACGACCGCCAGCAGGAACTGCGCCAGCGCCTCGAGGAGGTGGAGAGGCAATTGAAGCAATTAGGGCAGGATCAATCCGGCCTCTCCGAAGCGCAAAAAGCGATGAAAGACGCGGAAAATGCGCTGAACCAGAACCAAGGGCAGAACCAAGGTCAAAACCAGGGGCAGAACCAAGGCCAAAATCAGGGCCAGAAGCCCGGCGGTAAGGGTCAGGGCCAGAGCCCCGGAGGGCAGAGTCCGGGCGGTAGCCAAGGCGGCGGCAGCCCGGCGGTCGAAGCCCAAGGCCGGGCTCTCGAAGGGTTGCGCAAGGGCGCCGAACAGCTTGCCCAAGCGATGCGGCAGGGTGGAGAAGGTCAAGGCGCCGAAGGCGACCAGGAGGGAGCGGGCCAGGCCGAGGGCGGCGGCGATACGGATCCGCTCGGCCGCCCGCTCGCCAACAATCCCGCCTTCGATCCGCACGCCCGTTTCGACCCAATGGGCATTCCCGCCGCCCAGCGCGCCCAGCGCGTGCTCGAAGAATTGCGCAGGAGGCTCAGCGATCCCTCGCGGTCGCAAGAGGAGCTCGATTATCTGCAGCGCCTGCTCAATCTCTATTGAGGTCGTGCGACCGGTCTCGTTGTTGAATTGAATCGTGGCGATGGCACGGACGAAGGAAGATTTCCCATGCACACATTCGGCAATTTTCTCGTCGCCGGGGCGCTCCTGGCGGTATTGTTCGTTCTCTTCGCCGGCATTGCCAACATGGCGCGCGGCGGCAACTCGAATCTGTCGCAGGTCTTGATGCGCTGGCGGGTGGGCTTGCAGTTCCTCGCCATTCTCATCATCATCGGCGTGTTGTTTTTCCGGCGCTGAAGATGGTTACGCTCAGCAAGATCTATACGCGCGGCGGCGATGCCGGAATGACCGGGCTCGGCACGGGTGAGCGGCGGCGCAAGGACGATTTGCGGATTGAAGCTTATGGCGCGGTCGATGAAGCCAACAGCTGCATCGGCCTTGCGCGCGCCTTGCTGTTGCAGGTGGCCGAACACGCCGCCTTGGCGGCGAATCTGGCGGCGATCCAAAACGATCTCTTCGACCTCGGCGCCGATCTTTGCGTACCGGAAACAGGGGGCCGCGCCTTGCGGATCACCGAGTCGCAGGTTGCCCGGCTGGAGCGCGAGATCGACGCGCTGAACGCCAATCTCGAACCGCTCAAATCCTTTGTTCTGCCCGGCGGCTCCGAAGCGGCGGCGGCGGTGCACGTCGCCCGCGCCGTGGTGCGGCGTGCCGAGCGGCGCATGGTGAGCCTCGCCACCGCCTCCGGCGAAACAGTCGGTGCGCCGAGCCTCAAATACATCAACCGCCTCTCCGACTTCCTGTTTGTCGCGGCGCGTCATCTCAATCGCGGCGGCGAAGGCGACGTTCTCTGGGCGCCGGGGGCCGGAACCGGCATCTGATCCCGGCCTAAGCTTCCCCGCATCGTTCGGCACGAACCCCGGCTTCGCAGCGGCAGTCCGTCGGTTTGCGACGTTCGGCGCTCGCTTGCAATTCGTCGGAACGCGCTTAAAGCGAAGGCTTGGGAAGAGGAGGCTTTGTCCCGGCGAGGCGCATGAACGACGACCTCAGACGGCGAGATCGTTCGCTAATCCGCGGGCTCATCGAAGCCCTTCCGGAAGCGGTTCTGGTCATCGATCGCGGCGATCGGATCATCGCCGCCAATGCCGCCGCACACGCGATTCTACCAGGTCTTCTGCCGGAAGGACTACTGGCGCGCAGTTTGCGCTCGCCCGATGTGCTCGACGCGGTGGAGAGCGTGCGCGCTTCGCAGTGCGCCGAGCGCGTCATCTGGGCCGAAAAGGTCCCGGTCGAGCGTCTTTTCGAGGTCAACATCGCGCCGCTTGGCGACGACGAATTCGAATCCGCCCTGATCGTGTCGTTGCACGATTTGAGTGAGGCGCGTCGGCTCGAACGCATGCGCGTCGATTTCGTGGCCAATGCCAGCCACGAATTGCGCACCCCTCTCGCCTCGGTGCTCGGCTTCGTCGAGACGTTGCAGGGACCGGCGCGCGACGACGATGGCGCGCGGCGCAAATTTCTGGCGATCATGCGCGAACAGGCGCAGCGAATGTCGCGCCTCGTCGATGATCTTCTGTCGCTGTCGCGGATCGAACAGCATCTTCACGTGCGCCCAGATACGCCGGTCGATCTGGTCGGCCTTCTGCGCCACATCGCCGATACGCTGTCGCAGATGGCGGATGAGCAAGACGTCACGTTGCGGATCGAGGCGCCCGAATCCGTGGTCGTGGCCGGAGATCGCGACGAATTGCTGCGGGTAGCCGAGAACCTCATCGAGAATGCGATCAAATACGGCGCCGCCGATGCAGCCGCCGTAAAGAAAGATGTGGATATCGTTGTCGTCGCCAATGCAACCCACGCACAACTTTCGGTTCACGACTATGGGCCGGGCATCGCTCCCGCACATCTGCCGCGGCTAACCGAACGCTTCTATCGCGTCGATGTGGGACAGAGCCGCGCCAAAGGTGGGACCGGACTCGGCCTGGCGATCGTTAAGCATATCGTGGCGCGCCATGGCGGCCGCCTGAATATCGAATCAAAGCTCGGCGAAGGCACGACATTTAGCGTCGCATTGCCTTTATTTGCGGAGTGATTTCAGCTTCCGTCTTGCGGCGGCGCAAACTGTCATTCAACTGTCATCCGACCGTCGTAAATCTTTGCCTCGTCCCGCCTAGGTTGCCTCGTCGCTCGGCCACCGGACATCCGGCTGTAGCGTTATCCTAGCTTCGAGAGGCTCAATATGAACTTCAAACCTTTTGTATGGACGGCGATCACCGCGGCGGCCGTGGCAGTCGCGATCGCCGGAGCCAAGGCGGCGGATATTTCCGGTGCCGGCGCTACTTTTCCCTATCCGATCTACGCCAAATGGGCGGACGCTTATAAGAAGGCGACCGGCAACGGCCTCAATTATCAGTCGATCGGCTCGGGAGGCGGCATCAAGCAGATCAAGGCGGCGACCGTGACCTTCGGGGCCAGCGACAAGCCGCTTGAAATCGCCGAGCTTAACGCCAGCGGCCTGGTGCAATGGCCGATGGTCATGGGCGGCATCGTTCCGGTCGTCAATCTGCCGGGCATCGCCGCCGGCCAGCTCGTGTTCGACGGCGATACGCTCGCGAAAATCTTTCTCGGCACGATCACCAAGTGGGACGATCCGGCGATTAAGAAACTCAACCCGACCGTGGCTCTGCCGTCGGCGGCCATCGCCGTAGTGCACCGTTCGGACGGCTCCGGAACAACTTTCAATTTCACCGACTATCTGTCGAAAGTCTCGCCCGATTGGAAGAGCAAAGTCGGCGAGAATACGTCGGTGCAATGGCCGGTCGGCATCGGCGCCAAAGGCAATGAAGGCGTTTCCAACAACGTCATGCAGACGCGCAACGCAATCGGTTACGTGGAATATGCTTACGCGATGCAGAACAAGCTCGACTATGCGGACATGATCAACAAGGAGGGTAAGAAGGTCGCTCCCACGAGCGCTTCCTTCCAGTCGGCAGCGGCGAATGCCGACTGGGCGCATGCACCGGGCTTTTATCAAATCCTCACCGACCAGCCCGGCGCCGACTCCTGGCCGATCACCGCCTCGACATTCATCCTCATGCCGAAACACCCGAAGGACCCTGCAGCCGCGGCAGAAGCCCTGAAGTTTTTCAGCTGGGCTTATGCCAACGGCGGCAAGATGGCGGAGGATTTGGACTATATCCCCATGCCGGCCTCGGTCGTGGCGCTCGTCAAGAAGACGTGGGCGGTGGAGATCAAGGGCGCCGACGGCAAGGCTCTGGTGAATTGATGGGAAGCGCATGCGCGACGCAGGCCACGGTTTTCCCGCGTTGCGCGATTTGCGCACCGACTAGGACAAAGTTGAGAATTGGGGAGAGTGTCACGGCTCTCCCCAATTGATGCCGCGGCAATCTGGGATTTCGCTGACGGTACTGGTTGCTACATACTTCGGGGACGACATTGGCAGACATCGCGGTGGAGAGCGGCCGAGTGGCCTACAAAGATGCCGCAGCGCAGCGGGCGCGGGTACTTGGCGCCTTCAAGGTCCGCAACGGGGTTTTCCACGGTTTGACGCTCGCCGCGGCGGTTGCGGTCCTCGTCATCCTCGGCGGCGTCATCATTTCGCTGATCGAAGGTTCGTTACCGGCCATTCGCGCCTTCGGCTTCGGCTTCATCTTTAGTTCGGCCTGGAACCCCGTCACCAACCAGTTCGGTGCCTTGTCGGCGATCTTCGGCACCCTTGTTACCTCGGCGATCGCCATGATCATCGCCGTGCCGATCGGCATCGGAATCGGCATCTTTCTCACCGAACTCTGCCCCGAGATCCTGCGCCGTCCCGTCGGAATTGCGGTCGAGCTTCTCGCCGGCATCCCGTCGATCATCTACGGCATCTGGGGCTTGTTCGTCTTCGCGCCGTTCCTACAACAACATATTCAACCGGGGCTGATCGCCGTTTTCGCCAACGTGCCGGTTCTCTCCTCGCTGTTTGCCGGTCCGCCTTACGGCATCGGCATGCTGACCGCGGGTTTTATCCTCGCGATCATGGTATTGCCGTTCATCGCGGCGATCTCGCGTGACGTTTTCGCCACCGTCCCGCCGGTCTTGAAAGAAGCCGGCCGCGGCATCGGCTGCACGACCTGGGAAGCGGTCCGTCATATCGTCATTCCCTATGCGCGGGTCGGGGTGATTGGCGGGGTCATGCTCGGCCTCGGCCGCGCCCTCGGCGAAACCATGGCGGTAACCTTCGTCATCGGCAATGCCGACGCGATCCCGCATTCGCTGCTTGCGCCGGGCACCACCATTTCGGCGGCGATCGCCAACGAATTTACCGAAGCGGTCGGCAATCTCTACACCTCGGCGCTCATCGAGCTCGGCTTGATCTTGTTTGTCATCACATTCATCGTTCTCGCCATCGCGCGCTTCATGCTCATGCGCATTGAACGTAAGGCGGGATAGACATGACCGTTTACGCATCGCGCCGTCGTAGCAATGTCATCTGGATCAGCCTCTGCTATGCCTCGGCGGCGTTCGGCCTGGGCTGGCTCGTCATCATCCTTGCGACTCTGCTGTGGCGCGGCGGCGGCGGCCTCTCGCTGGCCGTCTTCACGCAGATGACGCCGCCGCCGGACGAGAGCGGCGGGCTGCTCAACGCCATCGTCGGCAGCCTGATCATGACCGGGCTCGGCGTGGCGATCGGAACGCCGCTCGGCATTCTTGCTGGCACCTATATGGCCGAATACGGGCGCCATACGAAGCTCACCTTCGTCGTGCGCTTTATCAACGACATTTTGCTAAGCGCCCCTTCGATCGTCATCGGCCTGTTCATTTACCAGGTTGTGGTGACGCGTATGGGACATTTTTCGGGATTTGCCGGCGCCGCGGCGCTTGCCGTGATCGTCGTTCCCGTGGTGGTGCGCACCACGGAAGACATGCTGCTGCTCGTTCCGGGGCCGCTACGTGAGGCTGCGAGCGCGCTCGGCCTGCCGCGCTCGACGGTGATCCGCAAAGTCGCCTATCGCGCCGCGCGTGCCGGTCTCATCACCGGCGTTCTTCTTGCCGTTGCGCGAGTCAGCGGCGAGACGGCGCCGTTGCTCTTCACCGCGCTGAATAATCAATTTTTCAGCTCGGACCTCAACGCGCCTATGGCGAGCCTTCCGGCGATCATATTCCAGTTCGCGATGAGTCCCTACCACGCTTGGCAGAGCCTCGCGTGGAGCGGAGCGCTGATCATCACGCTCGCCGTGTTGGCCTTGTCGATCGTGGCGCGTGTGCTCGGTTCCAGGGGGAGTTCAAGATGATTAACGGGGCGGCGATGCAAAACGAACTTCCGACCAAGATATCGGTCAAGGATCTGAAGTTTTTCTACGGTGAGACTCTCGCCCTGAAGAATATCAACATGCCTCTCTACGCCAACAAGGTTACGGCGCTGATCGGCCCCTCAGGCTGCGGAAAATCGACGTTTCTGCGCGTCCTGAACCGCATGTACGATCTCTATCCGCGCCAAAGGGCCGAGGGCGAAGTGCTGCTCGACGGCCACAACATTCTCGGCAATCGTCAAGATCTCAATCTGTTGCGCGCCCGCGTCGGCATGGTGTTTCAGAAGCCCACTCCGTTTCCGATGTCGATCTACGACAACGTCGCTTTCGGTATTAAGCTTTACGAGAAGCTACCGAAGTCGGAACTCGACGCGCGGGTCGAGACGGCGCTGCGCGGCGCCGGCATCTGGGATGAAGTTGAGGGCAAATTGCACGCCAGCGGGCTGTCGCTCTCCGGTGGCCAGCAACAGCGCCTATGCATAGCCCGCACCGTCGCCATTCACCCCGAAGTCATCTTGTTCGACGAACCTTGTTCGGCGCTCGACCCGATCTCGACCGCCAAGGTGGAAGAACTTATCGATGAGCTGAAGGAAAATTATACGATCGTTATCGTCACGCATAATATGCAGCAGGCGGCGCGCGTATCTGAGTACTCCGCGTTCATGTACCTCGGCGAACTCGTCGAGTTCGCGACGACGTCACAACTCTTCACGTTGCCGGAAAATCCACGGACGCAAAACTACATCACCGGCCGTTTCGGCTGATCCATTAGAGGCTCCAGGATACCGCTATGACCGACTATCATACCGTCAAGGCCTACGATGCCGAGCTCGAAGCGCTCGGCCGCAAAATCGCCGAGATGGGGGGTATTGCCGAGAAAATGCTCAGCGACGCGATGGATGCACTCGCCAACCTGGACGCCAATCTCGCCCGCTCCACCGTCGCCTGCGACGTCCGGCTCGACGTTTTACAGCGCGAGATCGAAGAGCAAGCGATTATGACGATCGCGCGCCGCCAGCCGCTCGCCGCCGATTTGCGTGAGATCGTCGCCGCGATCCGTATCTCCGGCGACCTCGAGCGGGTCGGCGATCTCACCAAGAACATCGCCAAACGAGCCTTGAAACTCGCCGCCGAGACCCGCATGCAGCGCGCCATCATCGGCTTGAAATCGATGCACGAGACGGCGGCCATGCTGCTCAAGGACGCGCTCGACGCCTATGCGCTGCGCGACGCCGACCGCGCCCGCCAGGTGTGGACAAACGACGTCGAACTCGACGCCCTTGAAGATTCGGTGTTCCGCGATCTCTTGACGTTCATGATGGAGGATCCGCGCAACATTTCGTTCTGTGCGCACCTGCTGTTCGTTTCCAAGAATATCGAACGGATCGGCGATCACTCCACCAACATCGCCGAAACCGTGGTCTATCTCGTCACCGGAGAAGTCCTGCCGATGGATCGACCGAAAGGCCCTTCCCCGGCTTCCGACTTTCAAACCAGCAAGTGAGCGATGAGTTGTGAATGAGATGAGCGCCCAACAGACTCCCGACAGCCGAACTCCGCGGCCCGGCGCCGCGCCGGCGGCGGCGCCGCGCATCCTCGTCGTCGAAGATGAAGCCGCCTTGAGCCTGCTTTTGGCCTATAATCTCGGGGCGGAAGGATTTGCGGTCGAGCGCGTTGAACGCGGCGACGAAGCCGAGCTGCGGCTCGTCGAATCGCCGCCCGATCTGGTCATCCTGGATTGGATGCTGCCGGGCGTGTCGGGCCTCGAAATTTGCCGGCGCATGCGCGCGCGTGAAGCCACCCGCACCTTGCCGGTCATCATGCTCACCGCGCGCGGCGATGAAAGCGAACGGGTGCGCGGCCTAACGATCGGCGCCGACGATTACATCGTCAAACCCTTCTCGGTGCCCGAACTCATGGCGCGCGTGCGCGCCCTGTTGCGGCGCTCGCGTCCGGATCGGGTGGCGGCGCTTTTGGTCGCCGGCGATCTCGCCCTCGACCGAGAAAATTGGCGGGTGGTGCGCAGTGCGCGCAACGTCCATCTCGGCCCGACCGAGTTTCGCCTGCTCGAATATCTCATGAGCAGGGCCGGCCGGGTCTTCTCCCGCGCCCAATTGCTCGACAGCGTCTGGGGGCTTTCTGCCGAGATCGACGAACGCACCGTCGACGTGCATGTCGGCCGGCTGCGCAAGGCCTTGTCGCTTGACAGCGAGCGCGATCCGATCCGCACCATCCGCGGCGCCGGCTATTCCTTTGACGAGACGTTCGGCAAGTCCGACTGATCGCGACCGCGCGCCGGCCGTTCTATGCCGACTTCGGCACCCGCCGGTCGCGTTCCCGGTCGCGGCGGCGCTCTTGCAACGGCTGATAGGCGATGCGGCTGTGATAGGGGCAGTAGGGGCCCATTCCGGCCGCCGCTTTCTTGGCGCCGCAGAAGCGGAATTCGGCGCTTGTCGGATCGCCGACCGGCCAACGGCACATCGCTTCCTTCAGTTCCATAATCGTCACCATCTCCGAAATCGGGATGACGATCTCCTCGATGGTCTGCGGCGCTTCCAGCATCTGTGGCTTCAAGGCGAGGGCGGTGTTGCCGCGCACCGACAGCCCGCTGGTGCGCATATGGGCCGGACGCAGAGTCTTGGGGCGCGGCCGCGAACTCGCCGGCGCGGCAGTCTTGACCCGGCCCGACAGCCCCAAGCGATGCACCTTGCCAATCACCGCGTTGCGGGTGATGCCGTTGGCAAGCTCATGCGCGATCTGGCTGGCGCTCAATCCTTCGAGCCAGAGCTTGCGCAGGAGTTCCACTCGTTCGTCCGTCCAGGACATGACGTTCCCCTCGATCTGGATCAAAAGCGAGCCTCAACGCGGTCGACGCGACGCGACGGCACACTTCGGCGCAAATCAAGAACTGACGCCCACCTGAAACCGATGATGAGCACACGCATTGAGGTCCGCCGCACGCGAGATCTCGTAGTCAACGCCGAGAAAGCTACACTACCCGTTGAATCTTGCGCAAGAGTCCTTAGAAGGGCGGTGGTGTTTTCAACAGCCGGTTCCGAACGTGCTCGTTTTTTCGCCGTGGCCGCAGGGCGCGAGCATGGCTCATCACCGCATGCGCCGCGCCATGTCGGGGGGTGCGAAAATTTGACCGGACGGTGCAAGGTCCTTAAAGTGCTAGCCCGATGCTGCCGCTCCTTTCGGGGCGGCACTTTGATTTTGGGGTTTGCCCGCAACAGATCGGAGCGCGCCGGCCATCGCCGGTAGCCTCTCACCGGAGCCTTTCCCGTGAGTTCGTCGCTGCTTCCCACCTATTCGCGCGCCAAGCTCGCGTTCGAGCGCGGCGAAGGGGCGTGGCTCATTTCGACCGAGGGCGAACGCTTTCTCGATTTCGGCGCCGGCATCGCGGTCGCGAGCCTCGGCCATGCGCATCCGCATCTCGTAAAGGCGCTGACCCAGCAGGCGCAGAAGCTCTGGCACGTCTCTAACCTCTTCGAGATTCCGCAAGCCGAGCTTCTCGGCCGCCGGCTTGTCGAGGCAAGCTTCGCGGATTTTGCTTTCTTTACGAATTCCGGCACCGAAGCGATCGAAGGCGCGATCAAGACGGCGCGCAGATATCATTTCGTCAGCGGCCATCCGGAAAAATTCCGGATCATCACCATGCAGGGCGCCTTTCACGGCCGCACCATCGCCGCCGTGACCGCCGGCGGCAATCCGAAATACCTCGAGGGATTCGGGCCGCCGCTCGAGGGCTTCGATCAGGTCGCATTCGGCGATCTCGCGGCGCTCAAGGCGGCCATCGGGCCGCAGACCGGGGCGATCCTGGTCGAGCCGATCCAAGGCGAGGGCGGTATCCGAGCGATTCCGCTCGCCCATCTCAAAGCCATGCGCCAATTGTGCGACGAATACGATCTGCTCCTTATTTTCGACGAGGTGCAGACCGGAATGGGGCGAACCGGCAAGCTCTTTGCGTATGAACACGCTGGAATTACGCCGGACATCATGACGCTCGCCAAAGGTCTCGGCGGCGGCTTTCCTCTCGGCGTTTTCCTGGTGACGGCCGAAGCAGGCAAGGGCATGAGCCTCGGCACGCACGGCACGACGTTCGGCGGCAATCCGCTGGCGACCTCCGCCGGCAATGCCGTGCTCGACGTCATTCTCGGCGATGGTTTCCTCGAGCATGTGGCGCGGATGGGCAAGCGCTTGCACCAGGGTCTGATCGAGCTGAAGGACCGCCATCCTGGCGTGATCGCCGAGATCCGCGGCGAAGGCCTCATGCTCGGCATTGCGGTGCGCGCTCCGGTGCGAGATTTCGTCGTCGCGGCGCTCGCCGAGAGACTCATTCTCATTCCGGCCGGCGACAACGTTGCCCGCCTGCTGCCGCCGCTGATCATCGGCGAGACGGAAATCGCCGAGGGGCTGGCCCGTCTCGAAGCGACGGCAGCGCGCCTCGAAGGCAAGGTTTCGCCGCATCGGGGAGCCGCAGAATGACCGCGGATTCCACCTCGCCGCGGCATTTCCTCGACCTCGCGGAAATTCCCGCCCCCGAACTGCGCAGAATTCTCGACGCGGCGCTGTCGATCAAGGCGCGCCGCCGCAAAGACGAAGTTGCGGCATGGCGGCCGCTTGCCGGCAAGGCGCTGGCTATGATCTTCGACAAGCCCTCGACCCGCACCCGCGTCTCCTTCGACCTCGCGATGCGCGAACTCGGCGGCGAGACGATTATGCTAACCGGCAAGGAGATGCAGCTCGGGCGCGGCGAGACCATCGCCGACACGGCGCGCGTTCTCTCGCGCTTCGTCGACGCGATCGTCATCCGTATCTTGAACCATGACGAACTTTGCGAATTGGCGCGCCACGCGGGCGTGCCGGTGATCAACGGACTCACCAAGCGCTCGCATCCTTGCCAGGTGATGGCCGATATCATGACGTTTGAAGAATGTCGCGGCCCAATCAAAGGATGCACCGTCGCCTGGAGTGGCGACGCCAACAACGTGCTGACAAGCTGGATCCACGCCGCGCAGCAATTCGAATTTACGATGCGGGTCGCAACCCCCGCCGAGCTTGATCTTTCGCCTGAGCTCCTTACCTGGGCCGAGAAGAGTGGGACGCATCTCAAGGTGACGCGCGATCCCTATGAGGCGGTCGGCGGCGCCGACGCGGTCATCTCCGATTGTTGGGTATCGATGGGCGACGATAACGAAAGCTTCCGCCACAATCTGCTCGCGCCCTATCAGGTGAACGCGAAACTTATGGCCGCCGCCGCCGAGGACGCGATCTTCATGCATTGCCTGCCCGCGCACCGCGGCGAGGAAGTCACCGACACGGTGATCGACGGACCGCAGTCGGTGGTCTTCGACGAAGCCGAGAACCGTCTGCACGCCCAGAAAGGCATCCTCGCCTGGTGCCTAGGGGCGCTCGATGGTTGAGGGAGCAAACATCCGGCTGGTTTCCGACGCCGCACACGACGACAATGTTTTGCCGTTTGCGGTGGCGCCGCTCGACCTGCGTGGCCGGGTCGTGCGGCTCGGCGCCTCGATCGATGCGGTCCTCGCCCGTCACGAGTATCCGCCGCGCGTGGCGCGCGTCGTCGGCGAGGCGGCGGCGCTCACCGTCCTTCTCGGCTCGGCGCTGAAATTCGAGGGCCGGCTGCAGTTGCAGACGAAGAGCGACGGGCCGGTCGATATGATCGTCGTCGATTTCGACGCTCCCGACCGACTGCGCGCCTTTGCCCGTTTCGACGAAGGCCGGCTCGCCGAAAACGACGCCGACCTGCTCGGTAACGGGCATCTCGCTTTGACGCTCGAACAAGGCGACGATCGGTCGCGCTACCAAGGCGTCGTCGCGCTCGAAGGCCAAGGGCTCGAGGAAGCGGCGCATCGCTATTTCCTTCAATCCGAGCAGATTCCGACCTTCGTTCGCCTCGCGGTCGCCGAACGCGTCATGGGTGCGCAAACGTCGTGGCGGGCCGGCGGCCTGATGGTGCAATTTTTGCCGGAGACGCCGGAGCGTAAGCCCGATCTACCGCCGGGCGACGCGCCGGCCGGCGCGCCTGTGGCAGAGGCGCCAGAGAACGACGCCTGGGTCGAGGCCAAGACACTTGCCGCAACCGTCGAGGACCACGAACTCGTCGATCCGACGCTATCGAGCGAGCGCCTGCTCTATCGGCTCTTTCATGAGCGCGGCGTGCGGGTCTTTTCGGCGCAGAGCGTCAAAGCGGCGTGCCGTTGCTCGCGCCAGCGCATCGCCAATATGCTCAAGCGCTTCACGCCGCAGGAGTGCGCCGACATGGTCGGCGACAACGGCAAGATCGGCGTCACTTGCGAATTCTGCTCGACCTATCGCGAATTCGAGCCGTCGGAGCTGGAGTAACAGCGAACGTAGCTGCAAAACTCCTCCTGCCGATAGCCTTGTAAATAAAGCAGCGCCGTGAGATCGGCATGGTCGATCCGCGCCACGGCCGCGGCGGCGACGGCGGGTTGCGCATGGAAGGCAACGCCAAGGCCGGCGGCCGCGAGCATAGCGACATCGTTGGAGCCGTCGCCGACGGCAAGCGTTTCCGAAGGCGCGAGACCGAGCTCGGCGGATAGCCGCTTGAGCGCGTCGCGTTTGGCAAATTTGCCGCGCACCGGTTC
>JBOHJJ010000048.1:0-10649 GCA_050728495.1 Methylovirgula sp.
CGGCGCCGAGCTGGCACAAAGCTTCGGAAAGGATGCCGCCGCCGCAGCCGATGTCGAGAATTCTAAGCCCGCCGAGCGGCCGGCCCGGTTGCGGCTCCGGGAGGTTTGCCTGGAAATGCTCGTTGAGCAGCCGGCCGAGAAAAGCAACCCGAACCGGATTGAACTGATGCAGCGCCCGCATTGGCCCGCGCGGGTTCCACCAAGTTTCGGCGAGCCGGTCGAAACGGGCGACCTCCTCAGGATCGACACTCGATCCGTCTTGCGCCGGCATGCAGTCCTCCACGCGCGGGTAAAGCCAAATTGAACTCAGGCCGCCGGTAGTGTATAGGCGGCGCAGCCCTGCGGCGCGAGCACCTTGGTCGTCGCGTCCGCCGATCCAGCACCGATTTTGGGAAAGCACGCCGGACCCTATGGCCCGCCTCGTGATGAAATTTGGCGGTACTTCCGTCGCTGGGACCGATCGTATTCGCAACGTCGCACGCCACGTAAAGCGCGAGGTCGACGCCGGCGCGCAAGTGGCCGTGGTCGTCTCCGCGATGGCCGGCAAGACGGACGAGCTCGTGGCGCTATGCCGCGATGCCGCGCACCACTTCGATCGGCGCGAGTATGATTCCGTGGTCGCCTCCGGCGAGCAGGTGGCGGCGGGACTTCTCGCCATCGCGCTGCAGGGCATTGGCATCCCGGCGCGCTCCTGGCAAGGCTGGCAGATTCCGATTCTAACGACGCCGACGCCGGGCGCGGCGCGCATCACCAGCATCGATGGCGAGCGGCTCATTGCCAATCTCGTCGAACGCAAGGAAGTGGCGATCATTGCGGGTTTTCAAGGGCTCAGCAAAGAAACCGGCCGCGTGACGACGCTCGGCCGCGGCGGATCGGATACCAGCGCCGTGGCAATCGCTGCCGCTATCAAGGCCGACCGCTGCGATATATATACCGATGTCGACGGGGTCTATACGAGCGACCCTCGCGTCGTCCCGAAGGCGCGCCGGCTCGACCGCGTGACTTACGAGGAAATGTTGGAGATGGCCTCGCTCGGCGCAAAGGTGATGCAGGTGCGCTCCGTCGAGCTCGCCATGGTGAAGAAGGTGAAGACCCGCGTGCGTTCATCCTTCGACGATCCGGACAGCCCGCGCTCCGGCACATTGATCTGCGACGAGGAGGACATCGTGGAGCAGCAGGTGGTCACCGGCATCGCTTTCTCACGTGACGAGGCCCAGATCACCTTGCGCCGCGTTGCCGACCGGCCAGGCGTCGCCGCGGCGATCTTCCTGCCGCTCGCCGAGGCGGGCATCAACGTCGATATGATCGTGCAGGTCGCTTCCGACGATACGGTCACGACCGACATCACGTTTACCGTCGCGAGCGCCGATTTCGACCGCGCCAAGGCGATTCTCGAAAAGACGAAAGCGCAGATCGGCTATGCTGCATTGCAGGGGGCGGGCGATGTGGCCAAGGTCTCGGCGATCGGTATCGGCATGCGCAGCCATGCCGGCGTGGCCGCGATCGCGTTCAAGGCGCTCTCCGAGAAGGGCATAAATATCAGGGCAATCACCACGTCGGAGATTAAAATCTCGGTATTGATCGACGCTGCCTATACGGAACTGGCGGTGCGCACGTTGCACGCGCTTTACGGTCTCGATAAAGCCTAGCCGGAGTGGAGAGCTTAGCTGGCGCTGCGACGGCTCGTGCTTGCGGTCCGGAGTTTGCATTGGCATAGGATCATAATCCGCCGCCCCTGCGATCTCGCAGTCGTAGCAAGTTTATGGACTTCTCCGCGCTGGCCGCCCTAGCTTATTGCTTTAGGACATTTTCCAAGAGTGAGGCCGCGGAGCGGCCCCAATGGTTGGGAATCATTCAGGGAACCCGCCTCCGGAGTGATTCGGCTTGGCCGATCTCCAGCGTGAGGCTCCTAAAAAGGGAATGGTTATGCGTGGCCCCATCGGCGGACCGCGACTGCTGTTGCGACGGCTTCGCGAAGTCATGGCGGAGCCGATCAGCGCGCAGGACCGGCTCGATAAGATCGTCGTTCACATCGCCGCCAACATGGTGGCGGAGGTGTGCTCGGTCTATGTGTTGCGCGCCGACGGCCGGCTCGAACTGTTTGCGACGGAAGGCTTAAACCGCGAAGCCGTCCACTTGACGACGATGCGCAAGGGCGAGGGACTGGTCGGCCTGATCGCCGAGACCGCCGAGCCTCTGGCGCTTGCCGACGCGCAGCATCATCCCTCGTTCGCCTATCGGCCGGAAACCGGCGAAGAGATCTATTCCTCGTTTCTCGGCGTGCCGGTCCTGCGCGGCGGCATCACGCTCGGCGTGCTCGTCGTGCAAAACCGCGTACGGCGCATCTATTCGGAGGAGGAAATCGAAGCGCTGCAGACGACGGCGATGCTGCTCGCCGAAATGGTCGCCTCGGGCGAATTGCAGGCGATCGGCCTGCTCGACACCGAGATGGCGCTGCATCGGCCGCTGGCCCTCAAGGGCGCGCCGATCGCCGAAGGCGTCGGCCTCGGGCACGTGGTGCTGCACGAACCGCGCGTCGTCGTCACACAGCTCGTCGCCGAGGACGTGAAGGCCGAGACCGAACGGCTCGAAGCCGCCATCGAGGTGGTGCGTCAATCGATCGACCAGTTGATCGAACGCGGCGATGTCGGTCCGGGCGAACATCGCGAAGTGCTCGAAGCATTCCGCATGTTTGCCTATGACCGCGGCTGGATCCGGAGGCTGCGCGAAGCGGTGGCTACCGGGCTCACCGCGGAGGCGGCGGTCGAACGCGTGCAGAGCGACGCGCGCGCCAAGCTGCAGCGCCAGACGGATCCCTATATGCGCGAGCGCCTTCACGATCTCGACGATCTCGCCAATCGTCTTCTCTACCAGCTCGCCGGCCGCAGCTTCGTGACGGCGCACGCGGATCTGCCGGAAAATGCGATCATCGTGGCGCGCACCATGGGGCCGGCGGCGCTGCTCGATTACGATCGCAGCAAATTGCGCGGCCTAGTGCTCGAAGACGCGGGCGCATCGAGCCACGTCGCCATCGTGGCGCGTGCGCTGGGAATTGCAACCGTCGGCGAGGTGACGAACATCGTCGGGCTCGTCGACCCAGGCGATGCGTTGATTGTCGATGGAACGTCGGGCGACGTGCATGTCCGGCCGCCCCAGGACATCGAGAATGCCTACGCCGAGAAGGCGCGGCTGCGCGCCCGCCGCCAGGAGCAATATCATAAGCTGCGCGACAAGGCCGCCGTTACCAAGGACGGCGTGGAGATCGAGCTGCACATGAACGCCGGACTGCTCGTCGATCTGCCGCACGTCGAAGAGACCGGCGCCGCCTCCATCGGCCTCTTCCGCACCGAGCTGCAGTTCATGATCGTCTCGCAGTTTCCGGGCATGCGCCAGCAGCAGGCGTTCTACACCGCGGCTTTCGAGGCCGTGCCGGATAAGCCCATCACCTTCCGCACGTTGGACATCGGTTCCGACAAGGTGCTGCCCTACATGACCAAGGTCGAAGAGGAGAATCCGGCGCTCGGCTGGCGGGCGATCCGCATCGGACTCGATCGCCCGGCGTTGCTGCGCATGCAGTTGCGCGCTCTGCTCAGAGCGGGCGCCGGTCGGGAACTGCGCATCATGTTCCCGATGATTGCGACGGTCTCCGAGTTCGAGGCCGCCAAAGGGCTCGCCGAACGCGAGGCCGCCTATTTGACGCGCCACGACTACCGGCTGCCGAGCGATCTCAAGCTTGGCGCCTTGATCGAAGTACCGGCGATGTTATGGCAGCTCGATGAGATCTGCGCGCGCGCCGATTTCATTTCCGTCGGGACCAACGATCTTGTCCAATATCTGTTCGCCGCGGACCGCGACAACAAACGCGTCGCCGGGCGTTTCGATTCCCTCTCCGCGCCGGTTTTGCGCGCCTTGAAGGTCGTCGTCGAGAAGGCGCGCACCAGCAAAACGCCGCTGACGCTGTGCGGCGAAATGGCGGGAAAGCCGATCGACGCGCTGGCGCTGTTAGCGATCGGCTTTCGTTCTCTTTCCATGTCGCCGGCTTCCATCGGGCCGGTAAAGGCGATGATTCTGGCGACCAACCTCGAGGCGGCGAGCGAACTCGTCGGCAACCTGATCGAAGCACACGACCCGGCTCATTCGCTGCGCGACGAGCTGCATCGCTTCGCCGCGGCGCATCGTATTCCAGTTTAGCTATGCGATGGCTCGCATGTTTCGAGACGCACGTTGCGCGTGCTCCTCCGCATGAGGGGATTCTAGCCAGGCAATCCCCCCACCCTGGAAAGGCTGCGGAGCGCCCGTCTCGAAAGGCGCGGGCGCATCTATGCTCTTCTCAACATAGGCACGAGGCCTTAGTTTCAACCCATCTTCCGACCCCTTGTAATCAAACCCATGCTGCCGCAAGAAAAGCTCGATCTTATCCTGCGCCGCCACGCCGAGATCTCCGACCGGCTCGCCGCCGGCCTGGAGTCCTCGGTTTTTGTCGCCTTGTCGCGTGAGCTCGCCGAGATCGACGACGTGGTCGACGCGATCCGCGACTATCGCGCCGCGCAAAAGGATATCGCCGGCATCGAGGCGATCCTTGCAGACCCGGCGCTCGATCCGGAGATGCGCGCGCTTGCCGACGCCGAACGCCACGAATCGCGTATAAAGCTTGCGGCGCTCGAGCAGAAACTACGGATTGCGCTTCTGCCCAAGGACACGGCCGACGAAAAGAGCGCCATCCTCGAAATTCGCGCCGGTACCGGTGGCGACGAGGCGGCGTTGTTCGCCGGCGACCTCTTCCGCATGTACCAGCGTTACGCGGAACTCAAGGGTTGGCGTGTTGAGATCCTTTCGGCGAGCGAAGGTACGCTCGGCGGCTTTAAGGAAATCATCGCCGGGATCGAGGGGCGCGGCGTCTTCGCGCGGCTCAAGTTCGAATCGGGCGTGCATCGTGTACAGCGCGTGCCGGAGACCGAAACGCAAGGCCGCATTCATACCTCGGCCGCCACCGTCGCGGTGCTCCCCGAAGCCGAAGACATCGACGTGGATGTCAACGAAGCCGACCTCAGAATCGACACGATGCGCGCCCAGGGCGCCGGCGGCCAGCACGTCAACAAGACGGAGTCGGCGATCCGCATCACGCACCTGCCGACCAACACGATCGTCTTCGTGCAGGATGAGCGCTCACAGCACAAGAATCGCGCCCGGGCGATGGCTCTGTTGCGCGCCCGCCTCTACGATATGCAGCGGCAGAAGCGCGACGCGGAACGCGCCGCGGATCGGCGCGCGCAGGTGGGTTCGGGCGATCGTTCCGAGCGCATCCGCACCTACAATTTTCCGCAAGGCCGCGTCACCGATCACCGCATCAATCTGACGCTCTATAAGCTCGATAAAGTCTTGGGCGGCGAGGCGCTCGACGAGGTCATCGATGCGCTGATCACCCATCATCAGGCGGAATTGCTGGCGGGCGAGAAATGAATACCGAAGTGGTGGCGAGCGGATGAGGGATTACAGCCGGTATCTCGGCTCAGTCCGCTGAAGGCGCCTTCGCTTCCGGCCCAGCTGCCGGCAATTTTCGGCGAAGAAGGCTTACGAAAACCCCGGCGAGAAACGCATCGAGCGCGGCGAAGATCGCGTTGCGGGCAACTTCATCGGGCGGCCACGGCCCGTGATGCGTAAAGGCATAAATGGAGATTACGAAGGCCGCGACGGAAAGAGCCGCGAGCGCACCGAACGAAGTTGCCGGTTGAATGACCGTCAAGCCGACGAGCGGTGCAACCAGCGTCGCCGAGATCATCAAAGCGAGGGCGATGCAGAGCCGCGGATCGTCTATGCCATTGGCAAGCGCGGCGGCTGCGGCGGCGATGAGCAGGAGTGCGAGGCCGCGCGCATACGCGAGTCGCCGGCTTGCAGGCCCAAATCTGCGCCGCTTCCGGGCGAAGATATCGTGGCCGAGGCTGGTCGCGAAAGATTGTATGCCCGCTGCCGCGACCCCGATGCCGAGGGCAATCGCAAAGACGGTGGCAAGGCCCGCCTGCGTCGGCCCCGAATGCCGTAGGAGGGGAAGGTTTTCGAGGAGGTATCGCGCGTCGGCGCCGACGTCTTGCAACCGCAAAACCCCGTTGGAGTCCGCCTCAGACCCGCAGGCCGCGGCGATCTCGCTCACAACGTCGGAATGCAGGCCGCAGATCGAGATCGCGCCCCGTTCGCTCGCCGCGAGGATGTCGGCAGGCAGATGGGCGGGTGCGTGGCCGACCAGCGCCGCGTCAAGCGCCAGGCTCGAGCGGGCCATGGTCAGTGCGGCGAGCGCGGCGATGAGTGCGACAAAGACGAATGCGAAAAAGCCGCTGCGCAACGTGCTCGCCCGATCGCGACTGCCGAGCATGGGACCGAACAACGGCGCCAGCGTCGCCAGCCCCAGCGCGAGGACGGCCACGATGGCGGGTTCGATCGGCAAGTGTTGCCCCGCGCCGCTCACTTCGCCGAAACGCGCGATCGCGACCGAGAACGGCGTCGTCTCGTGCGGCGCAGATAAAGCGAGCGGCAGGCCGAGTGCCGCCAAGGTTACGACCGCAGTCCCCACCGCGAGCCAGATCACGCCAGAAAGTCCGCCCGGTACGATCAGCAAAACGAGCAAGATTCCGAGCACCGCAACGCCGAGCGTGGGGCTCGTGCCGGTAGCGGCGAGGAAGGCGCGCAACGCGACCCCATAACCGCCGATCGTGACCAGCGCCGCGGCGAGCGCCACGATGAGGGCGACCGCAACCCGCGCCAGGGGATGAGGAAAGCGCGATGCCGCGAGATCGACGACCGAAGAAGCTCCGCAATGGCGCAGATAAGGACCCGTCACGAACGCTGCGCCGATGAGCCCGATGACAAATCCCGCCGCAAGCGAGTTGAAGCCCACGCCTTCCGACAAAGGCGGCAGAAACGGCAGAAACAATCCCGCCGCGATCCCGGCGTAGGCGAGTCCCGCATAGGGTGGCGGCAGAGTGCCGGCATAAAATTCGCCTGGGCGCATAGTGCGTAACAGCGCGGCGGTGATCAGGAACTCGGAGAACACGAGGACGCCGACGCAAGACTTGAGCGCGATGTCGGGTAGACCGACGCGCTCGAGCAAAGCTAAAAGACCCAGTCCGATCGCAAAGGCGGCGAGCGCGAAGCTAAAGCCGCCGTCAATTCGCGTCCGGACCAGGCTTGCGTCGGTATCCTGCTGCGTCACGAAAGACCCAAAGAGAAGCGCTTGCCAGGCGCGGCGCGGCGGCCGAGAATAGCGGAAGTCGCGCCGTAGCGCACGGCAGATCCGAGACATCGCATGACCGAGGAAACAAAACCAGCATCGGCTTGGTCGGCGCCGCCAACCGGCGCACCGCGCTGGCGGCATGAGACGCCGCTGGCGCGCTTCCTGGGCGGCACGCCGTCGAACGTCGCGCTGAAGTTATTCTTTCTGTCTTTGATCGTCGGCGCGCTGCTGATGTGGCTCGACATCCGGCCGGTCGATCTCGTGCAAGATACGATCCGCTTGGCCCGGCACATCTGGTCGCTCGGCTTCGATGCACTGCGTGAAATGGGCGATTATATCGTGGCCGGCGCGATGATCGTGGTGCCGCTTTGGTTGCTCGCGCGGCTTCTCGATTGGCGCGGCCCGCGCTGAGGCCTCAGCCGAGATCAGTGTCCGTAACTCTCGCCTCGGCCCAATCCGCGGCACCCCTGCCGCGTGCCTCGGCGAGCCGGCTGAGGCCGGCTGCTTCGACTTTGGCGAGAAGCCCGCGCTTGATCTCTTCGACGAGTCCCGGCCCTTTGAAAATAAGCGCGGAATAAAGCTCGATGAGGCTGGCCCCGGCCTCGATCTTGGCGAATGCAGTCGCCGCGTCCTCGACGCCGCCGATGCCGATCAAGGGAAACTGATTTTCGACGCGCAGATAGGTTTGCGCGAGGAGCCGCGTCGAAGGCGTGAACAACGGCCGCCCGGAAAGGCCGCCTTGCTGTTTTGCCTCGTCCGAGTCGATCAGATCGGGCGGCCGCGCAAGCGTCGTGTTCGAGACGGCGAGAGCGTCGATGCGGTGCGCGCGGCACACGCGCACGATGCCGTCGAGCTCTTCGAGCGTCAGATCGGGGGCGATCTTGACGACGACCGGGCGGCGCAACAGCGCCGCGTCGCGCGCCGCCAGCACACGCGGCAGGAGATCGTCCAGTTCCTGCTGACGCTGCAGATCCCGCAACCCCGGCGTGTTCGGCGAGGAAATATTGATGACGAAGAACTGCGCGACGTCGGCAAAAGCCTCGATGCCGGCGACATAATCGGCGATGCGGTCCTCCGAATGCCGGTTGGCGCCGAGGTTCGCGGCGACAATGCCGGGGCTGGCGTAGCGCGCCGCGAGCCGACGATGCACTGCTTTGTGGCCGAGGCTGTTGAAGCCCAGCCGGTTGACGACGGCACGGTCGTCGCGCAGCCGGAAGACACGCGGACGCGTATTACCGCGTTGTGGGCGCGGCGTGACGGTGCCCACTTCGACGAACCCAAAGCCGAGCCGCAACATCGCGTCGACTACTTCGCCGTTCTTGTCGAACCCGGCCGCAAGGCCGAGCGGATTGGGAAAGTCGAGGCCGAAGGCGCTCACCGCGAGACGCGGATCGTCGGGGGACGGCGCCGCTCGGCGTAGCAGCGCCAGCGCCCGGATCGTCAACCGATGCGCAAACTCGGGCCTGAGCCACAGCAACAGGCGCTGCGCGAAGATCTCGCAGAGAAAGAGCGACGCGCTCAAGAGAGAAAGTCTTGCAAGGAAAGCGGCGAACTCACGATTTCTCCCCCTTGAAGACCAATAGCTCCTCCGGCGACAGGTGAAAGGCGTTCTCTTCGGCCGGAAAGCGCCGTTCGTGCACGTCGCGGACATAGTCCGCCAGGGCTTCGCCGATCTGCGCGCCGATTTCCGCGTAGCGCCGGTTATGGCGGAAGTTCGCCTCGGTGACGCCGAGCAGGTCATTGACGACCAGCACTTGGCCGTCGGTCATCCGCCCGGCGCCGATGCCGATGGTCGGCGCGGCGATCGCTTGGGTGACGCGGGCCGCGACCTCGGCGGGGATGAGTTCCAGCACCAGCAAAGCAATGCCGGCCCGGTCGAGCGCGCGCGCGTCGGCGAGCAATCGCGCAGCCTCTTCGATGGAGCGGCCCTTCAGCCGCTTTTCCGAATGGTGCTGCGGCTCTAGGCCGAGATGCCCGCAGGAGGCAATTCCGGCTGCCGTTAGAGCCGCGGCGATTTCGGGACGCGGGCCTTCGAATTTCACCACATCGGCGCCGGCTTCGATCAGCTCTCTGGCATTCGCCACTGCGGCGCTGGGGTCCTCATAGCTGCGGAAAGGGAGATCGGCGAGGATCGGCGTTTGCGGCGCGCCGCGGCGTACGGCGCGCACGTGATGGGCGATATCCGCAAGCGTTACTTCCTTCTCGCTCGCATAGCCCAACACGTTGGTGCCGACGCTGTCGCCGACGAGGATGATATCGACGCCGGCCGCAGCCTCGGCCTTGGCGGTTGGATAATCATAGGCGGTGAGCATGGCGATCGGTCTGCCCTGTCGCTTTCTCTCGAGAACTGTCGCTTTGCTCATGCCGATTGAAAACTCACGCCGCGCTCTGTGAATCCTGTGGACAGCCCTACCCGGGACCACGCCGCTTATCTATAGTGGTCGGCCGCGAACCTAAAGGCGCCGATGCGATTCCCCGCCTCCTTTCTCGATGAGCTCAAAGCGAGGCTGCCTGTCTCCGAGGTCGTGCGCAAGCGCGTCAAACTGACGAAGGCGGGCCGCGAATGGCGCGGGCTCTCCCCCTTCAACGTGGAGCGCACGCCATCTTTTTTCGTCAATGACCAGAAAATGGCATGGTTCGACCATTCCGCCGGCAAAAACGGGAATATCTTTGATTTTGTAATGGAAACCGAGGGCTTAAGCTTTCCCGAAACGGTCGCGTGCCTGGCGGAACAGGCAGGAATCGCGTTGCCGCGCATTTCGCCCGAGGCGGAAGCGCGCGAGAAAGAGCGCACCAGCCTCTACGACGTGCTCGAACTGGCGGCGAAATATTTTGCGGCGGAGCTTGCCGGACGCGCCGGCGCCAAGGCCCGCGACTACCTCGGCCAGCGCGGACTGAAGCCGGAGGTCCAGGCGGAATTTCGGCTGGGCTACGCCGGGCCGGAGAAATACGCGTTGCGCGATCATCTCGCCGGCAAAGGCGTCGGCGTCGAGGCGATGATCGAATCGGGGCTTTTGATCCACGGCGAGGACATCGCCGTCCCCTACGATCGATTCCGGGAGCGTGTAATGTTTCCGATCGCCGACCGCCGCGGCCGCGTCATCGCGTTTGGCGGACGGGCGCTCGGCGCCGAGATCCAACCCAAATATCTCAATTCCCCCGAGACGCCGCTCTTCCACAAAGGCGCGATCCTCTACAATCACCACAAGGCGCGCCAAGCCGCGCATGAGCGCGGCACGGTGATCGCCGTCGAGGGCTATGTCGACGCGATCTCCATGTCGGCCGCCGGCTTCCCGAACACGGTGGCGCCGCTCGGCACGGCGCTGACGCCGGAGCAATGCACGCTGTTGTGGCAGATGGCGGAAGAGCCGATGCTTTGCTTCGACGGCGACCGCGCCGGCCGCAAGGCCGCCTATCGCGCCAT
>JBOHJJ010000049.1:0-8642 GCA_050728495.1 Methylovirgula sp.
CATGCGCGGCGGCGGCGCGCTCCCGCCAGGCGGAATTGACAAAGCCGTCGGGTTCGCTCGGTCGGCTCGAAGAGATCGCCGAATTCCTGGCGGCTTGGCAGGGCAGGGCGATGCCGTCGCTCGATCACCCGCTGGTTCTCGTCTTCGCCGGCAATCACGGCGTCGCGGCGCGCGGCGTCTCCGCCTATCCGGCCTCGGTGACCGAGGCGATGGTCGCAAACTTCGCGGCAGGCGGCGCGGCCATCAATCAAATCTGCGCCGCGTTCGACCTCGATTTAGATGTCGTCGCCCTCGATCTCGATCGTCCGACGCAAGATTGCACGCGCGCGCCGGCGATGAGCGAAGCCGAGGCAACGGCGGCTTTCGCGCGCGGTATGGAAGCGGTTTCCGACGGTGCCGATCTTGTGGCGGTTGGCGAGATGGGGATCGGCAACACGACCAGCACGGCGGCGATCTACGCGGCGCTTTACGGCGGCAAGGCGGGATTTTGGGCGGGACGTGGCACCGGCCTCGACGATCCCGGATTGATGCGCAAGATCGCCGCAATGGAGGCCGCGCTCGTTTATCACAAGGATCAGCTCGACGATCCGCTCGAAGTGCTGCGCCGGCTCGGCGGCTTTGAAATTGCCGCCATGGCAGGTGCGATCGTCGCGGCGCGGGCAAAGCGCGTGCCCGTTCTCATCGACGGCTACGTCGCAAGCGTCGCTGCGGCGATCCTGCACGCACAGGAGGAAGGCGCGATCGCGCATTGCCTTGCGGGCCACGTCGCGGCCGAAGGCGCACATGCCGAAGTGCTGCGCCGATTGGGCAAGCCGCCGCTGCTCGACCTCGGCATGCGGCTCGGGGAGGCGAGCGGCGCGGCGCTCGCCGCCGGCATCGTGAAAGCGGCCCTTGCCTGCCATCGCGGCATGGCGACCTTTGCCGAGGCGAGCGTCGCCAAGAAGATCGACTCCTAGTCGCCGAGCGGCAACCGCACCGTCGCGATCGCCATGGCGGCGATCCCTTCTTCGCGGCCGATATAGCCGAGGCGTTCCGAGGTGGTCGCCTTGACGGCGACGCGGTCGATGGAGATGTCGGCAATCTCGGCGATGCGGGCGCGGATCGAGTCGCGATAGGCACCGATCTTCGGCCGTTCGCAGATGATCATTGCATCGATGTGGGCGAGCATGCCGCCGCGGGCACGCAGTTTTTCGACTGCCGCGGCGAGAAAGATCGACGAAGCGGCGCCCCGCCACCGCGGATCGGAAGGCGGGAAATGGCTGCCGATGTCGCCGTCGCTGATCGCGCCGAGGATCGCGTCGGTAATCGCATGCAGCACGACGTCGGCGTCCGAATGGCCGAGCAGCGCGCGGTCATGCGCGATCTTGACGCCGCCCAGCCACACGTGATCGCCGGCGCCGAAGGCATGCACGTCGAAACCCTGGCCGGTGCACACGTCCGGCAATTCGGCCAAAAGCTTTTCCTCAGCGCGCGCGAAATCTTCGACACTCGTGATCTTCATGTTGTCGCGCTCACCCTCGAATATATAAACGTCGTGCCCCGCCCATTCGGCGATGGCGGCATCGTCCGTCAAGCCATTTTGGCCGGCTTGCGCGGCCTTGCGATGCGCCGCGAGGATGAGATCGAAGGCGAAGGCCTGCGGCGTTTGCACCGTGCGCAATGCCGCGCGCGGCGGGGTTGCGACAATGCGTGCCGCTTCGTTCACCTGCTTCACCGTATCGGTGAGTTCGAGGCCAGGAACCGCCGCGCCATGTCGTGCCGCCGCGGCACAGGCACGCGCCAGGAGTTCGGCGCTGGCAAACGGCCGAGCGCCGTCGTGGATCAGCACGATCTGCGGCGGATCTTCTTGGGCCAAAGCCTCGAGCCCGAGCCGGACGCTACCTTGCCGCATCTCGCCGCCGAAGGTAGGCGGCAGGAGGCGGCCGATATCCGCCTTCGCAAGGCCGGCGAGCGCTCGCTGGTAGGCAGAGAGGTCGTCGGGGTGGATCACCGCCTTGAGGCGAGCCCTCGGCGCAGCCTTCAAGAGTGTGGATAACGTCCAAGCGATCAGAGGCCTGCCGGCGAGCGGCCTATATTGTTTGGGAACACCTGGGCCGGCACGCGAGCCGCGCCCGGCAGCAACCACCAAGATGGCAAGGTCCGCAGTTTTGCTCATGCCCTCGGCCAGGTCCTTTTGGGGCTGTCCTCCCGTTTTTTGCCACCCGCGTCAAATTTTAGCTGAAACGCTGCCTTGGTACGACATGTCGCTGTTGTGGCATTGCACAAAATGATTATGATGTAAGCATGAGCCGATCTGATGAATTTCTAGGCAGTGACGGCGTGACGGTGGGGCCATTGCAGCTCAAGGGGCGGGCCTTTCTTGCCCCCATGGCGGGGTTGACGGACGTCGGCATGCGCCGCTTGGCGCAACGGTTCGGGGCGGCATTGACGGTCACGGAAATGCTCGACAGCGAGTTTTATGCGGGCGGCGATCGCGAGACCGCACTGCGCGCAGAAGGCGCGGGGCTCGATCCGCATGTGGTGCAGATCGCCGGTTGCCGGCCGGAGCCTCTGGCCGAAGCGGCGCGGCTTGCCGAGGCCGCCGGCGCCGCGATGATCGACATCAATATGGGCTGCCCGGCAAAGCGCGTCACCGGCGGAGCGGCGGGATCGGCGCTGATGCGCGATCTCGATTTGGCGATCCGTCTCGTTCGCGGCGTGATCGCGGCGGTGAAAGTTCCGGTCTCGCTCAAAATGCGGCTTGGGTGGGATGAGGCGGCACTGAATGCGCCGGAGCTGGCGCGCCGCGCCGAGGCCGAGGGCGTCGCAATGCTGACCGTGCATGCCCGCACCCGCTGCCAATTCTTCGCCGGCAAAGCCGATTGGACGGCAATCCGCAAGGTGCGCGAGACGACCTCGCTGCCGCTTGTCGCCAACGGCGACTGCACGAGCCGCGAAGACGCGAGCGGCATGCTTGCGGCCTCGGGGGCCGATGCGGTGATGATCGGCCGCGCCGCGGTCGGCCGTCCATGGCTGCTCGGGGAAGTAGCCGGGCATCTTGGCGTAGCTCGACGCTCTGCGCCGAACGCGGCTGAGCGCTATGGCGCGGCGCTCGAGCACTACCGGACATTGCTTTCCCTCTTCGGCAAGGAGCAGGGGCTGCGCCACGCCCGCAAGCACCTTTCCGCCTATGCGATGCACTCGCGCCGCTCGGACGCAACCGCGTTGCGCGCCCGGCTCGTTACGAGCGAAAGCCCGGCTGAGGTTGAGTCGATTCTCTCGAATCTGTTCGTAGCCGAAAGGGCGGCGGCATGAGCGCGACCAATTCTTCCACCAACGGCTCGGTCCAGGTTGAAACGCACAAAGCCGCCGCCACGGACTTCGGCGGCGAGGCATTGAAGATCCTCAACGCTTTGCCGCACCCGGTGCTGGCGTTGGCCACCGACGGATTCGTGGTCGAGGCCAATGTTGCCGCCGAGATCTTCTTCGGCGTCAGCCGCTCGATCCTGTTGCAGCAGACGCTTGCCAATTTGCTGCCCTACGACTCGGTCTTGCTGTCGCTCGTCGAACAGGTGAAGGCGACCGGCGCGGCGATCATCGAATACCGCGTCGATCTTGGTATCCCGCGGCTCAACACCGAAAAAATGGTCGATCTTTTCGTGACGCCGCTTACCGACGCAGGAGAAGGCGTGGTCGTAATGCTGCAAGAGCGCGCGATGGCGGAGAAAATGGATCGTCAGCTGAACCATCGCGGCGCGGCGCGTTCGGTGTCCGCCATGGCGGCGATGCTCGGCCACGAAATCAAAAACCCGCTGTCGGGCATTCGCGGCGCCGCACAATTGCTGGAAGCGGAAGTAAGCGACGGCGATCGCGCCTTGACCCGGCTGATCTGCGAGGAAACCGACCGGATCGTCAAATTGGTCGATCGGATGGACGCGTTTTCCGACAATCGGCCCCTGGAGCGCGAGAGCGTCAACATCCATACCGTGCTCGACCACGTCAAACGCATTGCCCAGGCGGGATTTGCGCGCAATATCCGGTTCAGCGAAAATTACGATCCTTCGCTGCCACCGGTGCTCGGCAACCGCGATCAGCTCATCCAGATTTTTTTGAACCTCGTGAAAAACGCGGCGGAGGCGATTGGCGAGCGTAGCGACGGCGAAATCGAGCTTTCGACCGCATTTCGCCCCGGCGTTCGGCTTAAACTCTCGACGTCCGACACGGCCGTGAGCCTGCCGCTACAGTTCGGCGTCCGCGACAATGGTCCGGGCGTTCCGGCTGAGATTCGTCCGCATCTTTTCGAGCCTTTCGTGACGACCAAGATGACGGGAAATGGCCTCGGACTTGCACTGGTGGCCAAGATCATTGGCGACCACGGCGGAACAATCGAGTGTGAGTCACAGCCGCGTCGGACGATCTTCAGGGTCCTGATGCCGATATACGCGCTGCGCGACGGCCGCAGCGTCAAGCTGAAATAGACGGGCGCTTAAGGGACGCCTAGGGAGTATTGGCGATGGGAGGAAACATCCTCGTAGCCGATGACGACGCCGCGATACGGACGGTGCTGAGCCAGGCTCTGTCGCGGGTCGGCTATGAGGTGCGCACGACCGGCACCGCCGCCACACTTTGGCGGTGGGTGCAAGCCGGCGAAGGCGACCTCGTGATCACCGACGTCGTTATGCCCGACGACAACGCCTTCGAACTGTTGCCGCGCATGAAAAAACTGCGTCCCGAGTTGCCGATCATCGTCATGAGCGCGCAAAACACGTTCATGACCGCGATTAAGGCCTCGGAACGCGGCGCTTACGACTATCTGCCGAAACCGTTCGATCTGCGCGAACTCGTGGCGATCGTCGGGCGCGCGATGAGCGAGCCGAAGGGCTACGCCAAACCCTCGCCGTCCGCGGACCTCGAAGGCATGCCGGTCGTCGGCCGTTCACCCGCCATGCAGGAGATCTACCGGGTCCTCGCCCGCCTCATGCAAACCGACCTTACCGTGATGATCACGGGCGAGTCGGGAACCGGCAAGGAGCTCGTCGCCCGGGCACTGCACGACTACGGCAAGCGCAAAGCCGGTCCGTTCGTCGCGATCAACATGGCGGCGATCCCCCGCGACCTCATCGAGAGCGAGCTGTTCGGGCACGAAAAGGGGGCGTTTACCGGCGCCAACCAAAGATCGGCCGGGCGCTTCGAACAGGCCGAAGGCGGCACGCTTTTCCTCGACGAGATTGGTGACATGCCGATGGAAGCGCAAACCCGGCTGCTGCGCGTCCTTCAGGAAGGCGAATATACGACGGTCGGCGGTCGCACGCCGATCAAGACCAATGTCCGGATCGTCGCCGCGAGCAACAAGGATCTGCGCAACCTCATTCATCAGGGGCTTTTCCGTGAAGACCTGTTCTTCCGCCTCAACGTCGTGCCGCTGCGCCTGCCGCCGCTGCGCGAGCGGGCGGAAGACGTTGCCGACCTCGTGCATCATTTCTTCGCGCTCGCCGCCGCCGAGGGGCTGCCGCTCAAACATATCGAGGCGGCGGCGCTCGAACGGCTGAAACGGCACCGATGGCCCGGCAATATCCGCGAGCTTGAAAATCTCGTGCGCCGCTTGGCGGCCCTCTACCCGCAGGAGACGATTTCGGAGCAGTTGGTGGATGCCGAGCTGTCGGCCGATTCCTCGGCCTTCTTTTCAACCTACGCGCAACACCCGCCGAGCGAGGAGCGCGGCAAGGATCGGGAGCGGGCCGAGACGCTGGCGCTCGCCGTCGAACGCCACCTCAACGAGCTTTTCCGAACCTATGGGGAAAGTTTGCCGCCGCCGGGCATCTACCATCGTATCTTGCGCGAACTGGAATATCCGCTGATTTCGGTCGTGCTCGCGGCGACGCGCGGCAATCAGATCAAAGCCGCGGAGCTTCTTGGCCTCAACCGCAACACCTTGCGCAAGAAGGTCAAAGACCTCGACATCCGGCTGATGCGCCTGCCGCGCTGATTCCGCCCCGGAAATGTCGCAATTTCGCAACAGCGTGGTTTTTTAGCAACTCCCGGCGGCCGGAATCCGTCGCCTGTCGAAGCGAAGAGTACCGCGTGCGCGGCGTTCGCAAAAACTCGATCTCCAGGTCCCGAGCCGGATGAGCGAAATCGTATCCGATCCGACCGCGGTGCGCAGGCGCCCACGGCTTTTGACCAGGCTGGGGCTCGCCGCCGTCGTTTTGGCGATCGCCACGGCGATCACCAGCTTCTTGATCTTCGCCGGTTATACGCCGATCGCACCGACCGACATCGTCGTATTCGCGCTCTTCTTCGCCAATGTGCTGTGCATATTGGGGCTGTTCGGCTTCGTCGTCGCCGAAGCCTGGAGCCTGATCGCCGCCCGCCGTGCCCAGGTCGCCGGTGCGCGGCTGCATATCCGCATCGTCGGCCTGTTCTCGATTGTCGCGATCGTTCCTGCGATCCTGATGGCCGTCGTAGGGTCGGCAATTCTTGATCGCAGCCTCAATCCCGTCTTCCTGCACGACGTGCGCAGCTATCTGCTGCAGACCGTCGATGCCGCTCGTATCTTCCGGGAAGACCAGTGCAGCACGCTTCTTCGGGAGGCGGAACTCACCGCTTCCGATCTCGACCGCGGTCAGGGCCTGTTCAGCACCGACCGGCAGTTTTTCCATGAGTTCTTCACGCAGCGGGTGAAAGCGCTGAATTTCAGCGCGGCGGCGATCATGCACCCCAACGGTGCCATTGAAGACAAAGTCGATACCGGGGCGACGGTGGGGACGACGATCGTGCGTCCCGAGCCGAACGATTTTCAGGATGCCCGGAACGACGAGCCGCTCTGCATGATACTCGATGAAGGCCATACCTTCGTCGCTTTGCGCAAGCTCAACGCCTTTGACGATATGTATTTGTATGTCGCCCGGCCGATCGAACCGTTTAGCGTCGAGTTTCCGCGTCAGGCGGCGCGGTTCGTGGCCCTCTTCGATTCCTTCGACAGCCACCGCGAGAACATTCAGATCGCCTTTGCGACGATGTATGTTCTCGTCGCCCTCATCATGCTACTTTCGGCGACATGGGTTGGGCTCTCCTTCGCCAATGGCTTGGTCGCTCCGATCCGGAGGCTCATTGCCGCCGCCGACGAAGTGGCCTCTGGTAATCTGCACGTGCAAGTCGCGGTCAATCGTTCCGAGGGCGATCTCGCGCATCTCGGCGAAACCTTCAACAAGATGACCTCCGAGCTGAGCCTGCAGCAAAGCCGACTGATCGCGGCGAGCAGCCTCATCGACGAGCGGCGCCTGTTTACCGAAGCGGTTCTCTCGGGCGTCCCGGTGGCGGTCATTGGCGTCGGGCCGAAAGGCCAGATCACGGTGGTCAATCCCTCCGCCGAACGGCTCATTCCGCGTGGCGAGCACGCAAGCGCTGTCGGCCGATCGATCGAGGCGGTTCTGCCGGAAGTCGCGCCGGTGCTTGGCGAAGCGCGATCCAGTAACGGACGCCTGGCGCGCGGCCAAATCGCCGTGAACCGGGCGGGGCGCGATCGCATTTTTAATATGTTCGTGACCACCGAACCGGGAGCGCGGGCCGAGAAGAGCTACGTCGTGACGCTCGACGACATCACCGACCTCGTCACCGCGCAGAGAACGGCGGCTTGGGCCGACGTTGCGCGCCGTATCGCCCACGAGATCAAGAATCCACTGACGCCGATCCAGCTTTCTGCCGAGCGGCTGAAGCGCAAATACGGCCGTCTCATCCAGGATGACCGCGACGTCTTCGACCAATGTATCGACACGATCGTGCGCCAGGTGGAGGACATCAAGCGCATGGTGGACGAGTTCTCGGCCTTCGCGCGCATGCCGCGGGCGCGGCTGACGCACGACGACCTGACGGATTGCTTGCGCCGCGTGATCTTCCTTATGCGCGTCGGCCATCCCGATATCGAATTTGAAGACCGGTTACCGGAGAGCCAGGTCATGGCAAATTTCGATCGCCGCCTGCTTTCACAAGCGGTTACCAACATCGTAAAAAACGCCACCGAAGGTATCGCCGCGCAGGCGGAGATCGAGCCAGTGAAGGGCAAGATCAGGCTGTCGCTCGACGTAACGGCGGATGGGCTTGTCGAGATCTTCGTCGCCGACAACGGCAAGGGATTTCCGAGCGAGCACCGCAATCGCCTGCTCGAACCCTATATGACGACGCGCGCCGAAGGCACCGGCCTCGGGCTCGCCATCGTCGCCAAGATTCTTGAGGATCACGGCGGCGGCCTCGAACTCCTCGACTCGACGGAAGGGCGGGGCGCCTGCGTACGGCTTTATTTCCCTCAAGGCGACAATACGCAACGCGCGGCCGAAAGTTCTCAAGAAGAACTGGCGGCCGGCGAAGGCGCCAAGTGAAAGAGCGCAAGTGAAAGAGCGTGAAGGATAGATGGCAAGCGATATTCTGATCGTCGACGATGAGGCCGACATCCGCGACATCGTTTCGGGAATTTTGTCCGACGAAGGTCACGGTACCCGCACCGCCAAGAACGCCGACGAGGCGCTCACCGCGGTCGAGGCACGCCGGCCGCATCTCGTTTTTCTCGACATCTGGCTGCAAGGCTCGCATCTCGACGGACTGCAGCTTCTTCAGGTGATCAAGGGTGCGCATCCGAGCCTGCCGGTGGTGATGATTTCCGGGCACGG
>JBOHJJ010000050.1:0-4896 GCA_050728495.1 Methylovirgula sp.
CATCGGCATGGAGAAAGAGGAGCCGATCCGCCGTTTCCTGCAGAAGACGCCGGGGACACGCATGGAGCCGGCGGCCGGTGAGGCGACGCTCTGCGGCATCGCGGTGGAAACCGGCGCGAACGGGCTCCCCGTCCGGATCGCGCCGGTCAGGATTGGCGGAAGGCTTTCGCCTGCGCGGCCGGATTTTTGGGAATAGCCGATCTTCGGGAGCGATGAAGCGCGCATGTTTGGCGATCTTTCTGTTGCTGCTGCTGCCGGTGGTCGCCTTTCTCCTGACGCTGGCGCATAAGTTCACCGCAGCCGTGCTGCATGCGCCGGAGGCGGCGTCCTTTTCCTTGACGGGCTTTGCGGCGCTCGCCGTCAGTGCGACCAGCGCGTTCTTGCTGGCGCGGGTGCGCAATACAGAGCCGGCAGTCTCACGCGGGCAGCGTTTCTCTCCGCCCGCAACGACATGGTCGCCAACCTCGCAATCATGGCCGCCGCCGGCGTCACCGCATTCTGGCCGAGCATCTGGCCGGATATCGTAGTCGGCCTCGGCATCGCCGCGCTCAACGCGGACGTGGCCAAGGAAATCTGGAAGACCGCCCGGCGCGAGCACGGCGCTGCTCTCGCCGGCCGCGACGGCGGCTCGCGCTCTGATCCGGACGACGGACGTCGATTTGCAATGGTGGCTGAGCAGGTTCTTAAGAAAACGCGGCTATTCGATTCTCATGGCCAAGTCGTTTCTCGATAGCGCTTCGTCCGCCGGTGGCGGCTCGCGTCAGACTCTGACGCTTTTCGCCGCGACCGCTGGGGTGTTGGCCTGCGGCATGCTGGGCTTCTACGTCTATAGCCTCCACGGCCATCCGCCTTTCTTGCAGGACAAGTTGGGTTACGTGCTCGGGCGGGACTTTCTCAACACCTGGTTCTGCGGCAAGGCAGCCTACCTACCTCACCCCGGCCGCTTTTACGACCACGATCTTTATATGCGGTGGATCAACGAGGCCGTCCCACGGGATGTTTTCAATCATCTCTGGTCCTATCCGCCGAGCTTGCTGCTCGTGGCGGCGCCGTTTGGCCTTTTGCCATATCTCCCTGCCCTTGCGGCTTGGACCTGCCTCGGCATGCTGGCGCTCTATGTCGCCGTGCGCGGCGCGCCGCTGCGAACCTTTGCGATCCTTCTTTCGCCGGCATCGCTCTTTTGCTTAATCGACGGCCAGATCTCGCTTTTCTTGGCGGCGATCATCCTTTCGGCGTTGAAGCTCCTCGATCGCCGGCCCATCACAGCCGGATTTCTCGTTGCTCTCTGCACGATCAAGCCGCAGACCGGTCTGCTCTGGCCGCTTTTGCTCATTGCCTCGCAGCGCTGGCGCGTGCTGGCCGCGGCTGTATGCGGCACGCTGCTGCTCGTTGTCGCGACGGCCTCATATGGGGGTTTGATATCTGGCGCGACTATCTCTTTGTCGGTCTGCCGGCTCAGGCAGCCGATACTCATAATACCCTCGAGCCCTGGTCCCCCACCATCACGACGGCGGTTCTCATGACCGGCCTCGGCACGGGTCTCGCGGGCATCGTTCAGATTGGCTTTGCGATCCTTGCGGCGGCGATCGTCGCGATCGGCTGCGCGCGGGGCCCCATGAGCGATTATCGCATGGCGCTTTTCCTTGCCTGTTCGGTCTTTGCTACGCCTTATCTTCTTTCGCACGATCTTGTTGCGGCAAGCGCCGCCATGGCGATGCTCGCGGCCACGCCTTCGCCGGGACGATCGCAGGATCTGGCCGTCAAGGCGATGTACCTTCTACCTATGTTGCAGATGGCCGCGGGGATCTGGCACATTCCCGGCGTCGCCCTCATCCCTGTCTGGTTTGCCTTTTGGGTATTGCGTCGTCTCCGGTCGAACCCGGAGGCCGTGCCACCGGCCTCAACGGCCGCCTGAACGGCCGGCAAAGCGGCGGGCCCGCTCTGCTTTTCACCCGGCACCAAGCACACTATAAGCGCGCCAAAGTATCGCCGGAAGCGGCGTCCGGCTCATCCACGAGGACCACATGTCCGGGCATAGCCAATTCAAGAACATCATGCACAAGAAGGGCAGGCAGGACGCGATCCGCTCCAAGCTCTTCTCCAAACTGGCGCGCGAAATCACGGTCGCCGCCAAGCTCGGCCTGCCCGATCCGACGATGAACGCGCGGCTGCGCGCCGCAATCATCGCGGCGCGGGCGGAGAATATGCCGAAGGACAACATCGAGCGGGCGATCAAGAAGGGCTCGGGCGCGGACGCCGAAAACTACGACGAGGTCCGCTACGAAGGATATGCGCCGGGCGGCGTCGCGGTGATCATCGAAACCCTGACTGACAACCGCAACCGAACGGCGGGCGAAATGCGCTCCTACTTTACCAAAGCGGGCGGTTCTCTTGCCGAGACTGGCGCGGTATCCTTCCTATTCGACCACGTCGGCGTGATTGAATTCGACGCAAAGGTTGCTTCCGAAGACGCGATGTTGGAAGCGGCAATCGAAGCCGGCGCCGAGGATGCCGCCTCAACACAAGACGGCCATGAGATCACCACGACCCTTGCGACGATGCGGGAAGTGGCTCAAACGCTTGAAGCGAAATTCGGTGAGCCGCGCAAGGTAGGCTTCATCTGGAAGCCGCAGACGACGATCGCTGTGGACGACGAGGCGGGCGAGAAGATTCTGCGCCTCATGGATTCGCTCGAAGACAACGACGACGTGCAGAACGTCTATGCCAATTTCGAAGTGTCCGACGCATTGCTGGTGAAGATGAGCGCCTAGGCCGCTAGTTCTTCAGCATGCGTGCGAGGCGGGCGAGATCGACGGGCTTCGTCAAGAACGCATCGACCCCGGCGGCGCGTGCCGCCGCCGCCCCAAATGCATCGGCCGAAACGCCAATGAGGCGACAGGATCCTGTACCGCCCGCCGCTTCGGCGGCGCGAATCCGCCGCGCCACCTCAAGTCCGTCGAGACCCGGCATGCGGATGTCGAGAATGACGGCGTCGAAACGCTGGCCTGGCGTGTTCAGTTGGGCGAGCGCCGCGCTGCCGTCTTCGGCGCGGACGATATGCGCACCGCACTTCTCCAGGTGGCGCGTCACGATGAGCGCATTGATATCGTTGTCTTCGGCAAGCAGAATTTCGATCCCGCTCAGATTGGGCAGCGCGGCGGGCGTGGTGATCGGCGCCACGAACGGCGCGTCTCCGCTGCCGAGGCGCGCAAGCAACGAACCGGAGCGCAAAGGCTTGACCAGCCAGCCGTCGAAATCGCGCAGCGACTCCTGCCCGAACGCGCGGCGCTCCGCGGCGGAAAAGAGCACGAGCCTGCGGCCGACGTGGGCGGTGCGCGCCGCCGCGCCAAGCCGATATGCGGCGTCTTTGCCGAGCGCGCAATCGATGATGATGATGTCGGGGGCCTGCCGCGCCGCGCACGCCTCGCCAAGAACATAGAGCCCGTCGTCGAGACCGCCGGCGCGAACAACCGCGGCGCCTGCCTCACTCAGCCGTTCGGCGAGATAGGGCGCTTCGAAGGACGAATTCGCGACGACGAGTACCCGCCGTCCGGCAAGACTCGCCGGCGCCGGCGCTTCGCCTGCGGCTTCGGCCGGAAGCGGCAGCGAAAGGACGAAACACGAACCTTCCGGCGAGGTCGACTCTAGGTCGAGCCTGCCGCCCATGCGCTCCGCAAGCCGGCGCGAGATGGTGAGGCCCAGTCCGCTGCCGCCCGATTCCCGCGTCTCGGCGCCCTGTTCGAATTCGGCGAAGATCGCGGTACGATTTGCGGCTGGAATTCCGGGTCCGGTGTCGGTCAGCGCAAATCGGATCCGCCCGCCGGTCGTGGTGACGCGCAGGCCGACCCCGCCGTGGGAGGTGAACTTCACCGCATTGCCGGCGAGATTGATCAACACTTGGCGCAGCCGCGCCGCATCGCCGATGGCGCGGGCCGGTACATCGGCGGCGATGAAGCTGGCGATGTCGAGCCCCTTGGCGTGGGCGCGCGGCGCAAGCAGCTCGACCACGCTTTCGACGACGCCCACGATGTCGAAGGGCGCTTGCGTCAATTCGAGCTTGCCCGACTCGATTTTGGAGAGATCGAGGATTTCGTCGATAAGCGCGGCAAGCGCCGCGCCCGAAGTGCGGATCGCCTCGGCGTAGGAGCGTTGTTCGGGATCGAGAGCGGTCGCCGCCAGGAGTTCCGCCATGCCGACAATGCCGTTGAGCGGCGTGCGGATCTCATGGCTCATGGTAGCGAGAAAGCGCGATTTCGCTTCGCTCGCCGCCTCGGCGCGTTCGCGCGCGCCTTCGGCTTCCTGAAGATCGAAGCTTTGGTCGGGCGAACCCGCAGATCTGCGAAATGAACCAAGACGAGAGACGAGGGCGCCAAATCCAGCCCCCACAGCAAGCGCAAGGGCTGCCGCGCGCCCAGAGAATGCAAGCATGGCCTCGCGCATGCCCGAACCCTAGCCGCGAGGCCTTGAGATTTCCTTGCTCGGACGGCGCGATAGAGGAGTTTACTTAATCAACTTCGAAAGCGCGCGACCTGCCTTGCTGTGCAGCTCTTTGGCGTCGACCGTGCCGTCCTTGTTCGAGTCGGCCGCGGCGAAGGCCTTGTCGGCCGCCGCAGTATACTCGGCCTTGGTCAGCGTCTTGTCGGTGTCGGTGTCGGCGGCAGCGAAATCGGCTTTGCTGAGCCGTTTGCCGACTTCGGCTTTGTCGAGCGTCCCGTCCTTATCCTTGTCGAGTTTGTCGAACTGGGTGCCGGCCGCGGCTTCGACCTCGGCCTTGTCCAGCGTCCCATCTTTGTCGGTATCGGCGGCGGTGAGCGCGTTGGCGGCGTGGGCGCTCGTGATCGGGAGTACGAGCGCGGGTGTGGAGACGAGAGAAAGAACGGCAAGAATCGCGGAAAC
>JBOHJJ010000051.1:0-41577 GCA_050728495.1 Methylovirgula sp.
CATGATCGAGCGGGCGAAGGAGGAATTGCGCAAAGCCTTCGGGCGCGAGTGAGCGCTCCGCCTATGCGTCGAGAACGGCGCGAACTTTCGAGGCGAGTTGCTCGAGGCTGAAGGGCTTGCTGAGGAAGTTCACGCCCGGATCGAGCACGCCGCCGTGCACCACTGCGTTGCGGGTATATCCCGTCGTGAACAGCACCTTCAGATCGGGGCGGCGACGCAGCGCTTCGTCGGCGAGTTTCTTGCCGTTGACGTCCGGCATTACGACGTCGGTGAACAGCAATCTGATCTCCGGGGAATCGTCGAGGATTGTTAATGCCTCCGTGGCGGTCTCGCTGTCGAAGACTGTATAGCCAAGGTTGCGCAGCGCGTCCGCACTCATCTGCCGCATCAACGCATCGTCCTCGACGACGAGGATGACTTCCTCGCGCGCGCCATTGCGCACTTGCGGCACGGCGGCTCGTTTCACCTGTTGCGTCTCGCCGATGAGACGCGGCAGATAAATCTTTACCGTCGTGCCGCTGCCGGCCTCCGAATAAATCTTGATGTGGCCGCGCGATTGCTTGACGAAGCCGTAGACCTGGCTGAGCCCCAGCCCTGTACCTTTGCCGGGCGGTTTGGTGGTGAAGAACGGATCAAATACTTTGGTGACGATCTCTGGCGGAATGCCTTGCCCGGTATCGGTGATCGCCACCATGACGAATTGCCCCGGCTCGACATCGGCGTTCTGCTGGCAATAGACCTCGTCGAGATAGGCATTGCCCGTTTCGATCGTGAGTTTGCCGCCATCCTGCATGGCGTCGCGGGCATTGATCGCGATGTTTAGGATGGCGTTTTCGAGCTGATGCGCATCGGCGTAGGTCGTCCACAATCCGCCCGCCGAAACCGCTTCGATCCGGATGTGCTCGCCCAACGTGGAGCGCAGCAGGTCCGACATGCTGGCGATCATCTTATTGGCGTCAATCGGCTCCGGCGCGAGCGGCTGCTGTCGACCGAAGGCGAGCAGGCGATGCGTCAAGGTTGCGGCGCGCTCAGTCGCCTTCGCCGCCGCGTCGATGAAGCGCTCGATTGCGAAATCGCCCTTTTTGATGGCGCGGCGCATGATATCGAGCGAACCCGACGTTACCCCCAGCATATTGTTGAAGTCGTGGGCGATGCCGCCCGTCAATTGACCGATCGCCTCCATCTTCTGCGCCTGCCGAAGTTGGCTTTCGGCGCGCTCCCGCCGGGCGACTTCGCGCAGCAATTCTGCGTTTGTTCTTGCCAAGTTGTCGCGCGCGGCGCCAAGCTGCGCGAACGAACGATGCGTGAAATAGCCGACCATCGCGCCGACCCCGCAGACGAGCAAGAAGGCGGCGCCCACCGTTGTCTGCAAGAGAGCGGCGGAACTCGCGGCGCTCGCCTGCCGTACGCTGAGAACGCGGGCCTCCTCCGCCTGCATCGCGGCAAGGGCCGCCCGGATGTTATCCGTGAGGCGAAGTCCCTCGTTGGTATCGACAAGCGCCAACGCCAGATCGACTTTGCCGGCCTGGCGATCGTCGATCGTTTGGTGCGCTTCTTTCAGCTTGCTGTCGATAAGTCGGCGCAATCGCGCGAATGTTCGCTGCTGGATCGGGCTGTAGCCGATAAGCTTGTTCGTCCGCTTGATTGCTGCCGGTAACTCGTCGAGCGCGTTGTTATACGGCAGAAGATATTCGCTGCGCCCCGTGAGCAGATACCCGCGCTGTGCGCTTTCGGCGCCCTGTACCAAGGTCAGCACGTCGCTAAGCTGCTGGCGCAGCGACAACGTATGGCGAACCCAGGCATTGTCGCTCTGATTGCGGGCGCTGACCCAAAAGATCGAAGCGACGATCGCCGCAACGAGCGCAATGGTGACGACGAGACCCCAATACAATGGTGCGAGCGACTTCGGACCGAATACTCGAGCCGACAAAGGTTCTAGCGTGTCGCGAGTCAAGAATGCGCCTGCGGTCGGCGGCGCAGTGCGGAGCCGCGGGCGCGGACTCGCTACGGAACTGGCCGCTACATGGTGTTGCGCAAATTCCTAACGCGAAAGCGCTGTAGGAACCAAGCGGAAATTACTGGCGTAGTAGAGCTTCCGCTCGCCGAACGCGGCCCCGATCCGCGCTTCTCCTGCGGGTTCCGGCTCGGCCGTTCGTGGATTGCCGGCATTCATGCGATAATGTCAGGATGCGCTCGGCAATCGCTGCCGGAGTTCGAAAAATCCGCTCCAGGGATCGGCGCCGAGATGTTGCAGCCGCTTGCCGAAGTTGCCGAGCGAAAACTGCCTTGCACTGGCGGTTGCGGCGAGCTCATCCCAGGTGAGCGGCGTCGAAACGGGGGCGTTGGGACGTGCCCGCGTGGAATAGGCCGCAACCGCGGTGGCGCCGCGTGCGTTGCGCAAATAATCAATGTAAATCCGGCCGTGGCGCACCTTCTTCGCCACCGTTGCCGTGAAGCGTTGCGGAGCGTCGTGCGCCATCGCTTCGGCGAGTGCGCGGCAGAAATTCTTGGCCTGCTCCCAAGTCGAGCGCGGCTCGATCGGCGCAACGATGTGAAGGCCTTTGCCGCCCGTGGTCTTGACGAAAGTTTCGAGCTTCGCTGCGGCGAGCCGCTGGCGGATTTCGCGCGCCGCGGCGACGACATCGGGGAAGCCTACTCCTTCGCCGGGATCGAGATCGAAGATCAGCCGGTCGGGATGATCGAGGTCGTCGGACTTGGCGCCCCAAGGATGGATTTCAAGCGTCGCCGCTTGCACAAGAGCGATCAATCCATCGAACGAATCGATGCCGACGATCGGCAGTTTTTCGCGCGGGTCTCGGATTTGCCGGATGTGCTCGTCAAGTCCGGCCCAAACATGCTTCTGGAAAAAGCAGCCTTGCGCGTAGCCTGTCGGACAGCGCACGAGGACGAGCGGCCGCCCGACGAGATGTTTTGCAATCCACGGCCAAACCATCGCGTAATAATCGGCGAGCCCCTGTTTGGTGATGCCGGCTTCGGGCCAAAGCACCCGATCCGGATGGGTGAGCGCGACGCTGGTGGTCGGCGTATTGAGCGGTGCGGCGACGGCCTTTTCGCGGACGATCTCCTTCGGATCCTTGTCCTCGCGTAGACCCTTGAAAGAAGCCTGCCGCAGGTTCGAGTCAGCCGTCCAGCCGCGAAACTCCACCTCGGCGGCACGGGTGGGTTTTACCCACACGACATTGCGGCGCGCCTCCGCAGAGAGCGCCGCCGAGAGTGCGGATTTGGCAATCCGTTCGCGTTCCAGAAGCGCGAAGAGATCGGTTGCGAGCTTGTTGGAAAACCCGGTGCCGACGCGGCCGGCATGAAGGAGCTTGCCTTTGTCGTAATAGCCGAGGACGAGCGAGCCGATCGCGCGCCGCGCGGTCGTTGAAGGCACATAACCGAGGATAACGAATTCCTGCCGGTTGGTGCACTTGGACTTGGTCCAGTCGGTCGTGCGCCCGGACCTATACGGGCTGTCGCGCCGTTTCGAGACGATGCCTTCGGCACCGAGCCGGCAGACGTGTTGCAGCATCAAGTCGCCGTTCTCGTCGAAATGCTTGCTATAGCGCAAGCTGCCGCCCTTGCCCGCTGCTTTGATCAACGAATCGAGCAGACCCTTGCGTTCGATGAGCGGGACGCGCGTCAGATCGAGGCCGTCGAGGTGGAGGATGTCGAAGGCGTAATAGACGAGGCCTTGCGTCTTGCCATTCTTCAGCGCGGCTTGCAGCGCCGAAAAATCCGAAATGCCATTTTGGTCCTCGACGACGATCTCGCCGTCGATCAGGCACTTTTTCGCCGGCAGCGCGGCAAGCGCCGCCGCGATCGAGACGAAACGCTCGGTCCAATCGAGCCCGGCGCGGGTGCGCAGAACCGCTTTTCCCGCATCGAGCACCGCCTCGATACGATAGCCGTCAAACTTGATCTCATGGATCCAATCCGCGCCGAGCGGCGGCACGTCGGTAAGCGTCGGCAACATCGGTGCGACGAACTTCGGCAGCGCCCCGCGTTTGGCGGCCTTCGGCGCCGTAAAGCTGAACGGGGCGGCGCGTTTGGCGCCTTTTGGATCGGCGCTGCGCGAGGCAACCGATTTGGCCGTCGACTTCGCCGCTGCCTTGGGTTGGGCGAGGGGCGCCAAAGCGCGGGTACGCGGCGACTTGGCGTTCGCGGCCGGCGCATGCGCGGCCCTGCCCGACGTCCACCGGCGGCTGTGGACGTCGCCGGCGATTTCCCCGATCGAACGGCCGCTCAGCACGGAGTTGGGCTGTTCCTCCAAAATATCCGGATCTTTGGCGCTGCGCGCCTCGGCATCGTTGGCTTTGATAAGCAACCAATTGTCCGCTTTCTCGCCGCGCCGGGCGCGCATGCGGACGAGATGCCATTTGCCTTTGAGCTTCTCGCCATGCAGCGTGAAGTCGAGGTGGCCTTTGGCATAGCCGGCGCGCGGATCGCCCTCCGGCTCCCAGGTGCCGTGATCCCAGACGAGAACGGCGCCGGCGCCATATTGCCCTTCCGGAATGATGCCTTCGAAGGAACCGTAATCGAGCGGATGATCCTCGACGTGCACCGCGAGCCGCTTTTCGCCGGGCACGAGGCTCGGCCCGCGCGTAACGGCCCAGCTTTTCAATACGCCGTCGAGTTCAAGGCGGAAATCGTAATGCAGCCGGGTCGCATCGTGTTTCTGGACGACGAAACTATTGCCCTTGCGCCGCGCTCTGCTCCCGCGCGGTTCCGAGGTGAGCGCAAAATCGCGCTTCTTGTGGTAGGCCTCGAGTGCGCTCGCCACAGGCTCCTCGTCGTTCAGCCGGCCCTTTTGACGCGTTTATTCCGGCTCGCCGGCGCGTCCTTTTTGGCTGGGCCGCGCGCCTTGCCGGCCTCTTTGCGCGCCGGAGCCGGATTCTTCGCGCTCGGCCCGCGCCGCGTCTCGCTTTCGACGCTGCGCTTCAAGGCATCCATGAGATTGATGACGTTGCTCGGCGCTTTGGTCTGCGGCGCGGCGGGAAGCGGCTTGCCGGCGCGCTTGGCGCGGATCAGTTCGACAAGCGCGTCTTGATAGCGATCCTGGAACTGCGACGGATCGAAGCTGCCGCGCTTGGTTTCGATGATATGCGCGGCCAATTTGCGCATCTCCGCCGGAATCTTCAGATCGGGCACCGATTCGAAATACGGCTTGTCGGCACGAATTTCATACTGATAGTGCAAGGCTGTGCCGATCAGACCGTTGTGGCGCGGCTCGATCATCAACGTGCGCTCGCGCCCGTAGAGGACGACGCGCCCCAAACCGACCATGCCGCTCTCGCGCATCGCGTCGCGAATGACGACGAAAGGTTCGTCCGCGACCTTGTCGTCCGGCGCCATGTAGTAGCCGTTCTCGAGATAGACGTCGTCGATGTCTTTGCGCGGAACGAAGCTTTCGATATCGATCGTATGGGTGCTTTCTAGCGCCCGTTCGGCGATCTCGCTTTCCTCGAGCGTGATGTATTCGCCCTTGCCGATCGCATAACCGCGTACGCGCTCGTCGCGCTCGACGATCTCGCCGGTAACCGAGTCGAGGTATTGCTGGCGCAGGCGGTTGCCGGTCGCGCGGTTGATGAGATGGAAGGATATACGTTCGCTCTCGCTCGCTACCGGGAAGAGCGCGATCGGGCAGGACACAAGCGACAGCTTGAGATAGCCCTTCCAATTTGCACGCGGTGCCACGCTGCACCTCCTCGAACTCGGCGCGGAGCGAGCCACCGCGCGCTCCGGCTACAAACGCTAAGGCCGCCTACGATCGCGGTTTGCGAGCGCATCCGGAAACGGTCGCCGGGAATCAACCTTGGCTAAGCCAGATCGTTCCTTGCCGCCGGCTGGAGATTGAACCGATCCGTGTTCGCCTGCAAGGCAAAGCCCGTTTGTGCTTAACCCTGCTTACCGTAGCGAAAATTTCGAGGAATTGATGTACAGCAAATTGACGCCGGCTTCGGCTTCGGCAGATCTGCGCGTGGCGTCTCTAGGCAGTGGCGCTCACGGGCGGCGTTTGCGTGCGTCGGAGCTTTGTCGCTGCGTACATCGACAGGGGAATTGCTTGCTTCCCGCATACCGAATCGCCTTTCTCGGATTTCGGCTCCAAATGTAGAATGGTCCGTTACGCTGCAGCTTTCCTCTTTTAATTTAGAACAATTATCTTCTTCGACCGCGATGTTGACCGGAGAAAAGCTTCGACATACCAGCATTGGCGACGCGATTGTCTTGCACATTGCTTCTATATATTTGAATCGTTCCAAGAAGAGATGATGATGGCTGGTTGGGGGACGCACGATCGCGAGCGGCGCGCGCTGCCCGCATTCCGGTGGCAGACGATCGGCTCCGTCGTTGGCCTGCTCCTCTTGAGCTCGAGCGCTTACGCAGATTCAACGGCTGCCTCAACCGGCCAACCTGCGCCGGTGGCTTCCGCCGCACCGGGCGACCAAGCGCCGACAGAGCCGGACTTCACGACCGGACTTTTTTCTTCGTCGCGCACCACGCTGCTCGGCGACGCGGGCGGACTGCGCACGTTCCTCGCCAAATACGGCATCACCTTTTCCCTTTATGAGGAAAGCGAAGTCTTCGGCAACGCGACCGGCGGCATCCGTCAAGGCGCGGTCTATGATGGCGTCACGACGCCGACCGTGCAGCTTGACACGAGCAAGGCGTTTGGCTGGGCCGGCGGCCTTTTCAATGTCAGCGCCTTTCAGATCCACGGCGACGATCTCAGCACCGAGAACCTGCTCGCCTTGCAGAGCGTGAGCGGGCTCGAGGCGATGCGGTCGACCCGCCTCTGGGAGCTTTGGTATCAGCAGAGCTTCAACAACGGCGCGTTCGACATCAAGGCCGGGCAGCAAAGTCTCGACCAGGAGTTCATCACCAGCGCCGGGTCCCTGCTGTTCTTCAATACGATGATGGGTTGGCCGCTCGTCCCGTCCGAAGATCTCTACGCGGGTGGCCCGGCCTATCCGTTATCGTCGCTCGGCGTTCGTATTCACGGCCAGATCATGCCGAACTTGACGGGGCTTCTCGGCGTCTTCGACGACAACCCGCCAGGCGGTCCCTTCAACGACGATCCGCAGACGCTCGGCCCCGAGGCCGGCGGCATCAAGTTCAACCTCAATACCGGCGCGTTGGTCATCGGCGAGTTGCAATACGCCGTGAACCAGCCCTCGGCCGGTCAAGTCGTCAAAAGCGACAGCAAGGGATTGCCCGGCACCTATAAGCTCGGCTTTTGGTACGATACGGCCGAATTTCCAGATCAGGCCTACGGCACCGACGGACTATCGCTCGCAAACCCTGCGGGTAACGGCGTCGCCTCGGAACATCGCGGCAACTTCAGTCTCTACGGAATTTTCGATCAGGTCGTCTATCAGCCGGACCCCTCTTCGGCGCGCGCGGTCGCGATATTCGCAAGAGCCATGGGCGCGCCGGGAGACCGCAATCTCATCAGCTTCAGCTTGAACAGCGGCGTCACTCTCAAGGCGCCGTTCGAGGGGCGCGACGGCGACATCGTCGGGCTCGGCGTGGGCTACGGCCTGATCTCCAATGGCGCGCGTACCTATGACGAAGCGGCCGCCTACTACGCGTCTGCGGGCACGCTGTCACCCATCCGCAGCTCCGAGACCTTCATCGAAGCATTTTATCAGATTCAGTTCGCGCCTTGGTGGCAGCTGCAACCCGACTTCCAATACATCTTCAACCCCGGCGGCGGCATCGTGAACCCCTTGAACCCGACTCAACTCGTCCGCGACGAGGCTGTGTTGGGCGTGCGAACGACGATCTCGTTCTAAGCCAGGAGCTGTCGAATATCCGGCGTGGGAGCCAAGCCCCACATATGACATCATGGAGACTTGGATGCAGGCACGTAACTTTCTCAAGGTCAGGATCAAATCATTCCTGTTTGCGGCTGCCGCGATCGCAATTCCGGCATTCGCCTCCGTTGCGGCTGAGGGAGGATTCCTCAACGCTCTGCAAAGGCAGACGATGCTGGTCTCCACCATTCCCGACAACGGCGACGTCAATCCTTATGCCGTGGTGGTCGCGCCGCTCTCGATCGGCAAGATCAAGAAGGGCGACGTTCTCGTCGACAACTTCAACGACCGCAACAATCTTCAAGGCCTCGGTACAACGATCGTCGACTACAGCGCGGACACGAAAGCGGTCACGCTCTTCGCCTCGGTGCCGCGCCACCTCGCGCAATGCCCCGGTGGCGTAGGCCTCACCACGGCCATGGCGATGCTGAGGTCCGGATACGTCATCGTCGGCAGTCTGCCGTCCGACGACGGCACGATGAAAACGGGCGGCCAGGGATGTCTCATTGTATTCGATTCCAACGACAAGTTCGTCGAGGCTCTGGCCGACGCAAAGATCAACGGACCGTGGGGCAATATGGCGGTCGTCGATCACGGATCGAGCGCCACGCTGTTCGTCTCGAACATCGGCGCGGGCGCGCGTCCCTCGGGCGGTTCCAATCATGCCACCGTCGTTCGCTTCGAGCTGGCGATCGCCAAAGGACCGCCGACCATCAAGAGCGAGACGGTCATCGGCAGCGGTTTTTCGGAAATGCCCGACAAAGACGTCTTCGTGATCGGCCCGACCGGTCTTGTGCTCGATAAGAACGGCACGCTCTATGTGTCCAACGCGCTCGGCAACAGCATCAATGCAATCCCGCAAGCGCTTACCCGCAAGGACAGCGCCGGAACCGGCACGGTGATTACCAAAGGCGGCATGCTCAAGCGGCCGTTGGCGATGACGCTAGCGCCAAACGGCAACTTGATCGTTGCCAACGCGCAGAACGGCGAGGTCGTCGAGGTCAATCCGTCCACGCATGAGCAAGTGGCGGCACGATGGGTGAACGTCGACAAAGCACAATCGCCTCCCGGTAGCGGCGATCTGTTTGGCATCGCTCTAACGCTCGATGGCAAAGGTTTTTATTACGTCAACGACGACGTCAACGAGCTCGCGCTGGCGCATTGATGCCGCGCGCGCGCAAATTTGCTCCGCGTCGGGGCACTAAGGTAGGGACATCCGCGATGGATGATGACCGCAAGCGTAGTCCTCTTCAGAGTTCCCGCCGCCGCTTTCTGGTGGCGGCGGGCGGCGCCGTCGCCGGTGGTAGCCTTATGGCGCGGGCCGCTCCCGCCGCCGCTTCCGTAGAGCCGGGTCCGGCGCCCGCGCAAAACAAGGTCGAGCCGTTCTTCGGGCCGCATCAGGGCGGCATTGCCACCAAGCCGACGCAGATCCAAACCTATTTCGCCACCTTCGATCTGCAGACCGAGAAGGCCAGCGACATCGTCGCGCTGCTGCAGCAATGGACGCAGCGTGCGGCACGACTCACGTCCGGCGGGGCCGCGGCGGGTCGGCCGGCAAGCGTACTTACCTACGACAGCGGCGAGACGCTTGACCTTCCTCCTGCGCGGCTGACGATCACCTTTGGATTTGGCCCCACGCTTTTCGAGAAAGACGGCAAGGACCGTTACGGGCTCAAAAGCAAGAGGCCCGAGGCGCTCGTTAACTTGCCGCGCTTCGCCGGAGAGGAGCTGATCGAGGGCCAAACCGGAGGCGATCTTTCGATCCAGGCATGTTCCGACGATCAGCAGGTCGCCTTTCACGCGGTTCGTCAGCTGGCGCGCGCCGCCTACGGGCTGGCGACGATCCGCTGGACCCAAGCCGGGTTCTTCGCCAATTCGCCCGGTAAGACCCCGCGCAATCTGATGGGCTTCAAGGACGGAACGATCAACCCGCCCGTCGGCTCGCCGCAAGCGATGGACACGATCGTCTGGGTCGGCGACGAAGCTCCGCTCTGGATGCGCGGCGGCAGCTACGTGGTGGCGCGGCGCATTCGCATCGCGCTCGAACATTGGGATCGCATGGATCTCGGTTTCCAGGAGGCGACGATCGGACGCTCCAAATATTCCGGCGCGCCGCTCGGCGCCAAAAACGAGTCGGACCCGCTCGACCTCGCGGCCGTCGACAAAGACGGCAACAGCGTCATTCCGTTCAACGCCCACGTCCGGCTCGCAGCACCGGCGGGCAACGACGGAGCGCAAATTCTGCGCCGCGGCTATTCCTACAACAATGGCGTTGATTTCACCGCCGAGCGCTGGCCGCCTTGGCGTCAGGGCATCGAATATGACGCCGGCGTATTCTTCATCTGCTATCAGCGCGACCCGCGCGGCGGATTCATCAGAATTTTCGAAAGACTCTCGAAGCTCGACGCGATGAACCAATTCGTCACGCACGTCGGAAGCGGCATTTTTGCGTGTCCGCCCGGCGTGGAATCCGGCGGTTACATCGGCGAAAAGCTATTCAGCTGAGCTGGCGTTGCGGCGTCAGGTTGCAATTCAAGCCGCACGTCACCGAAATCGCGGTGCGGCCGATTGCTGCGATTGCGAGCACAATAGCAAAATTCCCGGTTCGCACCGGGAAAAATTGAAACACGCGCGGATGAGCGGATCGGGCTATTATGCCGCACGGCAATACACGCACGCCGCGGCTCATGTCAGCGTTGACAAAGATCATGATCTCTGTCTGCTGCAGGGAGCCGAAGCAAACACGTCAAGAATCCGGCGGGCAATCATTTTCAGAAAATCGATCGCGCGGTTTGGGGCGCCGACGCGACAAATGTGAGGATGTGGAGGATGCGATTCGTGAGTGCGTATCGAACGACGGCTCTGCTGTCCAAACTATGCGTGCCGGCCTTGTGCCTGGCGGGCGTGCTGACAATCTCCCCCGGATTTGCGCAATCGGCTCCGCCACAAGCGAACGCGGTTGCCGCCCCGCCCGCCGCCGCCGTGGCGCAGCCGCTCCAACCCGCCGCTTCGAACGCGATGACGCCGGCCTCGCCCGCTGCGAGCGCGCCGGTTTCGTCCGTAGCCGCGGCTCCTGCGCCGGGAGCCACCGCGCCAGCAGCCGCCGTGCCTGTCGATTCGACTCCACTGCCGGCGCCGTCCGACACCGCCCCGATCCCGGCGCGACTCTTGCCGCATAATCTCTCGCCTTGGGGCATGTTCCTCGAGGCGGACATCGTCGTCAAAGTAGTGATGATCGGGCTGGTCCTCGCCTCGCTCGTCACTTGGACCATCTGCCTCGCCAAAAGCATCGAACTTTTCGCTGCAAAACGGCGGGCCATTCGCCAGCTCAAGATCCTCGCCAGCGCAGCGAGTCTCAACGCCGCCCGAAAAGAGCTTGGGGCGTCGAAAGGCGCCATCGTGCGCATGGTCGAGGCGGCGGCCGCCGAGGTCGATCGCTCCGGGGATCTCGAGGCCGACGGCATCAAGGAACGGGCCGCGGCACTCATCGCGCGCATCGAAGCGCGCGCCGGGCGGCAGATGAACCGCGGCACCGGCATTCTCGGCACGATCGGCGCGACTGCGCCCTTCATCGGCCTGTTCGGCACGGTGTGGGGCATCATGAACAGTTTCATCGGAATTTCGAAGACGAATACGACCAATCTCGCGGTCGTAGCGCCAGGCATCGCACAGGCGCTGCTCGCCACCGGCTTTGGGCTGGTGGCAGCCATACCCGCGGTCATCATCTACAATTACTTCGCCCGCAGCATCGGCTCCTACCGGGCCACGCTCGGCGACGCCGCTGCGGAAATCCTGCGCCACGTCTCGCGCGATCTCGATCGCGGCACGCCGGCCATGCCCGAAGAAGAGTGGCGCGTCATCGGCATGCGCCGCCAAGCGGAGTGAGCGCCGATGGCCGTCAAGCTTGTCACCGGCGACGACGATCTCGACGTATCGCACGAGATCAACGTCACGCCCTTCATCGACGTTATCCTGGTGCTGCTCATCATCTTCATGGTGGCGGCGCCGCTCTCGACGGTCGACGTCAACGTCGATCTTCCGGCTTCGACCGCGCAACCTAGCAAGCGGCCCGACAAGCCGATTTTCGTGACGATCAAACCGGATCTGACGCTGGCCGTCGGGGATACGGCGGTTTCGCAAGACGCGCTCGGCGCGGCCCTCGATGCGGCCTCGGGCGGCGACAAGAGCCAGAGAATCTTTCTGCGCGGCGACAAGAGCATCGCTTACGGCTCGGTGATGAACATGATGAATCTGCTACGCAAGGCCGGCTATCTGAAGATTGCGCTCGTCGGCCTCAATGCCAGCCAGGCGGCGCCATCCGGGGCACCTGCATCGCCCGCGCCATGAGCACGTTTGCCGATACCATCCTGCCGCGGCGGGAAGACGCCGGCCTACGCCGCTGGACGGTTGCGGCGCTCGCTGTGCTCGCCGCGCACGTCGCGCTCGTCATCGCCCTCGTCTACATGCGCCAATCGGAGATGCCCCCCGGCAATCCGCCCGACGCGGTGATGATCAATCTTGCTCCGATCGCGGTTGCACCGCCGCCGCAGCAAGAGGTAGAGACGCCGCCGCAGCCGCAGGAAGTGCAGCCGCAAACGCCGCCGCAGCCAGTCGAGCAGCAGCAGCAAACCGTTCAAATGCCAGTCGCGCCCGATCTGGTCGAAGCGCCGCAGCCGGAAGTCATGATGGCCCCGCCCCCGCCGAAATCCGTGCAGCACGAGGCCAAAGAGAAGCCGCAACACGCGCGGCCGCGCACCAACCTGCGGCGTGCGGCGAAATCGGCCGCGCCGACGCCGGGTTTCAATGGCGAGGCAGCCGAATCCTGGCGCAGCGAGATTGTCGAGCGGATCAGCAGCGTCAAGGAATATCCTGAAGCGGCGCGTCCGGCGAGCGGCACTGCGGTGGTCGCCTTCTCGGTAGATCGCAGCGGGCGTATCACGAGTGCCCGGCTCGTCCGCAGTTCCGGATCGGCCATGCTCGATGAGGCGGCCGTCGCTACGGTGCGTCGAGCCGATCCGGTGCCGGCGCCGCCAGCCGGCGTCCCCGGCGGACATTTCACCATCCCGCTGCATTTCAGCGGCTGAGCGCCGGTTCGCGGAAGCACCGCGAAGCCGCGCTGTCGTCCGCGGCGGGGTCGCGTTGACTTGCCTCTCCGGGGCCGTTACACGCCCACCTTGCAGAGCCTGTCGCGGATGATCGAGGCTCGGCGATCGTTCCTTGGATAGGACGCATGGTGGCGGAAATCAACAAAATCGGCGTCGTCGGCGCTGGTCAAATGGGCGCCGGAATCGCCCAGGTCTGCGCGGTCGCGGGCATGCATATCGCCCTCAACGACGTCTCCGAGGAGCGGATCAACAGCGGAATCGCGACGCTCGGCGGCAATCTCAGCCGGCTCGTCGAACGCAAACAGCTCGACGACGCGACACGCATCGCGGCGATGGACCGAATTAAGTCGACGCTCGGCTACGACGGTTTTGCCGATTGCGATCTCGTCATCGAGGCCGCCGCGGAGAACGAAGAGATCAAGCGCAAGATCTTCACGAAGCTCTGTCCGGCGCTGCGACCCGAATGCGTGCTGGCGACCAACACGTCGTCGATTTCGATCACCCGCCTCGCTTCGATAACCGACCGGCCGGAACAATTCATCGGCATGCATTTCATGAATCCGGTGCCGCGCATGCAACTCGTTGAGATCATCCGCGGGATCGCCACCGAGGACGCAACCTTCGAGGTCGCCAAAAAATTCGTCGCCCGGCTCGGCAAGACGGCGACGGTCTCGGAAGATTTCCCGGCTTTCATCGTCAATCGAATCCTGCTGCCGATGATCAACGAGGCAATCTACACGCTTTACGAGGGTGTAGGCAGCGTCGAAGCGATCGATACTGCCATGCGGCTCGGCGCCAACCATCCGATGGGACCGCTTCAGCTCGCCGACTTCATCGGGCTCGACACGGTCCTGTCCGTGATGCAGGTCCTGCACGAAGGGCTGGCCGATTCAAAATACCGGCCCTGTCCGCTGCTCGTGAAATACGTCGAGGCCGGTTGGCTCGGCCGCAAGACCCAACGCGGCTTCTATGACTATCGCAGCGGAACGCCGATCCCGACCCGCTGACGAAGACGGGGATTCCAGCGGGCGCGGCATTTTGGGCTTCACATCGCCGTCACCGACTCATGTAAGCTCAGATTTGCCTTGGGGACGGAGGTCATTTAGAGGATTTTCGGGCGAATTGGCCGCCAGGCGGGCGCCCGTAGGAAGATAGGTTCGGCCGGAGCGCAAAGGTTCGGGCTCCGATCGAAGGAGAGTAGTTCGTGCGGCAGAAAGCCGCCGGAGCGCTCGCGCGAGGTGCCAGGTTTGACAGTCCACTGCCAGCCCGTGGTATCGCCGGAAGGTTGTCCGGCTTTGGTTCTCAACGCCGACTTCCGGCCGTTGAGTTACTATCCGCTGTCGCTATGGTGCTGGCAGGACGCGATCAAGGCGGTCTTTCTCGACCGCGTCAACATCGTCTCGGAGTACAATAGGACGGTGCGCAGTCCGAGCTTCGAGATGCGGCTGCCGTCCGTGGTCTCGCTCAAAACCTACATCCGACCATCTCGCCATCCGGCCTTCACGCGTTTCAATGTTTTTCTGCGCGACCGCTTCATCTGCCAATATTGCGGGGCACGCGAAGAGTTGACCTTCGACCATCTGGTGCCACGCTCCAAAGGTGGGACGACCACCTGGGAAAACGTCGTTGCCGCTTGTTCCTGCTGCAATCTGCGCAAAGGTGATCGGCTGGCGAGGGAAGCCCGTATGTGGCCGGCACGCCACCCTTATCGGCCGACGGTCAACGACCTGCACCAGAATGGGCGGCTATTCCCGCCCAATTATCTGCACGAAAGCTGGATGGACTATCTCTACTGGGATTCGGTCCTCGAACCGTAAGTTGGCTTGGCGCAGGCATGCACTCCCTTAGTTGAGAGGCAATGGATACCCGAATTCTGCGAATGGTATTTGCGGGCGCGGCTCTCTTCGGCGCCGCGGCAGCCGTTCTCGCGGCGACGAGCGCCGTTGCCGCACCCCAACAAATCCCGGCGACCACCGCACGAAGTCTGAGCGATTGGCAGCGCGAAGTCATCAAGCGGCGCGTTCTGCGCGAGGCAAAAGTCTCGATCGTCCCGCTCGGGCGCGGCGAGCCCGAGCAATTCGCCGACCAACTCGTGGTAGCGTTGAAGAATGCCGGCGCCTGGGTGGCGGTCGGCACGAGCGATCCCGGTCAAACCGTCGAACCGGGACTTGTCGTCTACTACGATCACACGGTGCCGGCGGACGCGTCCATCTTCCTGGCGCTCGAGCGGGCAGGCTTGAAGCCAATCGATCGCGATATTCCGGGCGCGCCCGTTGCAACGATCATGGTCGGTCCGCAACCCGCGCGTTGAGGCTAGATGGCGCGCGTGACCCGCCCGCGCACCGCGTCGAAGGCGCCCTTCGTCAGCGCGCAATAGAGCAACCGCGCCGGATCGACCGGTCCGGGGAAAACGAGCCTGCCTCCGGGCACCGGTTCGAATCCCATGCGGCCGTAATACGACATGTCGCCGACGAGAAGCACGAGGTGGTGACCGGCGGCGCGTGCCGCTTCCAGCGATTTTATCACCAGCGCTTCGCCGATGCCGGCAGAGCGGAAGGCCGGTTCGACGCTGAGCGGCCCGAGCAAAAGGGCGGCTTTGCCGCCGCAGCGGATCGGCGTCATGCGATTGGCGCCGACCAGCAGCCGGCCGACCCGCGCCACGTAAGATAAGGAGAGATCGGCCGCTACACCCTCGCGCAGCCGATAGGCCGAACGCGCAAACCGGCCCGGCCCGAACGCTCTTTCGTCGAGCTTTTCGATCGCGGCTTGATCGGCCGGCACTTGCGGCACGAGAACGAGGGTGAGATCGGACATGGGCTGAGGCTCTAACATCGCGGCATCGGTGCCGCAAATGCTCACCAGAGGTCGGGGACTGAGGCGCCGGTTAGAACTTCGGCGAGTCGCGCGCGCGTTGCCGGGCTTGTGTCCTCCGGCACCGCATTAACGGGAAAGAACTGCGCCGCGGCGATTTCAAAATTCGGCCGGATGGGCGTGGCACGAAAATCTCGCACGACGTAGCAGGCGACGTAGTCGCGTCGCGATGCCCCCGGGTTGAAGAAAAGCCCGTGCAGTCGCGGCGCTCCGAGAATCTCGATGCCGCCTTCTTCGCAAAGCTCGCGCGCCAGCGCGGCCACTACCGATTCGCCCGCCTCCACGCCGCCGCCCGGCAGATACCAGCCGGAGACATAGGTATGGCGAACGAGCAGCACCCGGTTCTCGGAGTCGAGAATTAGGCCGCGCACGCCGAGGCGCAGCGGCGCAATGACGCTTCTTCCGCGCGCCGCGCAGCGCGCCGTAAGGCCCTGCAGTGCAGTGAAGAAATCCATGCGCCATCTCCTGGTTGCAAGCGAAGGCCGTCGTCGCTAGATTAGAATCATTCAAAAATTAATCTGCCGCAGGGGTTACTGCGAGGAGGGAGCGTTGAAGCGTTTTTCGCAACTCGACGAACGCGAGATTTTGGCGGTCGCGATCGACGCCGAGGATGACGACCGGCGGGTCTATCTCGCCTTTGCCGAGGATCTGCGCGTCCGCTATCCGGCAACCGCCACCATGTTCGAAAACATGGCCAAGGTCGAAGCCTCGCATCACGATACACTCTTGCAAAAATATCATGAAAAGTTTGGGCCGAACGTGTTGCCGATCCGGCGCACCGACGTGCGCGGCTTCATGAAGCGGCGTCCGGTGTGGCTCGTGCGCAACCTGCCGATCGCAAAGATCCGCCAAGAGGTCGAGATCCGCGAGGCGGAAGCCTACGGCTTCTATACGAAGGCCGCGAGCCAAGCCAAGGACCCCGACGTTCGCAAGCTCCTGAACGATCTCGCCCAGGTCGAGAAGAGCCATGAGATCCTCGCCGGCGAGATCGAAGACGAATTTCTACCCAAGACCGAACGCGACAAGGAACAGGCAACCGACCGGCGGATGTTCGTTCTTCAATACGTGCAGCCGGGGCTCGCCGGGCTGATGGACGGCTCGGTCTCGACGCTCGCGCCGCTCTTTGCAGCGGCCTTTGCAACCCATAATACCTGGGCGACGTTCCTCGTTGGCCTGGCGGCTTCGGTAGGTGCCGGCATCAGCATGGCATTCGCCGAGGCGCTTTCGGACGACGGCGCTTTAAGCGGCCGTGGCTCGCCCTGGCTGCGCGGCCCGATCTGCGGCATCATGACCGCGTTTGGCGGCCTCGGCCACACTCTGCCCTATCTCGTCCCGAACAGCGTGCCGAATGCTTTTTTCATTGCTACCGCGATCTCCGGCGTCGTCGTCTTTTTCGAACTCTGGGCGATTGCCTGGGTGCGGGCGCATTACATGGATACGCCGCTTCTTCAGGCGATCTTTCAGATCGTGCTCGGCGGCATCATCGTGCTCACCGCGGGCATACTCATCGGCAACGCCTGAGGGCGCGGCCGGAGCGGCGCCTCGATGAGTCTCGTGCTTGCCCATTTGTCCGATGCGCATATCGGTCCAATGCCGCGCCCCCACCGACGCGAGCTTCTCGGCAAGCGGTTCACCGGCTATTTGAATTGGACGCGCGGCCGGCACCTCATCCATGACATGGATGTGCTCGCAAGCCTCGTCGCCGATCTGAAGGCGCATCGCCCCGATCACATCGCCATGACCGGCGATATCCTGAACATCGGCCTCAAAGCGGAATATCCGCTCGCCCGCCTCTGGCTCGAGACGCTGGGAAGCCCACATGACGTGAGTTTCGTCCCCGGCAATCACGACGCCTATGCGCGCGCAACGATGCCGGATCTTTCCGCGACCTTCGTGCCTTGGATTACGGGAGATGCGGGCATCCCTGCCTATCCCTATCTGCGGGTACGCGGCAACGTCGCTTTGATTGGCCTCTCCTCGGCCGTGCCGACGCCGCCGTTCATCGCCTCGGGGCGGCTCGGGCGTCCGCAATGCGAAGCTTGCGCGAGCCTGCTCAGCAAATGCGCCAGAGAAGGGCTCGTGCGGGTCGTCATGATCCATCATCCGCCGTATCGCGGCGGCGCAAGGCTCGGCCGCACGCTCTCCGACGCCGATCTCTTCGAAGCCATGATCCGCCGCGCCGGCGCGGAGCTGGTGATCCATGGCCACAATCATCGTCTCTCGGTGGCGCATCTAGAGGGCCCGACGCACAAGGTGCCGGTCGTCGGCGTCGTTTCAGCCTCGGCACTGCGCGGCGGCGCCGGGCACCACGCCGGCTATAATCTTTTCGAGATCGACGGCACGGCCAAGGAGCCGCGTATTACCGCGCGTATGCGCGGGCTTCTGCCTGGCCGGCGCGCCATTGGCGATCTTCGCCCGATCGCGCTGTGATATAAGCCCACCTCCATGAGCCTCGAAATCCGTCAGTTCACGTGCCTGAAAGACAATATCGGCGTTCTGGTGCATGCCCCCGAGAACGGCGCGACGGCGACGATCGACGCGCCGGAGCCTGAGCCCATTCTTGCCGTGCTCCGGGAAGAATGTTGGACCCTCACCGACATTCTCATCACCCACCATCACGCCGATCATGTGCAAGGGATCGGCGGCCTCAAATCCGCGTTCCCGGACGTGCGCGTCACCGGTCCCGCACGTGAGGCGGCGGCAATCGGCGGACTCGACCGCGAGGTCGAGGACGGCGATGCGGTTTCCCTCGGGCCGCACATCGCCAAGGTGATTGCCGTGCCAGGGCATACGCTCGGTCATATCGCCTATTGGTTCGAGCAAGACGGCGTGCTCTTTGCCGGCGATACGCTCTTTGCGATGGGCTGCGGACGCCCGTTCGAGGCCTCGCCCGCCGTTCTCTATCAGTCCCTGCTAAAGCTTGCGGCGCTGCCCGACGCGACGCAGATTTATTGCGGCCATGAATATACGCTCGCCAATGCACGCTTCGCCTTGAGCGTCGATCCGCGCAACGAAGCGTTGCGGCGCCGCGCCGAGGTAGTCGCCGCGTTGCAGGCGAAAGGCCGGCTGACGCTTCCGACGGAGCTCAGCCTGGAGAAGGCGACCAATCCGTTCTTGCGCGTTACCCAGCCCGACATTCAAGCGAGCCTCGGACTTTCGGGCGCCGATCCGGCCGAGGTCTTTGCGGCGCTTCGCGAGCGCAAGAACCGGGCGTGAGTTGGTGGTAAGCTGCCGCCCAACGAAGCGGCCTCGATTCCTCCGAAAGATCAATGATAAACAGGTTCTTAACGCAGCCCTGCTAGGTGTCTGGCGGCGCCCGTTCGATCTACCCACCCCGAAACCACGCCGAGGCCGCACCATGCCGCTCCCGCGCGAGACCCCCGCCGATACGCCGCCCGACCTGCCGGATCCGCGTGCCATCCTCAATTCGATCGGCGAAGCGGTTTACGATTGGGATATCGTCAGCGATCAGCTCACCTTTGGGCCCAACACCGCCGACATCGCTGGGTTCGCCGAGTTTGCCAAACTCGCTTCCGGGCGAGCCTATGCCGAACGTCTCGCGCCGGACAGCCCGAGTTCCCGCTTCGAAGCAGTCATGTCCTCGGCGGAACAAGACCTCGGGCGCGGCGTCTCCTACAAAGTCATTTACGGGCTCACCAGCGCCGAGAATGAGCGAGGAAGCCGCAACAAAATCGTCTGGATCGAAGACACGGGCCGTTGGTTCGCCGGCTCCGATACAAGGCCGGCGCGGGCGCACGGCCTCGTCCGGATCATCACCGACCGCTACGAGACCGAACGCCGGCTCGCTCGCCAATCGCGTTACGACGCGTTGACCGGCGCGCTCAACCGCGCTCATTTCATCGAACACGTCGAAAATTTGCTGCCGGAACGCATGCGAAAGGGCGGCTGCCATGCGGTCCTGCTTGTTGGAATCGACAACCTCGCTGTTCTCAACGAAGCTTACGGCTATGATGTCGGCGACGAGCTTATCGCGGCGGTTGCCGACCGGCTGCATAACGAGATGCGCAGCAGCGACTTGATTGCGCGCTACGCCGGCAACAAGTTCGCGCTCTTTCTCGATGCCTGCAACAGCGAGCAGATGGACATGGCGGCGGCGCGTTTACTGGCCTGCGTCGAAGCGGCGCCGCTTGCAACCAAAGTTGGAGAAATCGCGGTTTCGCTGCGCATCGGCGGAGTGATCATTCCGCAACAGGGGCGCAGCGCGCAAGCCGCGCTTCATCACGCCGAGGAGGCGCTGGCCGCCACCCGGCGCTCGGGCGGCAACAGTTTCGTCGCTTATACGCCGAGCCTGGTGCGCGACGAGAGGCGGCTCAGCATCCTGCATACGTCGGAAGAGATCGTCGCGGCGCTCAACGCGGCGCGGATAACGCTCGCGTTGCAGCCCGTGGTCTTTGCCAAGACCGGCGGCATTGCCTTCTACGAGGCGCTGGCGCGCCTGATAACTGAGGACGGACGGCCCGTTCTGCCTGCCGATATTTTCCCGGTCGCAGAAAAGACCGGGCTAGTGCGGCTCATCGACCATCGCATGCTCGAACTCGTCGTCGCGGAGCTTGTCAGAGATGCGTCGCTGCGCATCGCCATCAATGCCTCGGGAGCGACCGTCCTCGACGTTCACTGGCCCGACAGATTGCGCGACGCCTGCGCAGTTTCTCCCGATGTTGCGGGCCGGCTGATCGTCGAAATCACCGAGACCTGCGCGATTGCCGACCTGGAAGCGACCAGCCGGGCGATCGCCGCAATGCAGGCGTGCGGCGTCAAAGTGGCGATGGACGATTTCGGTTCGGGCCACACTTCATTTCGCAATTTGCGCAATCTGCGCGTGGATCTCTTGAAGATAGATGGCGCCTTTATCCAGAACCTGGCGAGATCGGAGGACGACCGGTTCTTCGTCCGCACGCTCGTCGATCTCGCCCACCATCTCCAGATCCCGATCGTCGCAGAATGGGTGGAGGACGCCGAATCGGCGGCGATCCTGACCGACTGGGGCGTCGATTATTTTCAGGGACGCCATTTCGGAGAACCGCAGACGGCCGCAAGGCTGACATCTTCCGCCGTGGCATAGCCACGGCATGGATGCGCCACCGCCCTCATTCCTTGGGGGCGAGCCCATCGAGCCTTTTTTGCAGCTCATCGAGCTGGCGCTTCATCTCGTCGAGATCCGATTTGGCTCCGGTCTCAGTCTGCGCTTCCTGCGACTTCTCGGGCGACGTGGTCAGCGCCGTTCCGAAGGGCGAAAACATCGACAAGGCCTGGCTGAAGATGGCCATGTTCTTGCGGGCCTGTTCCTCGAGCGAACCGAACATCTGCCGCGTCGGCCCAGTTGTGAAGGCGCTGGCGAATTGCTCTCGAAACTTCTGCTGATCGGTGGTGAGCTTGTCGATCGTGAATTCAAGGTAGCTTGGCACCAGCATTTGCATGCTGTCGCCATAGAAACGGATCAATTGCCGCAGAAAGGTGATCGGAAGCAGCGCTTGGCCGTTCTTTCCTTCTTGCTCGAAAATGATCTGCGTTAGCACCGAGCGGGTGATCTCTTCGCCGGTTTTGGCGTCGTAAACGACGAAATCCTCGCCCTTCTTCACCATATCGGCGAGGTCTTCGAGGGTCACATAAGTGCTCGTTCCGGTATTGTAGAGACGCCGGTTGGCGTATTTCTTGATTGTGATGGGTTGCTTGTCGTTGGTCATGTCCATCAAAACCCTATTCTGAGGCAAGCATCGGGAGCCTCACCTCCACAAAGACCATAAGCGTTTTATTGCCTTGCGAAAACCGAAATTCTCCAAAGCCCCGCGCCGGCGCAATGCTTGACCGCGGACAGCCGGAAATGCTTGAGATTGACGGACATCAACGAAGCCACGCATGGCGTTGCTTTAGATGGGCCGCCTCGGTCGCAGGAGAAATGCCAAATGTCGCGTGATATCGTCATCGTCGGGGCGGCGCGCACTGCCGTCGGATCCTTTAACGGCGCGTTCGCCAATCTGCCGGCGCACGAGATGGGCGCGATTGCGCTCACCGCCGCCGCCGAGCGCGCTAAAGTGGCCAAGGAAGAAATCGACGAGGTGATCCTCGGACAGATCCTGACGGCGGGGGAAGGCCAGAATCCGGCTCGTCAGGCGGCGATGAAGGCCGGAATTCCGCAGGAAAAGACCGCCTGGGTCATCAATCAAGTCTGCGGGTCGGGCCTGCGCGCTGTCGCGCTCGGCATGCAGCAGATCGCCAACGGCGACGCCCGGATCATCGTTGCGGGCGGCCAGGAAAGTATGTCGCAGGCGCCGCATGCCGCGCATCTACGCGCCGGCATCAAAATGGGTGACGTCAAATTCACCGACGTCATGCTGCGCGATGGCCTGATCGACGCTTTCCACGGCTACCACATGGGCATGACTGCGGAGAACATCGCGACCAAGTGGCAAATTGGCCGCGACGAACAGGACAAATTCGCGCTGGGTTCGCAGAACAAGGCGGAGGCGGCACAAAAGGCCGGCAAATTCGCCGACGAAATCGTCCCCGTCACGGTTGCGACGCGCAAAGGCGATATCATTGTCGATCAGGACGAATATATCCGCCCCGGCACGACCCTCGAAGGGCTCGCCAAATTGAAACCGGCGTTTTTGAAAGACGGGACGGTTACCGCCGGCAATGCATCGGGAATTAACGACGGCGCCGCGGCGCTCGTTCTGATGAGCGCCGAAGACGCGCGTTCCCGCGGCCTCACTTCGTTGGGCCGCATCGTCTCGTGGGCGACCGCCGGCGTCGATCCGGCGATTATGGGCAGCGGCCCCATTCCGGCCTCCCGCAAGGCGCTCGAAAAGGCCGGCTGGAAGGTGAAGGACCTTGAACTCGTCGAAGCCAACGAGGCCTTCGCCGCCCAGGCGGTTGCGGTCAACAAAGATATGGGTTGGGATCCGGCGATCGTGAACGTGAACGGCGGCGCCATCGCAATCGGCCACCCTATCGGCGCTTCGGGGGCGCGGATCCTGGTGACATTGCTATTCGAAATGCAACGACGCGGCGTGAGCAAAGGTCTGGCCACGCTCTGCATCGGCGGCGGCATGGGCATCGCCCTTACCGTCGAACGCTGACGCAAGTTGCAGGGTGTCAAAAAACAAAATCGTTTGGGTGGAACGCGAAGGTAGGAAGTAAGATGGCTCGCGTCGCGGTAGTGAGTGGCGGCACGCGCGGCATCGGCGCGGCGATCAGCAACGCATTGGCCGCTTCCGGCTACCGCGTCGCCGCGGTCTATCATGGCGACGACGACGCCGCTGCCAAGTTCAAATCGGAAACCGCAATCCCCGTCTACAAATGGGACGTGTCGGACTACGCCGCCTGCGTCGCGGGTCTTGCCTCCGTCGACGCCAATCTCGGACCGATCGACATCCTCGTCAACAACGCCGGCATCACGCGCGACTCGATGCTCCACAAGATGACCCCGGCGCAATGGTACGCGGTCATCAACACTAATCTAAATTCGCTCTTCAACATGACGCGGCCGGTGATCGAGGGAATGCGCAGCCGCGGTTTCGGGCGCATCGTCAACATCTCTTCGATCAACGGCCAAAGGGGGCAGATGGGGCAGACCAATTACGCCGCCGCCAAGGCCGGCGATATCGGATTTACCAAATCGTTGGCCCAAGAGAATGCCGGCAAAGGGATTACCGTCAACGCCGTCTGCCCCGGCTATATCGCCACCGAAATGGTCAAAGCCGTGCCGAAGGAGATCCTCGAAAAGTCGATTCTTCCGCAGATTCCCGTGCGCCGTCTGGGCGAGCCGGAGGAGGTCGCGCGTTGCGTCGTCTTCCTGGTATCCGACGCAGCGGGATTCATCACCGGCGCGACGCTTTCGGTGAACGGCGGGCAGTATATGGTCTGACGGCGGTCAGTGGCGTGGCTTGACGGCTCAGTCCTGCTTGGACTTGACCTTGAGCACCTGCCGGCCGCGGTACATGCCGCTCTTCAGGTCGATGTGGTGCGGCCGATGCAATTCGCCCGAATCCTTGTCCTCGACATAGGTCGGCGCCTTCAGTGCATCCGCCGAGCGGCGGAAGCCGCGCTTCATCGGGGAGGTTTTGCGTTTCGGGACAGCCATATCCGCTCCAAGATTGGACTAGTTTCGGGCACCGGCTGATAGCATTGGACGAGGGCGTTTGGCTACCCAAAATCGCTCCGCGATCCGCGTTCCGCGCCGGCCGCCGATCACCTTACGCAGTCCAGAAATCCCGACGTCCTGATGACGCGGTGCTCGACGATGCGGGCATGGATGGTAACGCGCCAATTGGGATGCAGCACGCTGCGGGTGTAGGGGTCTGGCAGGACGGCGGCAAGCAGCGCTCCCTGGTGCAGGCTGAGATCCGCTGCGCTTTTATGGAAATAGGCCTCGGAGGCCGCCTCGGCGCCAAAGATCCCGTCGCCCCATTCAGCGATGTTCAAATAGATTTCCAGAATGCGCGACTTCGGCCAGACACGGTCGAGCACAAGCGCGAGCGGAATTTCGAGGCCCTTGCGGATATAGGAGCGGCCCGGCCATAGAAACAGGTTCTTCGCCACCTGCATAGTGATCGTCGAAGCGCCGCGCGCCGGACCGTTAATGCCGCCCTCGTCGATCACCTCTCGCATTGCGCCCCAATCGACACCGCGATTCCGGCAGAAACTCGCGTCCTCGGACATCACCACGGCGGCGCGCAAGTTGGGGGAAATGCGATCAAGCGGCAGGTAGTCGCGCTCGACTTTTTCGTGGAGCAGCGAGCGGGCGAGCATCAGGGTCGAAACAGGGGGGACGAAGCGGTAGAGGACGATGAGCGCCGCGAGTAGGACGAAAACCAGCAAAACGAGACGCATAAGCCATCGCAAGACCGTGCGGAAGCCGCCGAAACCGTCGGATTTTCGAGCCATCTACGAGCCTTGACCGATCTTCCGCGATCGGGCAAGCGGAACGGCCATGGATGGGACGGGCAACGGCATGACGGGGGAAGAGGATTTCCAGGGGCGGCTTACGGCCGTGGCGGACGCGACCGAGTCGATGCTCGACCGGCTCTTGTCGCCGTCGCCTTTGCCGCGAGAGACGTTGCGGCCGCCGCGCTTCCTCGAGGCCATGCGATATGCGAGCCTCGGCGGCGGCAAGCGGCTGCGGCCGTTTCTGTTGGTCGAAACGGCGCGGCTTTTCGATGTGGAAGGCGAAGGCGTGCTGCGCGCCGCTGCCGCCGTCGAGATGGTGCATTGCTATTCGCTCGTCCACGACGATCTTCCGGCGCTCGATAACGACGATCTGCGCCGCGGCCGGCCGACCACGCATCGCGCCTACGACGAAGCGACCGCCATTCTCGTCGGCGACGGGCTCCTGACCTATGCGTTCGACGTCACCGCCGATCCGGCAACCGATCCGGACCCGGCGATTCGCGCCACTCTTGTGCTTGCGCTGGCCCGCGCCGCCGGGCTCGGCAACATGGTCGGCGGCCAGGTGCTCGATCTCGAAGCGGAGGCCGCGGCAGCGCCTCACACCCCCGAAGCGGTCATCATGCTGCAATCGATGAAGACCGGCGCGCTGTTGCGTTACGCAGTGGAGGCCGGCGCGATCTTGGGACGCGCCGACACTACGGCCAAGACAGCGTTAGCGCACTACGGTCAGGCCGTCGGCGCCGCCTTTCAGGTCGCCGACGATATTCTCGATATCGAAGCCGACGAGGCGGCGCTCGGCAAGCGTGCCGGCAAGGATGCCGGCCGCAACAAGGCGACGCTGGTCGCCGCGCTCGGCCTCGAAGCGGCGCGCGCCAGGCGCGACAAGCTCGCCGGAGAAGCGGTCACGGCGCTCGCGAAGTTCGGCAAGAAAGGCGCGATTTTGAGGGAGGCGGCGCGGTTCGCGGTCGCGCGCAAAAGTTGATCGGCCCGTCCGCACCCCGGCGGTCGCGACGGCTTTATTGGCCGATCCGCGTGGTGCAATCACGGCCGCGGCTTTTCTTCAGCGTCGTCTGCGGCGTCGCGGTGTATATCTTCCTGCCGCAGAATCTGCGGCTGATCACCCGGGAACTTATCGGCTGGAATGCCGGCGTTTGGCTCTATTTCGCTCTCGTCGCAATCCTGATCGCCAGGGCGTCGAGAGAGTCGATGCGACGGCGGGCGGCGCTCCTGGACGATGGACGATTCGCTATACTCATCCTCACATCGCTTGCGGCCGCCGCCGCGTTTGGCGGTATTTTTGCGCAACTGGTCGTCGTGAGAGAGACGACTGGGGTGACGAGGGCTCTGCACGTCTGCCTCACCGCTTTGACGGTCGTAAGCGCCTGGGCCTTCATTCATGTGATGTTCGCCCTGCATTACGCGCACGAATATTTCTCTGAGCGCGTCGCAAAAACTATGCAAACAGCAGACTCGCACGCCGCTCTCAGATTTCCTGGAACTAGCGATCCCGACTATCTCGATTTCCTGTATTTCTCTTTTGTGATTGGCGTTGCCTGCGCAACCGCCGACATCGAAATATGGGCGCCCGGGATGCGGCGAACCGCGCTCGTCCACTGCGTGCTGGCGTTTTTCTTCAACACCGCCGTGCTGGCGCTGACGATCAACATCGCGGCGGGATTGGTCTGAGAACTAGATCGACTCAAGGCCCATAGGGATGGCCGAACGGAAAGCCCGAGTCGTCGTCATCGCCGCCGGCTGGTCCGTAATAGCCCGCAAAGAACGGCGAGCCGACGCCGTCGATCGGATTATAGACGCCGTAATGATAGGAGTCGGCGGGCGTCGGATCGCCCCAGCCCCAGTAGCGCACGGCTTGCGCCTGCGCGGCGGCAATCACGGGATTGGGATTGACCCAAGGCGGCATCGCCGCGGCATTGCCCATCCGATAGTGCCAAGCGTCGGCCCGATCTCGGTAGGGCAGCGCGTAGAAGCCAAGACCGCTGCCGGGATCGCCGACCAGTGCGGCATAATGACCGCGCGAGGTATAGACTTTGCCGGGCCGTATGGCGCCGATGGAGCCGAGATGCTGCGCATGCCGATGATGCCGATGGGTGGCTTTGGGATGCGCGCTGGCGCTCCCTAGGAATGCGAGCGACGCGAGGATCGCAAAAACTGCCGTCCAGCCCTTAGCCATCGCCTCAATCTCCAGAAACCGCTCGGCCCGCCCAACGGATATAGGTGCTGCGACGGTCGGCCGCCATTGACGCTGGTCAAAATGCCATGCCCGGACCAACGTCGCAGAAAGATTTTCGGTAAATTTTAAAGGAATGCCGCGCTATTCCGCGGCGCTCTTGGCCCCGCCGAATCGCCGCTCGATATAATCCTGAACGAGGGTTTTGAACTCGGCGGCGATGCCTTCGCCGCGGAGTGTGATGGCTTTTTTGCCGTCGATAAAGACCGGCGCCGCCGGCGTCTCGCCGGTACCGGGCAGAGAGATGCCGATGTCGGCGTGTTTGGATTCGCCCGGCCCGTTGACGATGCAGCCCATGACCGCGACGTTGAGCGTCTCGACGCCGGGATAGCGTTCCTTCCAGGCGGGCATCGCGTCGCGGATATAGGCCTGGATGTCGCGCGCCAATTCCTGAAATACGGTAGACGTGGTCCGCCCGCAGCCGGGGCAGGCGGCAACGAGCGGCACGAAGGTGCGGAACCCCATCGTCTGCAGGATCTCCTGGGCGACTTTGACCTCGACCGTGCGGTCGCCGCCGGGCTCGGGCGTGAGCGAGATGCTGATCGTATCGCCGATCCCCTCCTGCAGCAGCACGCCAAGCGCCGCCGCCGAGGCGACGATGCCTTTCGAGCCCATGCCGGCTTCGGTGAGGCCGAGATGGATCGCATAGGTGCTGCGCTCGGCAAGCATCCGATAGACGGTGATGAGATCCTGGACGTTCGAGACTTTGGCGGAGAGGATGATCCGGTCGCGGCCGAGGCCGATTTCCTCGGCCCGCTGCGCCGACAGCAGCGCCGATTGGACCATGGCTTCGCGCGTCACGGCGCTCGCATCGAGCGGCGTGTTCGATTTAGCGTTCTCGTCCATCAGCCGGGTCAGCAGATCCTGGTCGAGCGAGCCCCAATTGGCGCCGATGCGTACGGCTTTGCCGTTCTTGATGGCGCATTCGACCATCATGCTGAACTGCGTGTCCCGCCTGTCCTTGAAGCCGACGTTGCCGGGATTGATGCGATATTTGGCAAGCGCCTCGGCACAGGCCGGATAATCGGCCAAGAGCTTGTGGCCGATATAGTGGAAGTCGCCGATAAGCGGCACGTCGCAGCCCATTCTGTCGAGCTTCTCGCGGATATGGGGAACCGCAGCTGCCGCCTCGTCGCGATCGACGGTGATGCGCACGAGCTCGGAGCCTGCACGGGCGAGCGCCACAACCTGCTCGACGGTCGATGCTACGTCGGCCGTATCGGTATTGGTCATCGATTGTACGATGATCGGCGCGCCGCCGCCGACCAGGATCGCGCCTTTGCCAGAGCCGACGCGCACCCCGACCGAACGTTGCCGCGGCGCCGGCCCCGCCTTCGGAGCTTCCGCGCAAGGCCATGTGGGAGGGGGAAGAGATCCTGACATCGTGCCTTCCTCAGATGGCGCGAATTGGCGGTGAGGTCAAGAAACCGGCTTGGGTGAAGCTGGGATGACAGGATGGCCCAGTCGGGGGGCGAAATCGCCGCAGCTGATGATCGAAAGCTCCAAAATCTTCCAGATGATGGGTTGAAGTTATCTCCTGGAGGTGTTATTACATTCGTTATAACATCGTATGTCTGAGATTTTGTTTGGAGGCTCGCATGACCGCACTCAAACTCTGCAAAATTGGCAACTCCGTTGGCCTTGTGCTCCCCAAAGAGGTTTTGGGTCAGATGAATGCGCAAGTTGGGGATACCGTCCACCTGACCAAAACTGTCGGGGGAGTGCGTCTGACCACCTATGACCCTGCCTTCGAAGAACAGATAAAAGCCATGCGTACCGTCATGCGCGAGAATCGGAACGTCCTTCGCGAACTCGCCAAGTAAGTGGACGAGCCCGAATGGATCATCAAGGCGGTCGTCCTCGCCGCCCACGATGAGCAGCTTGCCGAGCATGGCGGCCAAGAGGGGCTTCGCGACGAAGGCCTTTTGGAATCGGCCCTGGCGCGGCCAAGAGATCGATATTCTTATGGCGAGGCCGACATTTTCGAGCTGGCCGCGGCATACGCCTTCGGGCTTGCCAAAAACCACCCGTTCCTCGACGGCAACAAACGCGTCTCGCTGGTCGTCTCGGTAGGTTTCCTTCTGCTGAACGGGTTCAAGGTGACCGCAGAGGAAGCCGCCAAACTTCCGATTTGGCTCTTGCTCGCCGAGGGAAAGTTCGACGAATCAGAACTCGCGGCGTGGTTTCGCGCGCATGCGGAACCCGTCAAAGACTAGAGACGCGAACGCCCCCGCGCCCCGGACGAATGACCCCTTTTTGATGGACCGCATGTTCGACCGGCCGACGCGGCGCTTTTCGCAAGGCGCGGGCAAGAGCCCGAAGCTACCTCCCGCACTCGCGGCACAGCCCGGCGATCTCCATCACCTGGGCGCGCGGCGTGAAGCCTTCTTCCGTAGCGAGCGCGGCGAGATCGCGGTTGACCGCCCTTGGCGCCGCCTCGATCACCGAGCCGCATTTGTCGCAGATCAGGAACACGACCGGATCTTGGCGCGCATGTCCGCGCGCGCAGGCGAGATAGGCATTGCGCGAGGCAAGCCGGTGCACCAGGCCGTTCTCCAGCAGAAAATCGAGCGCCCGGTAGATCGAGATCGGAGCGGGATGTTTGCCGGTCGCCGCCGCGACTCGCTCGATCATGTCGTAGGCACCGAGCGGACGGCCTTCGGCGGCGAGGATTTCGAGAATCTGGCGGCGCGCCGGCGTGAGCTTGGCTCCCTCGCGCCGGCACTGATCCTCCGCCGCGGCAAGTGCGCCCTTCGCCACGGCGCGTAAATGTTGCGGCCGCGTCTGCGGCCGGCGTGAAAGCGTCATGTCGTTATTATATCCGCTTGAGATCGTAAAAGCGACGCTTTCGTCCGTTTCGGCTTGAAATGCCGTGGCCGGATCGTCAGGCTGAGGACGAGGACCATCATGACGCTCAAGACACGTAGCGCCATCGTCACCGGATCGACGAGCGGCATAGGATTGGCGATCGCCCGTGCGCTGGCGCAACAAGGCGCCAATGTGATGATCAACGGCTTCGGCGCGGGCGATGCGATCGAAAACGAGCGCGTCGCCATGGCTAAGGACTTCGCGGTCAAGGCGCTCTATTCGCCGGCCGACATGACGAAGCCGCAGGAAATCCGTGCCATGGTGAGCGAGGCCGAAGCGGCGTTCGGCACGCTCGACATTCTTGTCAACAATGCCGGCATTCAGCACGTCGCGCCGATCGAGAAATTCCCGCCGGAATTGTGGGACAAGATCATCGCGATCACGTTGTCGGCTGCGTTTCACGCCATCGCCGCCGCGGTGCCGGGGATGAAAGCGCGCAAATGGGGACGCATCGTCTCGACCGCATCGGCGCATTCGATGGTCGCCTCGCCGTTCAAATCCGCCTATGTATCGGCCAAGCACGGGCTTGTCGGACTGACCAAAACCGTGGCGCTGGAAGTCGCCACGTTCGGGATCACGGCCAATTGCGTTTCTCCCGGCTACGTTTGGACGCCGCTTGTAGAGAAACAGATTCCCGACACGATGAAAGCCCGCAACCTCACCCGCGAACAAGTCATCAACGACGTTCTCCTCGAGGCCCAGCCGACCAAACACTTCGTCACGCCCGAACAGGTTGCGGGGCTCGTCGTTTACCTCTGTTCGGAGGCGGCGGCGCAGATTACCGGCGCGAACATTGCGGTCGACGGCGGATGGACGGCACATTGAGTGACTATTGCGTCGTTCTGACGGCCTGCGGCACACGCGAGAAAGCGCGCGCCATCGCCGGAGCGCTCGTCGAACGCCGCCTCGCCGCCTGCGTGCAGATGCTGCCGATCGACAGCGTCTATACGTGGCAGGAGCGCGTCGCGGAAGCGGCCGAGATTCTGCTCCTCGTCAAGTGCAAGCGGACGGATTATGTGAAGATCGAGCAGGCGATCCGCGCCCTGCACGATCATGAGACGCCGGAGATCGTCGCTCTGCCGGTCGAAGCGGGCTTTGCGGGCTACCTCGATTGGATCGAAGCTGTAACACGACGCTCACAGTACTGAGCGCGTGATCAGCCGCTCGGCCTCTTCGAGCGCCTGCGGGGTGCCGATGTGCAGCCAGATCCCGTCGAGCCGCGCGCCGAAAAGCCGCCCCTTTTCGGCAGCCTTGAAGAAATAAGGAGCGAGCCGAAAGGCGCCATCGGGCGCGTCGGCGAACAGCGAAGGCTTGATGATCCCGACCCCCGTATAAACGAAGGGCGCGACGCGGCGCTCTTCGCGCCGCCCCAGCCTGCCGCGCGGATCCATGGTGAAGTCGCCGAGCCAATCGACGCCGATGCTCGTTGCAGCGGCGGCGACAAGCAACAGAATATCCATTTGCTCGGGATCCCAACCGGCGGCGAGGCGATCGAGGTTGGCGCGCGGCCCTTCGATCCAGAAAGAATCCGTGTTGCAGATGAAATGCGCTTCGTCGCCGAGCTGCGGCAAGGCTTTTTTGATGCCGCCACCTTGATCGAGCAGCTTGCCGCGCTCGTCCGAGATGAGGATCTTCGGCGCGCGCCGCGCCGCAAGATGGGTCTCGATCTCGTCGGCGCAGTGGTGAAGGTTAACCACCGCGCTCGAAACGCCGGCGGCGGCAAAACGGTCAAGCGCGTGATCGATGAGCGCCTTGCCGCCTACCTTGATGAGCGGCTTCGGAATATGCTCGCTGAGCGGCCGCATCCGCGTGCCGAGCCCGGCGGCAAAAACCATTGCTTTATCGGGCATGAAGGACGGCATGGCGCGACGTGAACCGAGACAAAATCACGGGCCTTTGTTCAAGGCCCGCGGCAGGTGCGTCTCATACCAGTCCTTGAGTGCCGACAACAAGGGATGCGCCAGGTCTTTGGCCAAATATTTTTCGACACGCGGCAGATGCGCGAGATATTGCGGTTTGTGATCGCGCTTGTCCAAGCGTGCAAAAATGCCGAGAATTTTCGTCGCTCTCTGGGCGCCGAGCACCGCGTAGGCACGGGCAAATCCGGCCACGTCGAAACCCGGATCGGCGGCGCGCCGCAGTTGCGCGTAGTGGCCGAGCAATCTCAGTTCCACCCCGTCCGGCACGTCCACTCGGGCGTCCTGCAGCAGCGAGACGACGTCGTAGGCCGGATGCCCCAGCACGCAGTCTTGAAAGTCGATGATGCCGACCCGCGCCAAGCCGTCGCGCTTCGGCAGCCAGAGGAGATTCGGCGAATGATAATCGCGCAGCGTCCAGGTCGCCCGCGCCGCTGCGATGTCGCGCAGCACCTGACGCCAAAGATTGGTAAAATTCGCCTTGGCGCCCGAGGGCAAGGTAGCCTTGGCGACGTGTGGTGCATACCAGTCGAGCAGCAATTCGATCTCAATCGACAGCGCATCGATATCATAGGGCGGAATTCGATAGGAGGCCGCCTCGATCGGCAGCGCATCCGGCAGATTGGCCTGATGTAGTTTGGCGAGCACCGCTACCGCTTCCGCGTAGCGTTCGACGACGATCGTTTGCCCATCCGCTATGCCTTCTTCGCCGAAGTCCTCGACAATCGCGACCCCTACGTCGAGATCGGCGGCGAAAATCTTAGGTGCCGACAAACCCTGGGCACGCAGGCCCTCGTCGATCGCTACATAAGGCTTGACGTCTTCGGCGAGCCGCGCCAGAGCGCGGTAGGACTTGCCATAGCGCACCGGCGGTCCGTCGGGGCGCGGTGGGAAGATCATGAGCAACGTGGTGGTGCCGTCCGGCTTGACGAGCCGCTCGTAAGCGCGGATCGAGGCATCGCCTTGCATGAACCGCCGCTCCGCGCCGGCCCAGCCGGACGAGGCGAGACTATCGTGAATGGCGCGGGCAAGGTTGAGGCGCGACGCGAACGCTCCCGTGCCGGTCAGCGTCGCGACGCGGTAGTCCGCGCCGCGCCGCGCATCGATTTCGAAGGCGATGTTGAGCCTGGTGGAAGCAAGATACGCCTCGCCCCGTTCCGGCCATTCGACAATCGTGAGCACGCCGTTCTGCGCTTCGTCAAATCCAAGTTCGATGAGCTCATCGGCATGTCGGATGCGATAGAAATCCGCGTGAAGGACTGGAAACGCGCCGCCTTCGTAGACCTGCATGAGCGTGAAGGTCGGACTTGGCACTTCAAGATTCGGCGCGCGCTCGAGATCGCGGATCAGGGCCCGCGCGAACGTCGTCTTTCCGGTGCCGAGTTCGCCCGACAGTGTGAGAAGATCGCCGCGCCGCAGCCACTGGCTGAGATCGACGGCAAGAGAATCGGTCGCGGCCTCGTCAGGAAGCTCGATCCGCCAATGTGCCTTCTGCTGCGGCGCGCGAGCCGCCATGTGCCGCATTCTCCTCGTTCCGCTCAAAACGGCGCACTAGATAACGCGCGGTCGCGCCGCTTTCTTCCGCAACTATGCAAGCCGATACGGTGCCGCCCTCGCTTTGTCCAGCTTTGCGCTGCGTGCCGGAAAGATGCAGGTGACGGTGGTGCCTTGGCCTTGTAGCGAGTCGATATAGACGCGGCCGCCGTGCAGCTCGACGAGCGAGCGCACGATCGAAAGGCCCAGCCCGACGCCGCGATGTCGCCCTCCCGTGGTCTGCGTTTTAAATCGCTCGAATACGTGTTCGAGAAGTTCGGGTGGAATTCCACTTCCTTCGTCTTTGACCGTGAAGACGATCTCGTCGTCGCGGCGCCGCGCCGCGAGCGTAATCGTCTGCCCCGGAGAGGAAAAGCCGATCGCATTTGACAGAAGATTGAAGAGGACCTGGCGGATGCGTTGGCGATCGGCGACGAAGGCGCCGAGCCCGTCCATCGCGACGACATTCAACCGGATCGAGGAGTCGGCCAGGCGGTCCTGCACACCCTCGGCGGCGAGATGCATAGTCCCTTCGATGTCCACCTCCCCGAGATTTAATTCGAGTACGTCGGCGTCGATCGAAGCAAGGTCGAGAATGTCGTCGATGATCGCCAGCAGAGCTGCCGAGGAGGCGCGCACGTAACCGGCATATTCGCGCTGCCGCTCGTTTAGCGGCCCGGCCGAGCCGTCGCTTAGAAGTTCGATGAAGCCGATGATGTTGGTAAGCGGCGAACGCAATTCGTAGGATACGTGGTGGACAAAGTCGTTGCGCAGTTCCTCTGCTTCTATCAGCGCCTGGTTGCGCTCGGTGAGCGCCCGCTCGACGTTGACGCTGGCGGTCATGTCGGTGAAGGTGAGCAACGTCGCTCCGTCGGGAAGCGGCGGCGCGGTGCAATCGAGCACCGAGCCGTCGCGGCAAGCGATGCGCCTTTCGAATCCGGTCCTTTGGTCGGTGAGACCGACGACAATGGCGCGGATCTCGTCGAACGCGGCCTCATCGCCGAACAGGAGCGAGATCCCGGCGAGACGATCGATGTGCGGCTTCTCATTGAGCAGACCGGGGTCGAGGTTGAGAAGGCTTGCAAATGCCGGATTGAAGAACTTGAGCCTGCCGTCGGTGCCGAACACGCCGACGCCTTCCTTCAGCGAATCGAGCGTCTCGCTCTGCACGCGGGTCAAGGCGTTGAACTGCGATTCGAGATGGAAGCGCTCGGTGACGTCGTCGAAGAGGTAGGTCACGCCGCCTTGCGCGTTGGGATTGATGGCGACGCGCAACGTCCGTCCATCGGGTAGATACCAGATATGTTCGCGCGCCTCGATCGCTTGATAGGCGGCGAAGAGATTTTCTTTCCAGGCGCGAAAATCGGCCTGCTCCGGCAAAAGTCCGGCAATCCGTAACCGGTCGAGGACTTCGGAGTCGCTCGGCTGCTGATCGACGAAGGCCTGATCGAGCGACCAAAGCTGCCGATAGGCGGAATTGTGGAAGACGAGGCGCTTGCGGCGATCGAAGATTGCGACCGCGGTCGAAAGCTGGTCCAGGGTGCGCGCATGCGCCTGCATCTGCCGATCAAGATCGGCCCGCGCCGCCTCGATTTCTGATACGTCGGCCGCCATGCCGGCCGATCCCAGGCTCACCGGCACTTCGATGATATCGAGCAAGCGCCGCTGGCCCGCGGCAACCGCCGGCATGCGGCCACGCCAGATCACGCCTTTGCGGCGCAATTCGGCGGCGGCATCGCGCGTCGCGCGTTCCAGAAGCTCGGTGCCGCGCAACAGCGCATCGCCGGAATCCTTGGCTTCGACGGCTCGGACGTAGGCGGCGTTGACCCAGTGGAGCTTGCCGTCAGCGTTGCGCAGCCAGACGGGATCGGCGACGGCGTCGAGCAGGCCGCGCAATGCTTCAAGCTCAGTGATAATGCGCGCCAGCCGGTCGCGCAAGCGCAGGGTTTCGAGGCGATCGCCGGAAACGTCGCGGATGCGCATCACGGCGCGGCCGCTGACGGCGCGCCCGTCGATTTCAAGGGTCCGCCCGCCAAGGCTCTCGACCGAGCATCGAAAGCCTTCGCCGCGCACCCTGAGCTTCTCGACGCAAACCTCGAGTTGTTGGGCGGCGTCCGGCGGTAGCCAGGATCCGAAGGCGAGAACACGGCGCGCCACCGGGGCATCGGTCACGAGGCTGAGATCGCCCTCGATTTCGGGCTCGCTGCTCGGGCCGCCCCAGGCAATGATGATCTGCGGCTCGGCGGCAAGAAAAACTTCGGCGCGATCGAACTTGGCGCGCAGATCGTTGAGTTCGAGCAAGAACGCCGCTTCCGTCTTCGTCCAACGATGGTGCTCGCGCAAATAGAGAAGCGCGGTGATCGTCGAGAACAGCACGAGTCCGACGACCAGCGAGAGCCCAATCACGACATCCTGGTTTTCGCGCAGGTTCGCGAGCACGAGCAGTGGGTAATCGGTCTGCGCGAAGGCCGGCGTGGCAGCAGAGCAAAAGATCGCCGCGGCCGCAGCCCGCGAGGCACCGCCGCCGAGCGGCAGATCCCGCTCCCCCCCGGCAAAACCGTTCCGCGCCGCTTCGTCCATCCCGACCTCTCGCGGCCCATGATGCGACAGCAACGAATCGCTGTCACCCGCCGCGAAGCGGTTATTTACACGATCTCAATAGCGATAAAGGTCGGATTTGAACGGACCGGCCTCGGGCACGCCAATGTATTTCGCCTGCTCCGGCGTAAGTTTCGTGAGCTTAGCTCCGACCTTGCCCAGATGAAGAGAGGCGACCTTCTCGTCGAGATGTTTGGGCAAGACTCGGACATCGTGTGCATATTGGCCACGTTTGGTCCAGAGTTCCAGCTGCGCCAGGCACTGATTGGTAAACGATGCCGACATCACGAACGAGGGGTGGCCCATGGCATTGCCGAGGTTGACGAGCCGACCTTCGGAGAGAAGGATGATCCGCTTGCCGTCGGGGAATTCGATCTCATCGACCTGCGGCTTGACGTTGTGCCATTTGAAATTGCGCAACGCGGCGACCTGGATCTCCGAATCGAAATGGCCGATGTTGCAGACAATGGCACGATCGCGCATCTGCCGCATGTGCTCGAGTCTGATCACGTCGATATTGCCGGTACAGGTCACGAAAATATCGGCGCGCGGCGCCGCCTCCTTCATGGTCGTGACCTCGTAGCCTTCCATGGCGGCTTGCAGCGCACAGATCGGATCGATTTCCGCGACCATCACGCGACAACCGGCGTTGCGCAGCGACGCGGTTGAACCTTTGCCGACATCGCCGAAGCCGGCCACCATCGCCACTTTTCCGGCCATCATCACATCGGTGCCGCGGCGAATACCGTCAACGAGCGATTCGCGGCAGCCGTAAAGATTGTCGAACTTCGATTTGGTGACCGAATCGTTGACGTTGATCGCCGGCCAGAGAAGTTTGCCCTCGTTCTGCATCGTGTAGAGCCGATGCACGCCGGTGGTCGTCTCTTCGCTCACGCCTTTGATCGCGGTGGCGCAGCGCTGATACCAGCCGGGATGTTCCTTGAGCCGGCGCAGGATCGCGCCGAAAAGCACTTCCTCTTCTTCGTTCGAAGGCGCATCGAGAAAAGCCGCATCGCCTTGCTCGGCGCGAACCCCGAGATGGATCAGCAGCGTCGCATCGCCGCCGTCGTCGAGGACGAGATTGGGCGCGCCGCCGTCGCCCCATTCGAAAATTTTGTGGCTATACTCCCAGTAGTCGTAGAGGCTCTCCCCTTTCCGGGCGAAGACCGGAACGCCAGCCTCGGCCATCGCCGCGGCGGCGTGATCCTGGGTCGAATAAATGTTGCAGGAAGCCCAGCGGACTTCGGCGCCGAGCGCCCGCAAGGTCTCGATCAACACCGCCGTCTGCACGGTCATGTGCAGAGAACCGGCGATGCGCGCGCCTTTCAATGGCTGGGCGGGGCCGAACTCCGCCCGTATCGCCATCAAGCCGGGCATCTCCGTCTCGGCGATGGCGATCTCCTTGCGGCCCCAGGCGGCAAGCTCGATGTCGGCGACGGCATAATCGGAAGCCGTATGGATCATGGACACTCCTCAAAGAGTTGAGCGGTATAGCAGGAGCAGGATTTTCCTGCAATAAACATATAAGTAAGTCTTTATGTAGATATTGAAGCTAAGCTTGCGCTGGCTCCATTGGAACAAGAGGTCGGGTGATGAGCGAATCTCAATGGCTTGAGGTCGAGGATTACATTTGCGATTTGTTGATCGGCGACGATCCGGTTCTCGCCGCGACCCTGACGGCTTGCGATGTGACGGGGTTGCCGGCCATCGCGGTCGCCCCCAACGTCGGCAAGCTGCTCTACCTCTTGGCGCGCGTGCAAGGCGCCCACGCGATCCTCGAGATCGGCACGCTCGGCGGCTACAGCACGATCTGGCTGGCGCGGGCGCTGCCCGCCGCCGGCCGATTGGTCACTCTCGAAGCCAATCCCAAACATGCCGCGATCGCGCACGCCAATATAGAACGCGCCGGACTCTCTCCGATCATCGATCTGCGCCTCGGCCCCGCACTCGAAACGCTGCCGCAGCTCGTCGGTCCCTTCGACCTGATCTTCATCGACGCGGATAAGGAGCACAACGCCGATTATTTTCGCTGGGCGCTGAAGCTTTCGCGCCGCGGCAGCGTGATCATCATCGACAATGTCGTGCGCGACGGCGACGTGATTGATGCGGAGAGCGACGACCCGATGGTGAAAGGTACGCGGCGGCTCTTCGAGGCAATGGCCGCCGAGCCGCGCGTCACGGCGACCGCCATCCAGACGGTCGGCCGCAAGGGCTACGACGGATTGGCAATCGCGCTGGTGACGCAATCGCCGCAGGATAAGGAAGGCTGAGACTCGGATTCCGCCGCGCTTCGAGACGCACGCTACGCGTGCTCCTCAGCATCAGGCATCGATCACTCCGCGACCTCCGCTTTCTCTTTGGCTTCGAGATCCTCGCCCGTCGCCTGATCGACGGCGCGCATCGAGAGCCGCACCTTGCCGCGTTCGTCGAAGCCGAGCAGTTTGACCTTTACCTTGTCGCCTTCCTTCACAACGTCCGTCGTCTTGGCGACGCGCCCTTTGGCAAGCTGCGAAATATGGACGAGCCCGTCCTTCGAGCCGAAGAAATTCACGAAGGCGCCGAAATCGACAACTTTGACCACCGTGCCGTCGTAGATCTGGCCGACCTCCGGTTCGCTGGCGATCGACTTGATCCAGTTGATCGCCGCGCGGATCGAGTTGGCGTCGGACGAGGCGACTTTGACGGTGCCGTCGTCCTCGATGTTGATCTTCGCGCCGGTCTTCTCGACGATCTCGCGGATCACCTTGCCGCCGGTGCCGATCACTTCGCGGATCTTATCGGTCGGGATCTTCAAGGTCTCGATGCGCGGCGCGAATTCGCCGAGCTCGGCGCGCGACGCGCTGATCGCCTTGGCCATCTCGCCCAAGATATGCAGCCGCCCGGCCTTGGCCTGGTCGAGCGCGACGCGCATGATCTCCTCGGTGATGCCGGTGATCTTGATGTCCATCTGCAGCGAGGTGACGCCGGTCTCGGTACCCGCCACCTTGAAGTCCATGTCGCCCAGGTGATCCTCGTCGCCGAGAATGTCGGAGAGCACCGCAAAGCGCTCGCCTTCGAGGATCAAGCCCATGGCGATGCCGGCGGTCGGCGCCTTCAGCGGTACGCCCGCGTCCATCAGCGCGAGCGACGAGCCGCACACCGTCGCCATCGACGAAGAGCCGTTCGATTCGGTGATCTCGGAGACCACGCGGATGGTATAGGGGAACTCCGCCGGAGTGGGCAGCATCGGATGCAGTGCCCGCCAAGCGAGCTTGCCATGCCCGATCTCGCGCCGCCCAGGCGAGCCCATGCGGCCGGTCTCGCCGACCGAATAAGGCGGGAAATTGTAATGCAGCAGGAAGCGCTCCTTATACGTGCCCTCCAGCCGATCGACGAATTGCTCGTCCTCGCCGGTGCCGAGCGTGGCGACGACCAGCGCCTGCGTTTCGCCGCGCGTGAACAGCGCCGAGCCGTGCGTGCGCGGCAATACGCCCACCTGCGCCAGGATCGGTCGCACCGTCTTCACGTCGCGTCCGTCAATGCGGATGCCCAGATCGAGAACGTTCCAGCGCACCACCTTGGCTTGCAGATCGTGGAAGACCTCGGCGACGAGATCCTTCGGAAAACGCGCCTCGCCTTCGGCCGGCGCCAGAGCCGCGAAGACTTTGGCCTTGACCGCGTCGACGGCGTTGTAACGGTCCTGTTTCGACGTGATCTTGTAAGCCTCACGCAGATCGGCTTCGGCGATGTCGCGCACCGCGGTCTCGACTTCGCCCTTGTCGGCCAGCACGAGCTCGCGCGGATCCTTCGCGGCTTTTTCCGCAAGCCGGATGATTGCATCGATCACCGGCTGGAACCCGCGATGCCCGGCCATGACCGCCGCAAGCATCACTTCTTCGGAAAGCTCTTTGGCTTCCGACTCGACCATGAGAACGGCGTCGGCCGTTCCGGCGACGACGAGATCGAGAGCGGAATCCTTCAATTCGTCCAGCGTCGGATTGAGCTTGATTTCGCCGTTGATGTAGCCGACGCGGGCCGCGCCCACCGGTCCCATGAACGGAATGCCGGAAAGCGTCAGCGCCGCCGAGGTCGCAACCATGGCGACGATGTCGGGATCACTTTCGAGATCATGCGAGAGAACCGTCGCGATGACCTGCGTATCGTTGCGGTAGCCATCCGGAAAAAGCGGGCGGATCGGCCGGTCGATCAAACGCGAGACGAGCGTCTCTTTTTCCGAAGGCCGGCCTTCGCGTTTGAAATAGCCGCCGGGAATGCGGCCAGCGGCGAAGGCCTTTTCTTGGTAGTTTACGGTAAGCGGAAAAAAGTCCACGCCCGGTTTCGGCGACTTGGCGGAAACGACGGTGGCGAGCACCGTAGTTTCGCCGTAGGTGGTAAGCACCGCGCCGTCAGCTTGGCGCGCAAATCGCCCGGTTTCGAGCACGAGCTTGCGCCCCGCCCAGTTCAGTTCTTCACGATGAATGTCAAACATTAAGCTTGGTCTTTCTCGTTAGAGGCAAAGACCCAAGGCCATGTGCAAGACGGCGAGAAGCTGCCGGGGAGGCAGCGCCTGGCGATCCTGCCATGGCGGTTGGTCTTTCGGGTTCGGCCGGCGGCCCATGCCGCCGCCGCGTTCAAAACAAAGCGCATCGGCGCTTCGCGATAGTAAAACATTTCGGCGCCGAGCGGGACTCCGGGCTTACGGCATAAACATCTTAAAAGCGACGCCTGCAGGAGACTGGCACCCAATCATTAAGTGGTTGCGCCAGTTTGAATTTTCCAGCATCGCGGCGGGCGACGCGGGTTGTGCGAGATCTTGCGCCCGCCAGCCGCACGGCGAAGCTAGCGCCGGATGCCGAGGCGCTCGATCAGCGCCTTGTAGCGCGGCTCGTCCTGGCCTTTCATGTAGTCGAGGAGCTGGCGGCGCTGCGAGACCAGTTTCAAGAGCCCGCGCCGCGAGTGGTTGTCCTTCACATGGGTCTTGAAATGTTCGGTCAGGTTGGCTATCCGCTCGGTGAGAATTGCCACCTGCACCTCGGGCGAGCCGGTGTCGCCCGCCTTCAACGCATAATCCTTGATGAGCGCCTGTTTGCGCTCCGGGGTAATCGACATCGAAATTCCTTCCAGAGTTAAGAAATTCTCCGCCTTCGGCCGGGCCGGGATGTCGTCCAGCAAGGTTTCGGGAGGAGCGCGCCAAAAGCGCGATACCGGTCCTTATATAGAAAATCGCGGCGAGGGGAAGGGCGGGTTTCGACCGTACTGGCGTCGATGAGACGAGCGCATGCGCGGACCCGCGGGGCCGCCGCATAGCCGGCAGAATGCAATGCGTTACTCTTTCGGCCTCTCCTGCGCAATAATGCGCAACTTGCGAACCGTCAGCTCGTCGACCTCGAGCGCGCCGAAACGAGCTTTCCTAACCGCAAGGCGCCCGATCGCGAGGCGGCCGATCGCTACCGCGCCCACGGCGATCGCGCCAAATGCGACCGCGCCGATCGCCAGCGCCAACAAGCTCGCTGCGGGAATGGCTTTGGACCGACCGGTTACTTCGTGTCGCACGGCTGCTTCCTGTTAGCGGCTTGCCTTAAAACGGCAGATTGAACACGCGGCCCGGCTCTAGCTCGCCATGTTCGATGGCGCCGACGGCGACCACGACGCCACCGCAGGATGCATAGGCCTGCCCGGCCATCGGCGCTTCGCGGCCGCGCAGCAGGATCGATTGCCCGCGCCGCAGA
>JBOHJJ010000052.1:0-13604 GCA_050728495.1 Methylovirgula sp.
CTCGTCAAGCTGATGGCCGATGCGGTGCCGTCGATGGGTCTGCGCGGTTACGCCGCGCCGGTGCCGTTTCGCGTCGCAGACTAGCTAAGCGCGTGGCGCGCGCCGCGCTTCAAAAAAGGCCGCATGCCTTCCCGGGCGAGTTCGTCGGCGTGTTCGTTCATGGCGTCGCCGGCGTGCCCCTTCAGCCAATGCCATATGATCTTGTGGCTGCGCGCCGCCGCCTCGAGCCGCTGCCAGAGCTCGGCATTTTTCACCGGCTTCTTATCGGCGGTTTTCCAGCCGTTTTTCTTCCAGCCTTCGAGCCAGGTGGTGATGCCGCCGCGCAGATAGGCGGAATCGGTGTGGATGTCGATTTCGCAAGGGCGCGTCAAGGCTTCCAGCGCCTGGATCGCCGCCATGAGTTCCATGCGGTTGTTGGTGGTCGCCGGTTCACCGCCGGAAAGATCCTTGCGGCCGGTGCCGAAGATCAGCACCGCGCCCCAACCGCCGGGACCCGGATTGCCCGAACAGGCGCCGTCGGTCCAGATCGCTACGCGCTCGCTCAAAGCTTCAATCCGAGATCCCGCAGGCTCTTGCTGCGTTGATGGAAGCGCAGCCGCTTGACGTATTCGAGCGGATCCTTAGGCCGCACCAACGCGCCGGGCGGCACGTTCAGCCAATCGACGAGACGGGTGAGCGTGAAACGCAATGCCGAACCGCGCGCCAATACGGGCAACGCTTCGATCTCCTCGGGCGCGAGTTTGCGCACGTTCTGATAGCTCTCAATCAACGTCATGCTCTTCGTGACGTTAAACGAAAAATCCGGCTCGAAACACCAGGCATTGAGACAGACGGCAAGGTCATAGGCCAAGAAATCCGTGCAGGCGAAATAGAAGTCGATCAGGCCGAAGACTTCGTCGCCAAGAAAGAGAACGTTGTCGGGAAAGAGGTCGGCGTGGATCGTACCGCGCGGCAAATCCTGCGGCCAGGAGCGTTCGAGGAAGGCAAGTTCGGCGGCAAGGAACGAAACGAGTCCGGTCTGCACTTCCTCGGCCCGACCTTCGGCGAGTGCGAAGAGTTGCGGCCAGGCGGCGAGCGACAGCGCGTTCGGCCGGCGGCCGCGAAAATCGGCGCCGGCGTGATGCAGTTGAGCGAGCGCCGCACCGAGCGCCGCGCACTTCTTGACGCTGGGGCGACGGCTCGACACACCTTCCAGGAAGGTGACGATGGCCGCCGGCCGCCCGGCGAGCGTGCCAAGCATTTTCGCCGACTTCGCGTGCACGGGCTGCGGACAGGTAAGACCGCGCGCCGCGAGGTGTTCCATCAGCGCCAGGAAGAAGGGCAGATCGGAGGCGGCGACTCGCTTCTCATAGAGCGTCAGGATGAAAAGCCCGGCTTCGGTCTGGAGCAGGAAGTTGGAATTTTCGACGCCTTCCGCGATGCCTTTGAGGGCGAGCACTTTGCCGAGCCCATAGTCGGCAAGGAAGGATTCGAGCTCAACGTCGGTAACTTCCGTATAGACGGCCATGATGTTGATCGCGGCTACGCCGCGTTTTCCTCGCGTATCTTTGCATTCGCGGCGGGCTCCGCCGGCACCACCGGCAGGGCTTCCGGGTGGATCACCCCGCAGGAGACGATGAGCTTGACCGCCTCGTCGGGACTTAGCGCCACTTCGACGACCGCGCTCGCCGGCAGAAAAAAGTAAAATCCGGTGGTCGGATTGGGCGTGCAGGGCAGGAACACCGAGACGTAGGGTTCATCGATCGGCGGAAGTTTCGCCGCAACCGCAGCGGCGGGCGGCGCGGAAAGGAAGACCAGCGTCCAGGTACCTTTGACCGGGAACTCGATCAATCCGACCTTGCGGAACGATGTGCCGGATTGCGAGAACAGGGTTTCGAAGACCTGCTTCACGCTCTTGTAGATCGAACGGATGATGGGCATCCGACCGAGGATCGCTTCGCCGAGGGCGATCAAGGTGCGGCCGGCCAGATTGGCGGCCAGGAATCCGAGCAACGTCAGGCCTAGAAAAGCAACGATCACGCCCAAGCCAGGCAGCGGGAAGGGCAGATACTTGTCCGGCCAAAAACTCGCCGGCAGGAGCGTTTTCACCCACCCGTCGACGGTGTCGACAAACCACCAGACAATATAGACCGTAATAGCGAGCGGTCCTGCAACCACGATTCCGGTCAAGAACCAGTTGCGAATACGTCCGCCGATGCTCGCGCCGCGCGAAGGGCGGCCCGGCTCGCTACCCGGCCCTTCGGCAAAGAACTGCGTCATGGTTCGACTCGGAGCTTCGAAATCTCATAGCAGGCCAAGGGAACGCGCGGCGAAAAAACCGCCGTCGACGCTCTGCCGGCGCGCCAAGGGCACTTCTTTAGTCTACTAGTTTCATCAACAATTTATCCGCCAAAGGTGCGAGAAAAAAGATACCGTCTTGTGCTGATTTTGCGGGCAACTTGCTCCAAGCCGCGTGACATTGCGTCACGTCTAAGCTAAAAATCCAGCCGCCATCCGAAAGGCCGTTCTGGACCTCCGGCATGCGCACTGTCCAAGTCGTGGGAGGAACCCTTCCCCTCGAGAGCCGGGCGTAGCTGCCCCTTTCCTGAACAGGAAAGCGCCCGAGGGAAGGTCTAGGACGAGGGAGTGAGAAGGCGAGGCGAGATCCGCCTCGCCTTTTCCTTGGATCTGATCCTAACTGCGAGCACTTCTCAACATCGTTGTAAGGGCAAAGCGGTGAGGCCATTTTGGCACGGGCGACGCTTGCCTATCCATTACATTTTCTCGCCTTCCGCCCAGGCGCGTTTGGTCGCGCCGCGAAATTCGCCGAGATTGCCGGCCGCGATCGCCGCGCGTAGTCCCGCCATCAGGTCCTGATAATAGGCGAGGTTGATTGCGGTGAGCGCCGTCATGGCGAGGATCTCGCCGGCTTTGACCAGGTGGTGGAGATAGGCGCGGGAAAAAACCCGTGCCGCTTCGCACGACGACTGTGGATCGACGGGCCGCGGATCGGCGGCGTGTTTGGCATTGCGCAGATTGATGCGGCCGTAGCGGCTATACACGAGCCCATGGCGGCCGGCACGCGTCGGCAGAACGCAGTCGAACATGTCGATGCCGCGGCGGACGGATTCGAGGAGATCGTCGGGAGTTCCCACGCCCATGAGATAACGCGGCGCCGCCTCGGGCAGATACAGAAGAGTTGCCTCGATCATCGCCAGCATGGTCGCCTGCGGTTCACCGACCGCGAGCCCGCCGAGCGCATATCCGTCGAATCCAATCGCGACGAGCCCCGCGGCGCTCGCGGCGCGCAAATGCGGGCTTTCGCCACCTTGGACAATGCCGAAGAGCGCCCGGCCCGGCGGGTTGGCGAAAGCGCGCTTGCTGCGCTCCGCCCAACGCAGCGAGAGCCACATGGCGCGTTCGACTTCAGCCTCCGGCGCGGGTAGCCGCACGCACTCGTCGAGCTGCATCTGGATATCCGCGCCCAAAAGGCATTGGATCTCCATGCCGCGCTCCGGCGAGAGATGATGGCGGGTGCCGTCGATGTGCGACTGGAAGGTAACGCCCGTTTCGTCCACTTTCCGCAGCTTTGCGAGCGACATCACCTGGAACCCGCCAGAATCGGTGAGGATCGGCCACGGCCAATTCATGAAGCGATGCAGGCCGCCAAGCTCGGCGATGCGCTCGGGCCCGGGCCGCAGCATGAGGTGATAGCAATTCGCAAGGATGACATCGGCGCCGAGCGCATGCACATCGCCCGGATACATGGCTTTGACGGTTGCCGCCGTGCCGACCGGCATGAATGCCGGCGTCCGGATAGGCCCGCGTGGCGTCGAAATCACGCCGGCCCGCGCCGCTCCGTCACGATGCTGAACTTCGAAAGGCACGTCATTCCCCTGGGAAAAGCAGACAGGCGTCACCATAGGAATAGAAGCGATATTCTGCGCCAATTGCATACCGATAGGCGGCTTGCATTGTCTCCAGCCCGGAGAAAGCTGCCACCAGCATGAAAAGTGTCGAACGCGGCAGATGGAAATTGGTAAGCAGGACGTCGATGGCTTTGAATCGATACCCGGGCGCGATAAACAGCGCCGTTTCGCCGCAAAAGCCAGCGATCGTTCCGTCCTCCCGCGCCGCCTGCTCAACGAGCCGCAGCGCGGTCGTGCCGACCGCGACGATACGGCGCCCTTCGGCGCGCGCCTCGTTGATGCGCGTAGCCGCGACCGCGCCGATCTCGCCCCATTCGGCATGCATGCGATGCGCTAGCGTTTCTTCGACTTTCACCGGCAGGAAAGTTCCCGGCCCGACATGTAGCGTGACACGTACGATCTCGATGTCGCGGGCGTTGAGCGCCGCGACAAGCTCAGGCGTGAAATGCAGGCTTGCAGTGGGCGCCGCCACGGCGCCGCGGCGGCTGGCAAATAGGCTTTGGTAATCGTTCACGTCGCGCGCATCCGGGGGACGCTTTGCGACGATGTAAGGAGGCAACGGCGTCTGCCCGAAGGCGTCGATCGCCGCCTCGAGTTTCTCGCCGGCGACGGCGAAGCGGAGCAGAACTTCTTCGCCTTTGCCAAGAACCTCGGCTTCGAGCGTCGCGCCATCGTGCGCGAATACGATCTTTTCGCCCGGTTGCAATTTCTTGGCGCCCTTTGCGAGGGCAAGCCATTCGCTCGGTGCGACCTGTTTATGCAGCAAAATCTCGATTTTGGCGCGCGTCGCGCCGCGCCGCCGATGCCCGAGGAGACGCGCCGGGATAACCTCCGTGTCGTTGACGATGAGGACATCGCCCGGGCGAAGGACATCCGGAAGGTCGCGTATCCTCCGGTCCTCGAATTTGTCTTCTGCGCGCGGCCGAACGATGAGCAGGCGCGCGGCATCGCGCGGCACGATGGGCCTGAGCGCGATCCGTTCGGGCGGCAGATCAAAGTCGAAGAGGTCGACGCGCATGCTCTTTTGGGCGGCTCCGCTTGCTTCGAGACGCGCACTTCGCCTGCTCGTCAGCATGAGGAAGGTGGGTCCTCACCCTGAGGTGCGAGCGCAGCGAGCCTCGAAGGGCTAGCTCAGCGTCGCGGAAATGATCTTGTCCGGGTCGTTCACCGGCTCGCCGCGCTTGATCTTGTCGACGTTTTCCATGCCTGCGACCACTTTGCCCCAGACCGTATATTTGCGGTCGAGGAACGGAGCGTCGCCGAAACAGATGAAGAATTGCGAGTTGGCGGAATCCGGACTTTGCGCGCGCGCCATGGAGCAGGTGCCTCGCACATGCGGCTCGGCGTTGAACTCGGCCTTCAGGTTCGGATAGTTCGAGCCGCCGGTCCCGGTGCCGTGCGGGCAGCCGGTTTGCGCCATGAATCCCTCGATCACCCGGTGAAAAACGATGCCGTCATAGAATTTCTCGGCTACCAGCTTTTGGATATGCGCGACATGGCCCGGGGCGAGGTCGGGGCGCATTTCGATCACGACCTTGCCCTTGGTCGTATCGAGCGTGAGCGTATTGCCGGGTGCCACCATGGCGAAACTCCTCCTGGACTTTGGTTGGGCCCTGCAATAATCGAAGCGATGGGCGAGGTAAACCGGCGCGCCTGCCGGTTGCAAGCTTCGGCTTGGATGCTGGGGCGCAGGCAACGGATGCCCGGGCCGCATGCGCGGAGGTGAATATGGCGGATCTGCCTTCTGCTTCTCTCGATCTCGGCCATGCGCCACCCGCAACCCGCCGCGATTTCCTCTTTCTTGCGACCGGGGCGTTCGGAGTCATCGGTACCGCTGCGGCGATCGTGCCGCTCGTTTCGCAGCTTGAACCCGACGCCGCGACGATTGCTGCCGGCGCTCCCATCGACGTCGATCTGAAGAGCGTGGCGCCCGGGCAGATGATCATCGTGCCCTGGCGGTCGCGACCGATCTTTATCGTCAACCGCCCGGAAAAGCTGCTTGCGACGCTGCAGACGCCGGAGCTCGTCGATCTTTTATCCGACCCGAGTTCGCGGGTTCATCAGCAGCCGTCCTACGCGGCCAACTGGCATCGCTCGATCAAACCGGAATACGGCGTTCTGGTCGGTATCTGCACGCATCTCGGCTGCATCCCGAAGTTCTTCCCTAATCCGAGCTCGACCAACCCCGTGGCGGCCTGGCCGGGCGGCTATTTCTGTCCCTGTCATGGCTCGAAATATGATCTAGCGGGGCGGGTGTTCAAAGGCGTCCCGGCCCCCTACAACCTGCCCGTGCCGCCCTATCACTTCGTGAACGCCACCACGCTCAGGATCGGCGAAAATCCGCCCGACAGTACGTTCGACTTCGATTCGATCATCCAGCTCTAGGGCGAGCCGGCTATTTTGCGTCGACGGCGAGCTGCATCTTTACGATCTTATCGGGATTGGTGACCATCCCGTTCTCATCTTTGTTGCCTTTCTTAATTTTGTCGACGACGTCCATGCCGGAGATCACCTGGCCGAAGACGGTATAGTGGCCGTCGAGGAACTCCGAATCGGCGAGGCAGATGAAAAACTGCGAATTGCCGGAATTCGGATCCGCGGCGCGCGCCATGCCGACGGTGCCGCGCTTGAAAGGTGCGTTGGAGAATTCCGCCGGCACGTTGGGCAGATCGGATCCGCCGGTTCCGGTGCCCGTGGGATCGCCCGTCTGTGCCATGAACCCGTCGATCACCCGGTGAAAGACGATGCCGTTGTAGAAGCCGCGCTTCGTGAGAGTCTTGATCTGCGCCACGGTCTTTGGCGCGAGGTCGGGGCGCAGCAGGATGGTGATCCGGCCGTTCTTGGTGTCGAGATAGATCGTGTTGGCGAGGTTGGATTCGGCGGCGAGCGGCGCCGCGAAAAGCGTGAAGGCGAGGGCGAGAAAGAGGCTGCGTCGGTTCAAGCTCATGGTTCATCCGTCCTTGGGGTTTTTGCGTATTTGGCCGCGAGGGCAGTTGCGACAATGTCGGGTACGAAGCTCGAGACGTCGCCGCCGAGCTGCGCGATTTGGCGGACCAATGTCGCGGCAATGTGGCGGACGCCGGGCGATGCGGCGAGAAAGACCGTGGGAATTTCGGGCGCCAACACGGCGTTCGCGCCGGCCATCTGCATTTCGTAGTCGAGATCGGTGCCGTCGCGCAGACCGCGCAGCAGCAGGCTCGCGCCGGCCTGCCGCGCCGCCTCGACGGCCAGACCCGAGAAGGTCAGAACCGAGAGCTTGCAGGACTGTGGGCCGGCAAGGCGTCCGCAAGCCTGGCGCACGAGCTCGGCGCGCTCCTCGGCGGAAAAGAGCGGCGCCTTGTCCGGATGCACGCCGATTGCGACGACAAGCTCGTCGCAAAATCGGGCGGCGCGCGTGATGATGTCGACGTGGCCGTTGGTGAGAGGATCGAACGTGCCGGTGTAGAACGCTTTGCGGATCATCCGTCCTGTCTAGCGGAGGGCGGAGCAGGGGGCAAATGCGGGGCCTAACGTTGCCGCTTGAGGGGGGCGGACGCATCAAAGGCGTCGCTTGAGCGTCAATATTTTCGCGACGGTTTAGGCCTCTGCCGAGTCTCCATTCCCGGCTTCCTCTTCGCTGATGCGTTCGACGCCGACGACACGCTCGCCGTCCGCGGTGTTGAAGACGATCACGCCTTGCGTGCTGCGGCCGGCGACGCGAATGTCTTCGACCGGGCAGCGGATCAGCCGCCCACCGTCGGTCACCAGCATGATTTCGTCGCTTTCTTCGACCGGCATAGAGGCGACCAGCGGCCCGTTTCGTTGGTTGACCGCCATAGCGACGATACCTTTGCCGCCGCGCCCGGTGATCCGATATTCGAAGGACGAGGTCCGCTTGCCGTAACCCTTCGAGGAAATCGTCAGGATAATTTCTTCGGCCGCCGACATTTGCGCGTAACGGTCGGGCGCGAGCGGCGCGGCTTGCGTGTCCTCGCCGCCGTTTTCCTCGCTTGGCGTCTCGCTGGCGACCTCGCTTGCGCCTTCCTGCGCGGACTCGAGAGAAGTCTCGCCGGCGATGGCGCGGCGCATCTTGAGATAGGCCATGCGCTCGCCGCTTTCCGCCTCGATATGGCGGAGGATGGCGAGCGAGATCATCCGGTCGCCTTCGCCAAGTGCGATGCCGCGCACGCCCATCGAGTCGCGGCCTTTGAAGACGCGCACGTCGGTAACTGGGAAGCGGATGCATTGCCCGTTGGCGGTGGTCAGCAGCACGTCGTCGCTCTCGGTGCAGATCTGCACGTCGACGATCTCTTCGCCCGCGTCGAGCCGCATGGCGAGTTTGCCGGAACGGTTCACCTGCGTGAAATCGGAGAGCTTGTTGCGGCGCACCGAGCCGCGCGTTGTCGCGAACATCACGTCGAGCTTGCCCCACTGCGACTCGTCTTCGGGCAGCGGCATGATGGTGGTGATCCGCTCGCCCTGCTCGAGCGGCAGGATGTTGACCAGCGCCTTGCCGCGCGCTTGCGGGGCGGCGAGCAGCATCCGCCAGACCTTTTCTTTATAGACTTGGCCGAGCGAGGAAAAGAACAGAACCGGCGTATGCGTGGAGGCGATGAACAGCCGCGCGACGAAATCCTCATCGCGCGTCTGCATGCCGGCGCGGCCCTTGCCGCCGCGCCGTTGCGCGCGGTAGGTCGAAAGCGGCACGCGCTTGATGTAGCCGGCGTGCGATACGGTGACCACCATGTCCTCGCGCTGGATTAAGTCTTCGTCCTCGAATTCGGCGTCGGCATCGCTGTCGAGGATCAACGTGCGGCGCGCCGTAGCATGCGCCGCTTTGATGGCCGCGAGCTCGTCCTTGATGATCGCGAAAAGGCGGGCGCGCGAGTGCAGGATGTCGAGATAGTCGGTGATCTCGGCGGCGAGCTTCTGCAGCGCCTCGGCGATCTCCTCGCGCCCCAGCGCGGTCAACCTCTGCAGGCGCAGGTCGAGAATTCCGCGCGCTTGCGCCTCCGATAGGCGGCAGACGCCCGATTCGGAGAGCGCGTGACGCGGATCGGCGATCAGCGCGACAAGCGGCGCCATGTCGTGCGCCGGCCATTCGCGGGTCATCAACGCCTCGCGCGCCGCCGCGGCGTCGGGAGATGAGCGGATCAAGCGCACCACTTCGTCGATGTTGGCGACGGCGATCGCCAACCCGACTTGGAGATGCGCCGCGTCGCGCGCCTTATTCAGCTTGAACTTGGTTCGCCGGGTGACCACTTCCTCGCGAAAATCCACGAACGCGGTCAAGAAATCTTTGAGCGTTAGCGTCACGGGCCTGCCGCCGTTGAGCGCGATCATGTTTGCCGGGAAAGCCGATTGCAGCGCGGTGAAGCGCCAGAGCTGGTTCAGCACCACGTCGGCGACGGCGTCGCGCTTCAATTCGATGACGATGCGCATGCCGTCGCGGTCGGATTCATCCCGCAGGTCGGCGATGCCTTCGACCTTCTTGTCACGCACCAGTTCGGCGATGCGTTCGAGCAGGACCGCCTTGTTGACCTGATAGGGGATCTCGGTGACGATCAGCGCCTCGCGCTCCTTACGGATCTCCTCGATCTCGACTTTGGCGCGCACCATGATGGAGCCGCGCCCCAAGTGATAGGCGGCGCGGATACCGGCGTGGCCGAGAATCGTTCCGCCGGTCGGAAAATCCGGGCCGGGGATGATCGCCATCAGATCTTCGATGGAAATATCCGGCTGCTCGATGAGCGCGATCACCGCATCGATCACCTCGCCGAGATTGTGCGGCGGGATGTTGGTCGCCATACCGACCGCTATGCCGCCGGCGCCGTTGACGAGCAGGTTCGGATATTTCGCCGGCAGGACCACGGGCTCGCGCTCGCGCCCGTCGTAGTTCGGCTGAAAGTCGACCGTCTCGGCATCGAGATCGTCGAGGAGGGGAATGGCGGCCGTCGCGAGCCGCACCTCGGTGTAGCGTTCCGCCGCCGGCGGATCGCCGTCGACCGAGCCGAAATTACCTTGGCCGTCAATCAACGGCAGGCGCATTGAGAAAGGCTGCGCCATGCGCACCAGCGCGTCGTAGATCGCCAGATTGCCGTGCGGGTGATATTTGCCCATCGTGTCGCCGGTGACGCGCGCCGATTTGTTGTAGGCGCGATCCGGCGTGTAGTTGTTCTCGTACATCGAATAGAGGATGCGCCGATGCACCGGCTTCAAGCCGTCGCGCACGTCGGGCAGGGCGCGGCTGACGATCACGCTCATCGCGTAATCGAGATAGCTGCGGCGCATTTCGTCGGAAATGGAAACCGGCCGGATGTCGGAGCCGGGAGCTCTTCCGGTGTCGTCTTCAGAGGCCAAGGAGAAGAAATCCAGAGGTTAGGAAAGCAGTGCTTTCAATATAGGCGAATCGCCCGCGAATTGCCAGTCAAGGTGCGACGAAACGCGGCAAGAAGAAGACATGTTTTCAAGCATTTGCGCCATTGAACAGAATGCACACAGGCGTTTGAGGACTGTCAAGCAAAAGCAACACTTTCTCGGCCGAAGCGATCCCCGCATCTTCGCCTGCAGCCAAATCGGGCGCGTCGGTCTCACCCTTCGAGACGCGCGCTTTGCGCGTTCTTCAGGGTGAGGGCTCGTGGCTGCTGCTTAGGAGCCCTCATGCTGAGGAGCTCACGAAGGGAGCGTCTCGAAGATGAGAAATCTCAGAACGGAATGTCGTCGTCGATCATTTCCGAGACGTGGCCGGGGCGTTTCTCCGTCTCCATCGGCGAGAAATGGCCGAAATTGCCAGCGCTCGCGACATCGAGCGCGCCACCGCGATCCTCGGGCGCTTCGCTGCGCGCGCCGCCGCGGCTATCGAGCAAGGTGAGCTCGCCGCGGAAACGCTGCAGCACGACCTCGGTCGTGCGCCGCTGATTGCCGTCGCGATCGGCATATTCGCGCGTTTGCAATTGGCCCTCGATGTAGATCTTCGAGCCCTTCTTGCAATATTGCTCGGCGATCTTGCCGAGGTTCTCATTGTAGATGACGACGTTGTGCCACTCGGTGCGCTCCTTGCGCTCGCCGGTCGCTTTGTCGCGCCAGGAATCCGTCGTCGCCAGGCTGAAACTCACGACGGAATCGCCCGAGTTCAACCGCCGCACTTCGGGATCGCGGCCCAGATTGCCGATCAATATGACCTTGTTGACGCTTCCCGACATGGCACTTCTCCATCACTCTCCGAAAATCCAAATGACCTTATCTGCAACCTCGGGCCGGTGCGCTCGGCGCGCCCTTTGTCCACAAGCGAATTGACAAGCGGGCGCTTAGATGTTCTACTTTTGTTCTAGCAGGCACGCTCTCTCAACGCAAGGGGATTTTGGGCAGACCGGCTGGTTTGCACAAGGGAGCTCGCATTTTGAACTCGGCAGTTTGCCTTTGCGCTCGTGTTGGGGCGAGCGCCGTCGCGGAGGAGCAAGCAATGGTTCGCAGTTCTTTGTTTCTGATCGCGCTGCTGGCGGCGGCGCCGGCCTTGGCGCAAGAGCCGACGGGTTGCGGCACGCTCAAATGGCCGCTCGACAAAGAGCGCGCTCTGCTCGCCAAGCCATCGGAGGTCGCCTCCGGCGCCGGGGGCATGCAAACGCTGCGCCCGGTCGCCGTGACCTTGCAGCCGCTCGCCGCCGCGAAATTGCCGCAGGCGCCGTCGCGCAGCCCGAGATATCCGGATTCTTACGCCGGCTTCGTTCAAGCATCCGCGCCGGCAAGCGGTACCTATCGGATCACGCTGTCGCATGGCGCTTGGATCGACGTGATCCAGGACGGGCATACGTTGAAATCCGTCGGCTTCACCGGCGCCAAAGGATGCGACGGCATCGCCAAGAGCGTGAAGCTCGATCTCGACGCCGCGCCGTATGTCATCGAGATCAGCGGAACCTCGGCGCATAGTATCGGCCTTGTGGTGACGCCGGATTGAGATCGCTGCGAGGCCGTTGCACTGCGTTGCTTTTCGCCCCGTTCAGGGCGCCAAGCCGAGGGCCTTGAGCTCGTGGTTGGCCGCGCCCCATTCGTCGAAATATTTTGGGCAATTGCTCGCAGCGAGCCGGAAGAGGGGGACCGCCTCGTCGTTGGCGCCCGTCCGCAGCGAGAATTCGCCACCATAGAAGTCCGCCTCGCAGACTTGGCCCTTCTTTTTCGCGACATCCGGGTCGTTTGCGGCGGCTAGAACGGCGGCGAGCGTCGCTTGACCGAGGAACATGCGGATGATCGGCGTGGGCCACCTGGTCATGTCGATGTGCGAGGTCGCCTGCGGAAGACTGCTCGCGACATTGTCGCGCTTCTCGACAATGTCGAGCCATAGCGCGCTATAGGCTTGCTTCGGATCGAGCTTGCTCGCCTGGCCGACGTCGGCCAAAGCCTTGGCGAGGTCGCCTTTGTAGAGGTATGCGATGCCGCGGGTGCGGTAGCCGAGCGCATATTTGGGGTCGAGCCGCATCGCCTCGCTGCAGTCCGCGATGGCGCGGTCGAAGTCGCCTTTCGCGCTATAGGCATTGCCGCGATTGTTGTAGGCAACGGCATATTTGGGATCGAGCCGGATCGCCGCGCTATAGTCGGCGATGGCGCGGTCGAAGTCGCCTTTGGCATTATAGGCGCTGCCGCGATTGTTGTAGGCAACGGCAAATTTGGGATCGAGCAGGATCGCCGCATTGAAATCGGCAATGGCGCGGTCGAGGTCGCCCTTGTCGTCATAGGCGGTGCCGCGGTTGTAATAGACGGTGGCTAGATTAGGATCGAGCCCGAGCGCTTGGTCGAAGTCGGCGATGGCGCGGTCGAAGTCACCTTTCGCGCTATAGGCATTGCCCCGATTATTGTAGGCGACGGCGAGGTTGTTTGACGTTTCCCGGCCCGACTGGATCAATATCGTGCAGGCCTCGATCCGCTCGCCCAAATCGGTATTTTCGGTGCAGCTTCCCCATTGCGGCGCAAGCTGAGCGTTGGCTCCGGCCGCCGGCAGCATTATTGCAGCGAAAACAAGGATGCCGAGCAGTCGAAAACGCATGTCTGGCTCCGGGTTCTGCGAATTTCGGGCCTGATAGCCGTTCCGGCTCATGACAGCGCACGGCCCAAGGCGCTGTTCAAGTGGATTCGCGCCGCGCCCGCCTTCCTGTTGCGATTTCACTCTTCAGCGGCCGAGCATTGGCTTTGCTTGATCGGCTGCCGCCTGTGGCGCCACGTCCTCCGCCGCCGGTCCCGCATCGAGCGCCGCCGCCAGTTTCCCCCAAGCTCCCCCTCCGACCAGGAGATGACAATGGTCGCGACGCCATTGCTGATGAAATTCATCCGCGCCCCTGCACCTGGCAAGCCGCGACGGTGACCACGTTCGCGTACATTGCGCGCGCGCGAATATCGCCGACCTGGATGTTGATCAAGGATCAGGCGCGGAATCCGGAATTGCCGGGCTGATCGCCAGATGCCAAAAGAAGTTCGCTAGTTGGGCGCAATCGTGCGAAGCCTCCAGAATGTCGATTTTCTCCCACCGGATCAAAGTCCTCCCGGCCGTTGTTGCGATCGGCCTCGGCTTTATCGCGGGCATCGGTACGCAGGCTTTGACTCCTTCGCCCTATGACAGGGCGAAGCGCTGGATTGCGCAGGGAACCGACCTCGTCGAGCGGCTGCTTGGCAAACAAAAACGGGTTGGCCGCGATCTCGTTCCCGCCGAACAATCGCTCGATACGGCCC
>JBOHJJ010000053.1:0-5668 GCA_050728495.1 Methylovirgula sp.
GCGCAATTCTGATCCGAGTCGACCGACGTCCAGCAATATTCCCCATGCGACTTGGGCTTCGCCCAGCGCACGACATCGATGTCGGAAGCGCCCTGCTCGCTTGCCCGGATCACGACGATGATGCGCGTGCCGTCCTTGGGGGCGGTCGTCATCGGCTGCCATTGCTCTCGTTCGGGCGTGACCATGTCTTTCCCCATTGCGAATGGCGCAGCGGCCCGGCGAGAATGGCAGAAACGAAGGGTTTGGGGCAAGCCAAAGCCTCAACCTTCAATTCGAGGCCGGGAGATGCCGATCTTCGATATAGGCATCGATCAGCCGGGCGCGGGCGGCGTTGGTAACGCCGGTCGGATGGCCGTCGCCCGGGATCTTCAGCGCCATTCCCGGAAAGTCCTTGGGATCGAGCGTCGTATCGATCACGTCTAACCCCGCCCGCCGCATGCGCTGGATCACGCCTTCCTCTGTCAAACCGGAGTGGCGCAAATACGCATTCGAGTTACGACTGTAAACGATGAGTGTCGGCGCGCCGTATTTATCGTGCGCCAATTTCGCCGCCTGCACGAGAATGCCGATGAGAAGATCAATGTCGGATCGTGTCGGACCGCCGAAGGCCGGTTCGACGAATGTGTGATAGAGCGAAGTGTTGGCGAATAGCTGGTTGAGAACGGTCCGCTGCTGATAGCAGGCGCCGCGATAGACCGGGCGCCCGTCGACCATTTCATAGCGCGGCGCGCGCATCATGAACCCCGCCCTACAGGACGCGCGTACGGCGAGATAGCTTGTCGCTTCGAACACGAAGAGACGCACGCGCCCGCGCAGCAGCGGATCGAACATATTCGTCTCGAGCGCCCGCAAGAACTGCTGCGGCCCGTACCCTGGAAAGCCGAAATTAAAAACGCCGATCTTTCGATCATGAAGATCGGAGAAGATCTGCGGCAGAGTCTCCCGATCGTCGAGCCCCGTACCGAAGGTGAACGAATCTCCGAAGAAGGCGACCGCGGGTCCGCCCTGCGCCGAGATGACTTTGCGGTTGAGATTGGCGTCGATCGTGTAATGCGCGTCGAAAATCACGCGCCGCGTCTTAGCGGCAAATTTGATGTTGTGGAAGACGCCCGGGTGTTGCGGACCCCAGCCGAGAATTGGCCGGCTCACGGAATACCCTTGCGCCTCTAGTTCGAGCGGCCGGGCGACGGTCAACACCGAATAGGCTTCCACAACCGCGAGCCCCAGCAGCAGGCTCGCAACGAGCACGCAAACGTCGCGCATCCTGCCGCGCAAAAGTACCGCGCAATAGATGGCGAGAGCAGCGGCCAAACAAAGATATTTGCAGCCGCCCCAAACGTCGTAGTGCGATTGAAAGGTAATCCAGCCCAAGCCGAAAATGATCGCCGGAACGGCGACCTTCGCGATTTTCGTCAAGAGAGACGATGACGCTTTGCCGCGCCAATCAGGTTTGGACGAAGGCGTCACAGGATTGGCTGCACCTCAAATCGATGCGGGAGATTTCGATTCCCGCCAGTGTCCGCTTATGCTTTCGGCTCCGGCAAATTGAGCCTGATGTGGAGCTCGCGCAACTGTTTCGCAGTCACCGGCGAAGGCGCGCCCATGAGCAGATCCTCGGCGCGCTGGTTCATCGGGAAGAGCACGACTTCGCGCAGGTTTTCTTCGCCGGCGAGCAGCATGACGATGCGGTCGACGCCCGGCGCGATGCCGCCGTGCGGCGGCGCGCCATAGTGGAAGGCGCGATACAGGCCGCCAAATTTCTGTTCAAGGACCTCTTCGCCATAGCCGGCGAACGCAAAAGCCTTCTTCATGACGTCGGGGCGATGGTTGCGGATCGCGCCCGACGACAATTCGACGCCGTTGCAGACGACGTCGTATTGAAAGGCCTTGATCGAAAGAATCGTAGCCTCATCGTCGGGATCGAGCGCCATGAAGGAGTCGTGATCGAAATTCGGCATCGAAAAGGGGTTATGCGAGAAGTCGATCCTGCTCTCTTCCTCGTTCCATTCGTACATCGGGAAATCGACGATCCAGCAGAATTCGAAGAGGTCGGTTTTGGAAAGTCCGAGTTCGGTGCCGATCTTCAGCCGTGCGAGCCCGGCGAGCTTGGCCGCTTTGGCTTCCTGGTCGCAGACGAAGAACACCGCGTCGCTCGCACCCACGCCGACTTTGGCGGCGATAGCTTGTTGCACTTCGGGCGGCAGGAACTTTGCGATCGGTCCTTTGCCGGCGTGACCACCCTCGGCGCTCTCAAAGACGACGTAGCCTAGCCCCGGCGCACCCTCGCCCTTGGCCCAATCGTTGAGCTTGTCGAAAAAGGAACGCGGCTGCGCCGCAGCGCCCGGCGCGGGGATGGCGCGCACCACACCGCCCACCTTGATTAAGTTTTTGAAGGCGTTAAAGGAGACGTTGTCGCGCGAAAATTCCTCCGTCACATCGGCGATGATGAGCGGGTTGCGCAAATCGGGCTTGTCGGAGCCGTATTTCAACAGCGCCTCGGCATAGGGGATCAGCGGGAATTTCTGGGTAACCGGCTTGCCGCCGCCGAATTCCTCGAATACTCCGCGCAGCACCGGCTCGACCGCGGCGAAGACATCCTCCTGGGTGACGAAACTCATCTCGATATCGAGCTGATAGAATTCGCCGGGGCTGCGGTCGGCGCGAGCATCCTCGTCGCGAAAGCAAGGCGCGATCTGGAAATAGCGATCGAAACCCGCCGCCATGATGAGCTGCTTGAACTGCTGCGGCGCCTGCGGCAGCGCGTAGAACTTGCCGGGATGAAGCCGCGAGGGCACGAGAAAGTCGCGCGCCCCTTCCGGGCTCGACGCGGTCAAGATCGGCGTCTGGAACTCGAAGAAGCCCTGCGTCTTCATCCGCGCCTGCAGGCTGTCGATGATGCGCCCGCGCAACATGATATTTTCGTGCAGCTTGTCGCGGCGCAAATCGAGGAAGCGATATTTGAGCCGCATCTCCTCGGGATATTGATGCTCGCCGAAGACCGGCAGCGGCAGTTCCGCTGCCGGCCCCAGAACCTCGATGTCGCGGACGTAGACCTCGACGAGACCGGTCGGCATTTCCAGATTTTCGGTTCCGGCCGGCCGTTTGCGCACCGTTCCATCAATCTTCACGACGCATTCCGAGCGTAGTTTCTCGGCGCGCGCGAAAGCCGGCGAATCGGGATCGACGACGCATTGTGTGATGCCGTAGTGATCGCGCAGATCGATGAACAGCACGCCGCCGTGATCGCGGATGCGATGGCACCAGCCAGCGAGCCTGACCTCGGCGCCGGCTTCGGCCTCCCGCAGATCGTTGCACGTATGCGTCCGATAACGATGCATCATGAATCGTGAATTTTGCGGGCTTTGCCCGAACCCGCGCCGCGCCTCAGGACTTGTTCAACGCATCGAGCGCTTCGCCGAAGCCGTGGAAGGTCATCGGGAAGGAAAGTTCCTCGCCGGCGGCATCCCGGAATACGATACTGCCGATCGAATTGAGACCGCGCCAACGGGCAATCGTTTCGTCGCTCAATAGAGCATCGGCGAAACAGCCGCCCGGAATACAGCGTACCCAATCGAGTTCGAGGCCCCATTTGTCTTTGGGGTCAGTGCGAATGTGCACCGAACTCGGAAATGAGACGTTATTGGGAAGGATCACTATGACATGCAGGTCGCCGGTGCCCCCTGGTCGCCCGACCGAAATTTTGGCGATCGGTGCCGACCGATCCTGCGCCTCGATCGTCTGCGAGACTTCGCAGGAATGCGCAACGCCCTCTCGGCAGCGCAAGGACCAATCGCCATAATTGGTGGTTTTGATAGGCTCTTCCGGTCTCGACGCCGACCTGGGCGCGGCAGGTTTGTGAGCCGGTTTTGCGGGCTCGGCGGGTGCGGCCGCGGGGGCCCGGGATGTGCCCGGAGGGTTTGTAGTTTGCGCGTGGACCGGGAGCGAAACCCCTGCCCCAAGGACGATGGCGGCAATTGCGAGACGGTACGACATGGACCTCGATCGGATGTGGAAAACGCGAGCCGCCTTCCATATACGAGAATTCGCCGGATCGATAGGGCGAACCCATGTTGAAATGCCGTGCGCTTTCGGCGCCGCCCTGCTCTGGCCGGCCCGCACCCTTTCCTTTATCTAGATCCCTATGAGCTTGATTACGACGAGTCGCGAGTTGGCCGAGGTATGCCGCCGCGTAGCGCAACATCCCTTCATCACTGTCGATACCGAATTCCTAAGGGAAACGACTTTCTGGCCCAGGCTCTGCGTGGTCCAAATCGCTTCGCCTGAGGAAGCCGTGGCGATCGATGCGCTCGCCGAGGGACTGGATCTTGCTCCCTTCTTTGATCTGATGGCCGATCCAAAGCTCATCAAAGTCTTTCATGCTGCGCGGCAAGATATTGAAATAGTTTGGAATCTCGCAAGGATTGTCCCCACGCCGTTGTTCGATACGCAGGTTGCCGCCATGGTCTGTGGCTTCGGCGAGCAGATTTCCTACGGCGAACTCGTCCAATCGATCGCCAAAGTGAGTATCGACAAGTCGTCACGCTTCACCGATTGGTCGCGCCGGCCCCTGTTGGATGCGCAGGTCGAATATGCGATCGCCGACGTGACCCATCTGCGCGACATCTACGTCCATTTGCGCGACCGCCTGGAGGCAAGCGGCCGGCTCAGTTGGCTCGACGACGAAATGGCGCTGCTCACTTCGTCTGCGACCTACGAGCAACATCCGGAAAGCGCCTGGGAGCGGTTTCGTAACCGGGTCCGCAAGCCGCGCGATCTCGCCATTCTCATCGAGATCGCGGCCTGGCGCGAGGCCGAGGCGCAGAGCCGTGACGTGCCACGCGGCCGGGTGCTCAAGGACGACACGTTGATGGAGATCACCCTTGCCGCGCCGCGGAGTGCCGAAGAGCTCGCCAACCTGCGCGCCTTTCCGCGCGGCATGGAACGTTCCCGCGCCGGCATCGAGATCCTCGCCGCCGCGCATCGCGGCCTTGCCCGCGATCCGAAAACTCTACCGAAACTCACCCGCGAACGCCGCTCGGTTGGCGGCGGCGCGACCGTCGAGCTTTTGAAAGTGCTGCTGCGCCAGGTCGGCGAAACGCACGGCGTCGCGCCGAAAATGCTCGCCACGGTCGAGGACCTCGAAGCAATCGCCGCCAACGACCACGCCAATGTCCCAGCTCTCGCAGGCTGGCGGCGCGAGATCTTTGGCGAAAAGGCCATCGAGCTGAAACACGGTCGGCTGGCGTTGACCGTCGAGAACGGCAAGGTCGTGGCACTCGAATGGCAGGAGCAGGCGGCGCAAGAGGCTTGAGGGCTGGAGAGAGCTGGCCGCCATGCCCCCGCCCGGGATAGCCCGCCTACTCCGCCGCGCGGCGCTGCGGATTGCGGATCGTCTGCACCACCTCGAAGCCCTCAAACTGCGGATGGCCGAGCGTCTTCGGCTTCTCCTCCCCGGCACGTGCGTGGGCGGCGCGGAACTGCTCGGATGTGGTCCAAGCGGTGAAATCCGCTTGGCTCGCCCAGACCGTATGCGAGACGTACAGGATATGATCTTCGAATTCCGGACCCTTCAGGAGATGGAACACGACGAAGCCGCGCATCTCGTCCAGACGCGAGACGCGGCTCTTCCAGACTTCCTCGAAGGCGTGGGCCTGATCCTTGAGGACTT
>JBOHJJ010000054.1:0-7994 GCA_050728495.1 Methylovirgula sp.
TCGGAGCCGCCGAGCTGCACGGCGAGCGGATGTTCGGCTTCGTCAAATCCGAGCAGGCGCACGCGGTCGCCATGAAGGATGGCGCCCGTGGTCAGCATTTCGGTAGTGAGCCGCGCGTGGCGCGTCAGGATGCGATGGAAGAAACGGCAATGCCGGTCCGTCCAATCCATCATCGGCGCGATTACGAAGCGATAAGTCATCGCGGCCTTATAGCAGATTTGCGTGCGGCCTCGACCCGGCGTGGCCGGCATTTTGCGGCCATCCACGTCGCGCCGCGCTTCTTACTTCGCAAATGAGCTGCTGTCGGACCGCATGGATGGCCGGGACAATCCCCGGATCAAGTCCGGGGACGACCATGACGGTTCGGTCCCGGCGCCGCTCACTTGGCACGGCCGCTGCTCGATTCGAGCCGAAGACGGAGATTCCGGGAAACGGCGTGCCATTTGGAACCAAGGCCGCCTCGTTTTCTCCCGGAATGGGCTACGAGGATCGAAATGAGACAGGCAGCGACACGTGAACTTTTCGACTATTGGAACCGTTTGCGCGGCGAACGCGGCGCCCCGGAACGTTCCGAGGTCGATCTTGCGGCAATCAGCAAGGTGCTCGCCGACACGTTCTTGCTCGACATCGACGTCGCACACCGCTTTCCGTTCCTAATGTCCGGCAGCCGCGTCAACGCGCTGTTCTGCGACGAGCGCAGGGGCCGTTCGTTTCTCGACCTCTGGTCGCCGCGCGACGTGCATAACGTCGCCGCCGTTCTCCTGACCGTGGTCGATGCCGCCTGCCCGGTCGTGGCCTGCGCCGAGGCGCGACCCGAGGGCTATGCGAAAGTCGATCTTGAAATTCTCCTCCTGCCGTTGCGTCACAACGGCTACGCGCAAGCGCGGATTCTGGGGCTGATGACGGCGGCGGCGCGGCCGACCTGGCTCGGCCTCCTGCCGGTCGATCAATTTACGTTGCGTTCGCTGCGGGCGATCGATGATGGTGAACTGCCCGCGCCCCCTTTGCCGGAGCCGCTCAAAGCAAAGATGCGCGGACACCTAAGGGTTTTCCCCGGCGGCAGGTGACATTTGCGGCCGAAATCGGCAGTCTCTGCGGATTCGATAAGACAGCCTTAACTCGTGGCGTTCACCTTACGGCTTTGCTCCGGTTCGGATCGGGTTTGGTCGCGGCGCGTCATGACTTTGAATCTTAAACCTTTCTCTAAACCAGTAGAGCGACGCCGCCACCAGCGTGTCGCAATCGCCCTTGTCGGCCGCTACATGCTCGAAGACAAGCGCGAATTCTCCTGCCAGACGACTGATATGTCGCCCGGCGGCGTGGCCCTCGTAGCACCCGTGCGCGGCAAAATCGGCGAACGCGTCGTCGCCTATCTCGAGCAGATCGGCCGCGTCGAAGGCAAGATCGCGCGCCACACCGAGCGCGGCTTCGCGCTGCAGTTGAACCTTCCGTTCGTCAAGCGCGAGAAAATCGCCAACCAGCTCACCTGGCTCATCAACCGCGACACTCTGGGGATGCCTGAGGACCGGCGCCACGAGCGCATCGTACCGCATCTGCGCCACGCGATCCTGCAAATCGAGGGTGACCGCGAACACGTCGTCAAGCTCATCGACGTTTCGATGTCGGGTGCGGCGGTCAGTACGCCGGCAACGCCGGCGGTCGGCACCAGGGTCGCACTTGGGAAGTCGACGGGCCACGTGGTGCGCGTCTTCGAGGGCGGCGTTGCCGTCACCTTCGACGAGATGATCGATGCGGAAAACTTCGACGAAAACATCAAGCTCTGACGCGCCGCGAAGCCGCTAATAATCCTCAAGATCGAAATCGAGAATGGCCACTTGCAGCGTGTGGGTGCTGCCCTTCGGGTCGTCGGCGGAAATGATCCCCAGATAGTCGTCTCCGGAATTCAGCTCGACGGAATCCTGCTTGCGCGGCCGCGGCACGATCTTGAGCTTATCGTTCTCGAACAACCGGCGCAGATAATCCTGGAGCACATGGCGCTCCACCGGAATCTTCATCGCCATCGCGAACGAGCGGTCGCCATCCTCGTCGTCGACAACGATCGAAGCGATGTTGCGCTCGCCGAGATGCACCTCCGCATCCTCGGGATTGCGCTTCGCCGCGACGACGCGCAGGTCTTGATTGCCGAAGGACGCGCGTAGAAACGCCTGCAATTTGCGCAGTTCGACCTTATCCAAAATCATGCCTCCGTCCGCGCCCTCGGCTGCGCATGCGCCATGGCTGTGCTTCGTCGCCGGCTTATTCCCGTTTGGCGGCGAGAATCTGGTCCATGGTGCGCGCCGGTTCGGCGCAACCGGCTTCGCCCACGACCCGCGCCGGCACGCCGGCGACCGTCTTGTTGGGCGGCACCGGCCGCAACACCACGGAGCCCGCCGCGATGCGCGCACAATGGCCGATCTCGATATTGCCGAGGATCTTGGCGCCCGCGCCGATCAGCACACCGTGCCGGATCTTCGGATGGCGGTCGCCGCCCTCGTTGCCGGTCCCGCCCAAAGTCACGTCCTGCAGCATGGAAACGTCATCCTCGATCAGCGCCGTCGAACCGATGACGAGGCCCGTCGCGTGATCGAGAAAGATGCCCTTGCCGATCCGCGCCGCCGGATGAATGTCGGTCTGGAAGACCTCGGAGGAGCGACTTTGCAGATAGAGCGCGAGGTCGCGCTGTCCGGCGTTCCATAGCACGTGCGCAAGGCGATGCGTGGCGATCGCGTGGAAACCCTTGAAATAGAGCACCGGCTCGATGAGCCGCGTGCAGGCGGGGTCGCGGTCCAAGGTCGCCATAATATCGGCGCGGAACGCGACGCCGATCAGGGCGTCGCGGCCGACTACGTCGAGGTAGGTCTGGCGGATGAACTCGGCCGAGACCGCGTCGTTGCCGAGCCGCGCCGCCAAACGGTGGATGATCGCCGCCTCCAAGCTCGGTTGGTCGAGGACGGTCAGCGACACCCAGCCGGCGATGCACGGCTCGCGGCGCACGATCTCTTCGGCCTCGATCCGAACACGCGCAAAGAGCGAATCCGTCCGATCGAGACTTGGCCGTCTTGCCAGCGGCGCAGTGCTGAGAATCACGAAACTCTCCCCAGAAAGCGCCCTCTCCTAACACGGTTTGCACTCCGCCGCAGCAGTGCCCTTTCGGCACACCGGCCGCGAGGCTCAGGGGCGGGTTTCCAGAAAGGGGCATACCTCAGTTTGGCATCACATCCGGTACCGGTTCGTCGCTGACCTGCTCCATCCAATCGACAAGCTTACCGTCGAGCCTCTCTTGAATGGCTATATGAGTCATCGCCGCAATAGCCGTTGCTCCGTGCCAATGTTTCTCGCCGGGTGAAAACCAGACCACATCGCCCGGCCGGATTTCCTCAACCGGTCCACCCTCGCGCTGCGCCCAACCGCAGCCGGCCGTGACGATCAGAGTCTGACCGAGGGGATGGGTGTGCCACGCCGTGCGCGCGCCGGGTTCAAAGGTGACGCTAGCACCACTAACGCGCGCCGGCTCAGGCGCGCTGAACAGCGGATCGATTCGGACCGTGCCCGTAAACCAGTCTGCTGGTCCGTTGCCAGAAGGCTGTGAGCCGCAGCGCTTGATTTCCACCGTCGTTCTCCTCGCTCCCTGGGCAGATCGGCGTCCTACCGACCGCAGGCGTGCTTTTCGTACGGCCCACACCTTTCATGGCCCTTCAGCCAAGTTCAAACGGAGACACTACCCCGGGAAGGCGAGAACGCCCCGTTTGAAAACCGGGTCGCCGACGGCACGGTTGTGGTCCCGGTCCGGAATGGGAAGGGCTTGGGCATGCGGGATCAAGGCGGCGAGCCGGCGCGGATCGCCGGCAATGTCGTCCTCGGTGCCGACCGCGACAAGCACCGGCAGGTCGAGTTCGGCGGCGCTAACCTTCAGCCTTGCACCGCGCGCACAAGCGGCAAGCGCTTGGAGATCGCCGCGCGTCGCCTCGGCGAAAACCCGAAACATCTTCGCGCCATCCGCTTTCACGTGCGCCGCGGAAGACGCTTCCAAGGCTTCGGCGATCTCGGGGCCAAGCCCGGCAGACGAAACGAGCTTATCGCTCATGCCCCCGATGATGAGCGAGCGCACGCGCGCCGGATGCGACAAGGCGAGAACCGTGGCGACGCGCGCGCCCATCGAATAACCCACGATGCCGGCCCGCTCGATACCGAGATGATCGAGCAAATTGCGCGCATCCTCGGCCATGCGCGGAATGGTATAGTCCTCCGGACGATAGAGTTTCTCGCTCTGTCCATGGCCGCGCGCATCGAACGCAATGACCCGCCGGCCCGCGCCGCTCAGTGTCTTCACCCATTGCGGGAAGACCCAGTTGACCGAGTGGTTCGACGCAAAGCCGTGTAGGAGGAGGATCGACTCTCCCTCCCCCACATCGATGTAGGCGATCCGCACGCCGTCCGAAGAGAATTCCTTCATGCCGGCGCGAAAATAGAGAGCGCGGTCGGGCGTTGCAATGCGCGGTCGCGTCGCGGATACATTTCCGCTACCCAAACGCAGTGTGCGCCCCTATGCTGCGGGCCTTCTCATTCGGGTTCCCGACGATGGCCGGTCACGGCACACCGCATTTTCACAACCAGCCGGGCGTCGCGCACGTGCGTATCGGCGCCAAGGAGTTCATGTGCATCGGGGCGCTGCCGCCCGACGACCATCCGCATATTTTCATCGATATGGGCGACGCCGACGATGTGGTCTGCCCGTATTGCTCGACGCATTATGTCTATGATCCTTCGCTGGAGCACGACGCATGCGTTCCGCCCGAATGCGCCTTCTCTTCGGCCGCGACCGCCTGAAACCTGATCGGCGTCCGCCGCGATGAGCGGGCATGCGCTGATTGCCGGGGCCGGCGTCGGCGGACTAACCGCTGCGCTCGCCTTGGCGCGGGGCGGTTGGAGCGTGACGATCCTCGAACGCAGCCGGCTCGAAAAAGAGGTCGGCGCGGGCCTGCAGATCTCGCCCAACGCCAGTGCGATTCTGCGCGACCTCGGCGTTCTGCCCCGCCTCGGCGCGGCGGCGCTCGCGCCAGGCGCCATTCGCATCCGACGCGGCCGCGATGGCGCGACGGTCGCGCGGATCCCGCTCGAAGGCGCCGAGCGGCGCTGGGGCGCACCCTACCTGCTCGCGCATCGCGGCGATTTGCAAAGCGCGCTCCTCGATGCGGTCGCCGATGCGCCGTCAATCCGGATCGAAACCCATTGCGCCTTCACCGATTTGGCCGTGACGGAACACGGCATCACTGCCACCGCCTTGCAGGGCGCGAGATCGGTAAGTTTCGCCGCGGATTGCCTGCTCGGCTCTGATGGCCTGCGTTCCTTCGTGCGCGAACGGCTGAACGCAGCCGACGCGATGCCGCGTGTCGCACGCCACGTCGCCTGGCGGGCGCTCGTCAAATCGGATCGACTGGCGCTCGAACTGCGCCAGCCGGAGAGCACGCTGTGGCTCGGCGCGGGCGCCCACGTCGTGCATTATCCGCTGCGCGGCGGCAGGATCACCAACGTCGTCGCGATCCTTGGCGAGACGAATGCGATCGAAGCGACGCCCGATATGTGGGCCGAGCCCGGCGATCCGCGCCGGATCGCGGCACGATTTGCGGGTTGGGATCGCCGCGTCCGCGAATTGATCGCGGCGCCTAAGGAATGGCGCATCTGGCCGCTCATCGAGCGTCCGCCGCCGTCGACCTGGAGCGCCGGCCGCGTCGCACTCGTCGGCGATGCCGCGCATCCGATCCTGCCTTTCCTTGCGCAAGGCGCGGCGCAGGCGATCGAAGATGCGGCGGCGCTGGCGATCTTTCTCAAGCCCGGATGCGACATCGCCGCGGCGCTCGCGACGTTTGTCGCGGCGCGGCGATCCCGGATCGAACGCGTGCAGCGCGAATCGCGCCTCCAGGGCCTGATCTATCATCTCTCCGGCGCACCCGCGGCATGCCGCGATCTCGCCATCCGCGCGCTGGGAGAACAGCGGATCGTGGCGCGTTACGACTGGCTTTACGGCGGCAAGCCGGTGGCGAACGCCAGCGAAAATCGACGGTTCGCCTAAGGTCCTGCGATGAAAGAAGAACTGCGCCGCGGCGCGGAAGATTTCGCCGGTTTCACGGCTGTTTTGCATCGGCGTCGCAATTTCCGCCATTTTTCCACCGAGCCTAGAACATGTCGGCGCGTGCGGATGGGCTAACGCCATTGCCAGCACCTTTGCCGACCGTTAGGTCTTGAATATGCGGACTCTGCGGCGGAGCGATTCTGCGCGGTCGGCCAGGAGCGGAAATTGGTGATGACCGCGCATGCCATGGCTTATGATCCGCCAGATCTGCGCACCGCGCACGTCATCGTTGTCGCCAACGAAAAGGGCGGAACCGGCAAATCGACCCTTTCGATCCACATCGGCGTCGCGCTTTTGAAGGCCGGATTTCGGGTCGCCACCATCGACCTCGACACGCGGCAGCGCACCCTTACACGATTTTTCGAGAACCGCGCCTCCTGGGCTGTCGATGCGCCGTGGAACGTCGAAATGCCCTTTCATCACGCGCTCGACCGCGGCAGTTCGATGAGCGTGCGCGATAACGAGACCGCGGAATTCGGCGCTTTCGCAGCGGCGATCGCCGAAGTCGAACACGAATACGAGTTCGTCGTCATCGATACGCCGGCGACCGACTCCTATCTGATGCGGCTCGCCCATTCTCTCGCCGACACGCTGGTTTCGCCGATCAACGACTCCTTCATCGACGTCGATGTGTTCTCGCGCGTACATCATGACCGCTCGCAGCGCGGCCAAGTCGCCCATTATGCCGACCTCGTGCTGGAGGCGCGGCGCAAGCGCAAGCTCGTCGATCAAGGCATCATCGATTGGGTGCTGGTCCGCAACCGGATGTCGTCGACGCAATCGAACAACGCGCGGCAGATTCAGACGAGCCTGTCGCGGCTCGCCCTCGAATTGCAGTTCCGCACCACCGAGGGCCTGCACGATCGGGTGATCTTCCGGGAACTGTTTCCAATCGGGCTGACGCCGCTCGACCCGATCGAGGAAGGGATGCGCAGCAACGCGCTCTCCGCGTCGCAAGTCTCGGCGCGCCGCGAAGTCGACGAACTTGTCGCGACGCTGCAGTTGCCGGAGCGCGGCCGTGGCATGGCACACCTGCAGGCGCGGCATGAATGGTTCGACCGTATCTCGCGCTATTATCGCGAGATGAAGGCCTGAAATCTGGTGCGGGCGGCCGGAGTCGAACCTGCACAACGCTTTCGCCCCATCCGTCACTTGCGCTCTTAGTCGCGATCCTCGCGGCGCTCGATCTTTCTCTTCAGTTCAGAGTTTTGGCTCTTCGGCCAAAAAGCGGGCGATGTCGCGCGCCACTTCCGCTTGCATTCGGGCGCGGTCTGCCGCTCCTTCGCTGGGCTCGTCATCGCCGAAACCGCTCGCCGCTTTATCCAGATCGACGGCGGCTTGATCGCGAAGCGCGGCATAGGTCCGCACGCGGTTGATGCACCGCTGCCGCTCGGCTGCGATGGCAGCTTCGATCTTCGCTTCGGCTGTCGATGTGTCGCTCATGGCTCACGCTCTTCCGTTCGGCGGTGCGGTTTGCGGCAAGTTCTCGCTTCGGCCCGCACAATATGGGCGCCACATGCCCTCTGGCGAAGCCTTCCTGATGCGGGCGGCCGGAGTCGAACCGGCAAAGCGCTTTCGCGCCGAGGGATTTTAAGCTTCATGCCCGCCTGTTTCGTGGCTCATCATGGTTCTCCATTTCGAGCGCTAACCACTTATAGCACTTGAATTTAATCCGTTATGGTCGTACGTGGCGTTTCGCCCCACTTTCGGGCCTAAATTTACACGTCATCGGTGACGCACCGAGACCTTGCAGGGTCTCCCAAATCGGGAGACTTTCGCAACGTCTGGCAGGATCATCATCGACTGGCGCGGCCTGAAAGAAATAGGTTGGCCTTATTCGCGCACTCAAACCTGGAGACTGATG
>JBOHJJ010000055.1:0-1553 GCA_050728495.1 Methylovirgula sp.
CGCGACATGGAGACGGGCAGCGACTGCGTGCGCGTCATGACGATTCATGCCGCCAAAGGCCTCGAATCCAAGATCGTCTTTCTGCCCGACACCTGCGGCGTGCCGAGCGGCCGGTACGACAATAAGATCCACGTCCTGGAGGGGCGCGGCAGGCACGTGCTCGCTTGGTCGCCGCGCAAGGACGCCGATCCGCGTGCGGTTGCGCTCGCCCAGGACAAGGCACGCAAGGAGGCGGAGGACGAACATCGCCGCCTGCTCTACGTCGCACTGACGCGCTCCGAAGAGCGGCTGTACATCAGCGGGTATCGGGGGAGCAACGAGCCCAGCGAGCTTGCCTGGAGCCGTATGATCCAAGCCTCACTCGGCGAGACATTCATCGAGGTTCCCGCCTTCTGGGACGACAGCGAAACGATCCGGCAATGGTATGGCGCGGGCAAACTTGCCGGCGAGGCCGCCACTGCGGAAGAACGCGCCGTGGAAGCCATCGATGTGCCCGAGTTTTTGACGCGCCCCGCGCCGCCCGAGGCGAGGCCGCCACCGCCGCTCAAACCGTCGAGCGCGCTTGCCGCGGCCGACGCCGTCGAATCGCAAAGCGCCGATGCTTTGCCCCGCGCCGCGCTGGAGCGCGGACGCCTCATGCACGTGCTGTTGCAGCATCTGCCGGATGTGCCGGCGGATGCGCGGCACGCGGCGGCGCAGACTTTTCTCGAAGCACGCGCGAGCGACCTCGATGCAGGCATGCGCCAAGCGCTGATTTCCGAGGCGCTCTCCGTGCTGGAGATGCCGGCGCTTGCCGATCTCTTCGGTGCGCGCGCCCGCGCCGAAGTCGCGGTCGTGGGCCGCATCGCCGGCTTTGATGGGCGGGTGCGCGAGATCAGCGGCCAGGTAGACCGGATCGTCGAAACCGAACGCGAGGTGATCGTTGCCGATTATAAAACGGGCGCGCCTTGCGAAGCGACGGCGACGCCGCCCGCCTATCTCGCCCAGATGGCGCTCTACCGCGCCGTGCTGGCGCCGCTCTGGCCCGGCAAGGCTCTGCGCATGTTGCTCATCTGGACGGCGGGACCGAAGGTGGTAGAGCTGGGCGAAGCACAGCTCGATGCGGCGTTGGCTAGCTGCTGCGGCCGAGATTGATGCCCCGCCCTCGGCTTGACGCGCCGCGCCCCGCTTCCTACCTTGAACAGCGAAGCCCAAGAGGAATCATCCTTCTCCGGCGGATCTAAGAGGCGCCCATGGCCACCGTGAAAGTCACCGATGCCACGTTCAAGTCCGAAATCGAGGGTGCGAAAGTGCCGGTGGTCGTGGATTTCTGGGCCGAATGGTGCGGCCCCTGCAAGATGATCGGCCCCTCGCTCGAGGAAATCGCCGAGGAAATGAAGGGGCAAATCACGATCGCCAAGCTCAACGTGGACGAGAACCCGGGCGTCGCCGGCGCTTTCGGCATCCGCAGCATTCCGACGCTGCTTCTCTTCAAGGACGGCAAGATGGCCTCCTCGAAAGTGGGCGCCGCGCCAAAGGGCGAATTGAAGAAATGGATCGCCGCCGCGATCTGA
>JBOHJJ010000056.1:0-48643 GCA_050728495.1 Methylovirgula sp.
GGCACCGAAGGCGCCGAGGACAAGCTGTTTGCTGAGCGTGCGTCGATCCACTTTGATCTCGTAGCGTACGAACTCTACTCGCTTCAGCGGTTATCGCGCCCGTCACTGCGCATGTCCAGACAGCGACTGGCGCGAACCCCGGCGCTGAACCCTAACCTCGAATTCCACAAACGGAGTATAAGGGATCGGAACACGTCCCTTTGGCCTTCGCAAGCCGGCACGCAGGAAACCATCGAATGAACAAAGAAAACGAGCATCGAAGAGAGCGGCGAAAGTCCGTCGATCGACGCGATTGGCGGCACATCCATCATTCGCCGCTTTTCTGGCTTGGCGTCCTGATGTTTTTGGCGGCCGTTTCGATTTATGTATTGAGCGATGATCTAGCGTGGCGACCGCGCATCGAGCACAAGTGAGCATGCCGCTGTCTTGACGATGCCGCGATAGGACTGCCGCGCCCGTGTTGCAACGGAGTGGCGAGCAGAGCATATTCGCGTCCCAAGCGGGTGTAGCTCAATGGTAGAGCAGCAGCCTTCCAAGCTGAATACGAGGGTTCGATTCCCTTCACCCGCTCCAGTTTTTCGACAAGAGAATTGAGACACCGGCGGCCGCGCCGGCAAAATTTCATAGGGAGAAATCCATGATCGTCGCAACGACCAATGAGATCGTTGGTTACCGTATTGTCCGCCATCTCGGCCTGGTGCGCGGGGTAACCGTGCGCTCGCGCAGTGTCGTCGGCAATCTGGTCGGCGGCCTTCAATCGATCTTCGGCGGCAAGCTCGGCGCCTTCGTGCAATTGGCGGAAACCGCCCGCCAGGAGGCGCTCGACCATATGTGCGAGCACGCCAGCCAAAGCGGCGGCAATGCGGTCGTCTGCATGCGCTACGACGCCAATGAGATCATGGACGGTATCACCGAAGTTCTGGCCTATGGCACGGCGGTTTGGGTCGAGCCGGCCTAGCCAGTCGGGGTCTTTTGCATCTGATGCCAGGCTTTTTCCGCCTTCTCGGTGTAGTCCTTGGGCGCATCGAGGAAATAGACGAGCGAAGTCGCCGTGGAGAAACAAAACAGCCGGTGCGTGTCCGGATCCGCCCAATTGATCGAGCAATCGGCGGGGATCTTCTTTCCAGCGATCACTCCGATCGGATCGTTGTTGTCAAACGCGCCCTTCATCTTGACCGGCGGCACGACCCATTTCCAAATGCCTCTTTCGCCGCCTTGCGCGTTCGCGATCCGCGGATCTTGCAGCGTATCCTTCATGGCCGCCGCCGAGTTCGCCTGATCGTTGACGGGAGCGTCGGACGCCACTTGCCCGGCCGACTGCGCCAAAGCCGCCGTGCCGAACGGCGCGCAGGAGATCGAGAGTGCCGTCACAACGGCAGCGAGCGGAGTGGCGGAACGGGCGGTCATGAAGGAACTCCTCGGCAGGGCTGAAGGCAGGCGGGGCTGCTTGCCTTATCGCGCCGCGACCCGCTAAACATATCTAGGCTTGCTAGGAGTGTAGCTCAATTGGCTAGAGCACCGGTCTCCAAAACCGGGGGTTGGGGGTTCGAGTCCCTCCTCTCCTGCCATCTCCCCTGAAGCCGCGGATTTCCGCACATTTTTTGGCAGGCCGCAAAGGCTCGCCGCCCCGGCCGGCGCCTGAGCCAAATGTCTACAAAATTTATAGAATAAGCTTGACTTCTGTTCCGCCACGGTTTTTCGTCCGTGACGATCGCTGCCGCCGACCGGGGGATGGACATGCGTGGATTGAGGATCGCAGCTTTCGGCTTGGCGCTTGTCGGTGGTGTTGCATTGGCGGGCGGTTGGGCCATGCAGGCGCGCAGCGCCCAGAACGTCACGATTCTAAACGTCTCCTATGACCCAACCCGCGAACTTTATGCGGCCATCAATGACCTTTTCGTCGACGCCTATAAGGCGAAGACCGGCGTCAACGTCCTCGTCGAACAATCCCACGGCGGTTCGAGCAGACAGGCCCGCGCGGTGATCGAAGGATTGCAAGCCGACGTCGTCACTCTCGGCCTCGGCTGGGACATAACCGCAATCCAGCGCGCCGGCCTAATCAAGCCCGGCTGGCAGAACCGCTTCCCCTACAACGCCGCTCCCTATACTTCGACCGTCGCTTTCCTCGTCCGCAAGGGCAATCCCAAACACATCCACGACTGGAAAGATCTGCTGCGCCCCGACGTGCAAGTCATCGCACCCAATCCGAAAGTCAGCGGGGCAGGGCGCTGGGCGTTCCTCGGCCTGTGGGGCGCCGTCGCCGGCGCCAAGACCTATGACCTATCGACGCCCCAAGGCCTCGCGGCATCGATCGCCGCCGGCAAAGCGGCCAAGGATTTCCCGGTCTACAAAAGCGCCGCCGCGCTCGCCGCGGTGACCGAACTCTATAAACACGTCCCGGTGCTCGATACCGGCGCCCGCGCTGCGACCGTGACCTTCGCGCAAAAGGGAATCGGCGACGTGCTGCTCAATTGGGAGAACGAACTTTATCTCGCCGAGGACGAATTCGGCAAAGACAAGTTCGACATCGTCTATCCCTCGGTGAGCGTGCTCGGCGAACCGCCGGTCGCCGTCGTCGATTCGGTTGTCGACAGGAAGGGCACGCGCGCCGTCGCCGAGGCCTATCTCAATTTTCTCTATTCGAAAGAGGCGCAGGACGTGATCGCCCAATGGCATTATCGTCCCCGCGACACCGCGATCCTTAAGAAATATAGCGCCGACTTCCCGCGGCTGAAACTGTTTACGGTCGATCAAGCCTTCGGCGGCTGGCCGAAGGCGCAGCAAACCTTCTTTGCCGACGGCGGCGTGTTCGATCAGATCTACAAGCCAACGAACTAGATTGGAGTGCGCATTGCCGGTATCTTCGCCGCGCCTTCCTGATCGGCGAGCGGCGCGACCGCTCTTCGCAAGAGACTGAGTAAGAGACTGAGTTCATGACTCGCGCCTCCCACGTCATTCCGGGTCTCCCGCTCACGCTCGGCTATACCCTGTTCTATCTGTCGCTGCTTATTTTGCTGCCGCTCGCGGCGCTTGTCATCAAGACGACGCAGCTCACCTGGAGCGAATTTTACGGGACGCTCGTCGATCCGGTGGTGGTCGCCGCTTTCCGGCTCACGCTCGGCGCGGCCATTCTCGCTGCCGCGATCAACGGCATCTTCGGCCTGATCGTCGCCTGGGTTCTGGTGCGCGAGCCGTTTTTCGGACGGCGGTTCTTCGACGCCTTGATCGATTTCCCCTTCGCGCTGCCGACCGCGGTCGCTGGCATCACCTTCAGCACGCTCTATCTTAAAGACGGTTGGATCGGCGGCTTCGGCGATCACCTTGTCGCCGCCGCTAATTTTCTGGCGGGCCGCGTCGGGCATCCCGACCTTTTGCCGAGCGGTGCGCTCTCCTTTCTCGACTTTCCGTTCAGCAACACCAATGCCGGCATCGTTATCGTCCTGGTCTTTGTCGGTCTCCCTTTTGTGGTGCGCACCGTGCAGCCGGTGCTTCAGGAATGGGATCCCGAATATGAGCAGGCGGCGCATAGTCTCGGAGCGAACCGGTTCATGACCTTTCGCCGCGTCATCTTTCCGGAGATCTTTCCCGCTTGGCTGAGCGGCATCGCGCTCGCCTTCGCCCGCGCCATCGGCGAATACGGCTCGGTCATCTTCATCGCCAGCAACATTCCCGGCAAATCGCAGATCGTGCCGCTGCAAATCGTCATCAAGCTCGACGAATTTAAAACGCCGCAGGCAACCGCGATCGGCGTCGTCCTGCTCCTCATCTCGCTGTTCGTTTTGCTTGGCATCAACGGCATCGAATTCTGGTCGAGGCGCCGCCAGCGGGCGGTGGCATAAGCATGGCGGGCGCGCCGATCAGCAAAGCGCACGCGGCGGAGGCGCCCGCCGCTCGGCCGGCTGCGAAGCGATCGCCGGTGGGACGGCTGCTGATCGCGGTGACCGTCCTGTTTCTGACGGCCTTCGTGGTGCTGCCGGTCATCAATGTCTTCTCGCAGGCGCTGTCGAACGGCGTCGGCGCTTATGTCGAGACCTTCTACGCGCCGCCGAGCCATGTCGCGCAGCCGTCGTTATCCGAAAAACTAAAGGCGGACGCCAAACGCGGCCAGGTGGAGCGCACCTGGAGCGCGATCCGCTTGAGCTGCATCGTGGCGGCGATCGTCGTGCCGCTCAACATCGTCTTCGGATTGGCGGCGGCCTGGGCGATCAGCAAATTCCAATTTCGCGGCCGCGTATTGTTGATCACGCTGATCGATCTGCCGTTCTCGATCTCCCCGGTGATTGCCGGATTGGTTTTCGTGCTGCTCCTTGGCCGCGGCGGCATATTCGGCGATTGGGCCACCAACTTGCAGTGGCCGGATCCGACCTCGCTCGCTTGGCAGGGTTTTTCCGGCCACTTCTGGCCGTTCGTCTTCGCGCGCACCTACCAGGGAATCATCTTCACGCCGCTCGCCATCGTGCTCGCCACGATCTTCGTGACCTTTCCTTTCGTCGCCCGCTCGCTCATTCCGCTGATGGACGCGCAGGGATTGGAGGAGGAACTCGCCGCGCTCTCGCTGGGAGCCGGCGGCTGGCGCACGTTCCGGACCGTCACGCTCGCCAACATCAAATGGGGCCTGCTCTATGGCACGATCCTGTGCACCGCCCGCGCCTTCGGCGAATTCGGCGCGGTCTCGGTGGTTTCCGGCCATATCGATGTCAACGACACGATGCCGCTCAGAATCGAAAAACTATGGAACGAATATAATACGCAGGCGGCGTTCAGCGTCGCGACCTTGCTGGCGGGGCTGGCGGTTTTGACTCTGATCATCAAGGGCGCCGTCGAATGGAAAACGAACCGAACGCAAACCGCCGAACCCTTCGAGAAGGAGGTAAAGTCCGATGAGCATAGAAGTGCGGGGGATCAGCAAATCCTACGGCTCCGCCCAGGCGCTCAAGGACGTGAGCCTTAAGGTCAACTCGGGCGAACTCGTCGCGCTGCTCGGCCCGAGCGGCTCCGGCAAGACGACGTTGCTGCGTGTGATCGCCGGCATCGAGGATGCCGACCCCGGCAACGGGAAAGTTCTCTTCGACGACATCGACGTCTCCGCAACCGGGGTCGGCCAGCGGCGCATCGGTTTCGTCTTCCAGCATTACGCGCTCTTCAAGCGGATGAGCGTGTTCGAGAACATTGCCTTCGGTCTTCGCTCCAAGCCTTGGCGGGAGCGTCCGTCCAACGCCGCGATCCGGGCGAAAGTCGAGGAACTGCTGGCTCTAGTGCAACTGCAGAATTTCGCCGCCCGCTATCCGCACCAGCTCTCCGGCGGGCAGCGCCAGCGCGTCGCGCTGGCCCGCGCGCTGGCCGTCGAGCCGCGCGTTCTGCTGCTCGACGAACCGTTCGGCGCACTCGACGCAACCGTAAGGCGCGAGCTTCGCCGTTGGCTGCGCAAGCTGCACGAGCGCATTCGCGTCACCTCGATTTTCGTCACCCACGACCAGGAGGAGGCGCTCGAAGTCGCCGACCGCATCGCCGTCATGAACAAAGGCGGGATCGAGCAGATCGGTTCGCCCGAAGAAGTCTACGAGCGGCCGGCCAATCCCTTCGTGTATGGATTTTTGGGGAGCTACAACCTGTTCCACGCCCGCCATGACGGCGTGCCGCGCGGCGATGCGCCGGTGACCTTCGTGCGGCCGTACGACGTCGAAATCCTGCGCGAAAATCCAGACGGCTCGGCGATCGCCGCGAAGGTGTGCCATATCGGCTTTGCGGGCGCGGCGGTGAACGTCGAACTCGTCAGGCAGGACGACCATCAGCAGATCGAAGCGGAACTCACCAACCAGGCGTATCGCGCCTTGGGCCTCAAGCTGGACGACGAGGTCTTCATTCGGCTCCGCAACCAGCATTCCTTCTACGAGGATTACGCGATCTGAGCCCGGCCGGTGCGCGTGCCGGCCGAAATGACTTGGCGGGAGGGACTTCGTAGATTATATAGAGCGCATGTGGCGCGTGGCCGGTCGGCTCCGCGCCGCGACTTTTTTGGCCGCAGCGGGAATTGGGTTTAGGATTGCGTTTGGCGATCCCCCGGCAAACCTTTCGCCGGCAAAGCTTCATCGAAAGCGTGAGCGACAGTGGTCAATCCTTTGGAATTTCTTCAGGAGGTGCGCCAGGAAACCCAAAAGGTTACCTGGCCGACGCGGCGCGAGACCCTGACCACGACGGCGCTCGTCATCGTGATGGTGATCTTGACGAGTCTGTTCTTTCTTGCCGTCGATGAAGTTCTACGCCTGATGGTCCATTTGATCATGAGCCTCGGCCATTGATTTTAAGGAGCCTCCGAGGGCAGCCATGAGCATGCGCTGGTATATCGTTCACGCCTATTCCAATTTCGAAAAGAAGGTTGCCGAATCGATCCGCGAACAGGCCGCCCAACGCGGCCTTTCCGCCGAGTTCGAAGAGATTCTGGTACCGACCGAGCAGGTGGTCGAAGTGCGTAAGGGCCGCAAGGTCAATTCCGAGCGCAAGTTCTTCCCCGGCTACGTCCTCGTCAAATGCGACCTGACCGATGAGATCTATCATCTCATCAAGAACACGCCGAAAGTGACGGGCTTTCTGGGTGCCGACAAGAAGCCGATGCCGATTTCTGACGGCGAGGCGGAGCGCATCAAGGGCCAGGTCGCCGAGGGTGTCGAGCGGCCGAAATCGTCGATTTCCTACGAGATCGGCGAAACGGTCCGGGTTGCCGATGGGCCGTTTGCCTCTTTCAACGGGACGGTCGAAGAGGTTGACGAGGCCCGGTCGCGGGTGAAAGTGGCCGTTTCGATCTTCGGCCGCGCCACTCCGGTCGAACTCGAATATACGCAGGTGGAGAAAGTTTGAACGCGACCCTCTCCCGGAGGGGAGGGTCAGTTGCGTGGGAGACGCGCCCGGCCGCCAACCGGCGTTGCATCCGACCACGTACCCGCAACCGCCCGGCAGGCCGGGCCTTGACGAGGTTTATTATGGCAAAGAAAATTGCCGGCTATGTGAAATTGCAAGTGCCAGCCGGTTCCGCCAATCCGTCGCCGCCGATCGGTCCGGCGCTCGGGCAGCGCGGCCTCAACATCATGGAGTTCTGCAAGGCCTTCAATGCGCGCACCGCGCAAATGGAGAAGCGCACGCCCATTCCGGTGATCATCACCGCCTATCAGGACCGCTCCTTTATCTTTGAGATGAAACTGCCGCCCGTGAGTTATTTTCTGAAAAAGGCGGCGGGTGTCGAGTCGGGCGCCAAGACTCCCGGCCGCGGCTTCGTGGGCAAGGTTACCAAGGCGCAGATCCGCGATATCGCAACCAAGAAATTGCCCGATCTCAACTGCGCGAGCGTGGAAGCCGCGGCGCGTCAGATCGAAGGCTCCGCCCGTTCGCTCGGGCTCGAAGTGGTGGAGTGATCCGATGAGCCAGGCAGGGAAACGGGTTCGCAATGCACGCTCGGGAATCGACCGGGTCAAGCTCTATCCGCTCGAAGAGGCGGTGAAGCTCGTGAAGGAACGCGCCAGCGCGAAGTTCGACGAAACCGTCGAAATCGCCATGAACCTCGGGGTTGATCCGAAGCATGCCGACCAGATGGTGCGCGGCGTTGTAAATCTGCCGAACGGCACCGGCCGCACACAGCGAGTCGCGGTCTTTGCGCGCGGCGACAAGGCCGACGAAGCGAAGGCAGCGGGCGCCGACATCGTCGGGGCTGAAGATCTTATCGCAACCGTCCAGGCGGGGACCATCGAGTTCGACCGCTGTATCGCCACGCCCGACTTCATGCCGCTGGTGAGTCGGCTCGGCAAAGTGTTGGGACCGCGCGGGCTGATGCCGAATCCTCGGGTGGGGACGGTCACGACCGACGTTGCGGCCGCGATCAAGGCGGCTAAGGGCGGGGCGGTCGAATTTCGGGTGGAAAAGGCGGGAATCGTTCAGGGCAGCGTCGGCAAGGCTTCGTTTGATCAAAAAAAGCTCGTTGAAAACGTCGCAGCCTTCGTCGGCGCCGTTTCGAAGGCCAAGCCGCAAGGCGCGAAAGGCACGTATATTCAGCGTGTTGCGCTTTCCTCGACGATGGGTCCGGGAGTCAAGGTCGATCCGGCGACGGTGCGAATCTGAGGACGATCGGCGCGGCTCGCAGGGCTTGACAAGGCGAAGAAATGCGGATTCGTCCCCTTGGCACAGCGCGAGGTTGAGGTTAAATAGGGGGTTCTGGGTTGCGGGCCTAAAGCTCCAGCCTCAAACCCTTTCAGCTTCCGCGTCTTGCACGCCGGGCCTGTTCCGGCAGGTGAGGCGCGGCGGGATGGCCGGTGGGACGTAGGTTTTGCCAATGCAGCAAAGCAAACGTCTTTGACCGGTCATGTCCTGTCCGAGACTGCAGGTGCGCGGACGAACATGCCCCGAAAATTCGGGAACATTCGCGTCCAAGCTTAATGTCGAGCGCTCGTTCCGGTTCCGGCCGGCGTGCCAAAGATGCCAGCATAGACGGGGTCGGGTCGAAATGCGAAGTGCGGGTGCGGCAGTTCCTGCAAACTTTGTTTTTGGACGAATCCCTCTGTCCGGCGCGATGCTTCGTTCCGGAGGACAGGCGTAGCGCCGCGAAAGACCGAACTGTCTTTCCGGCTGACGCAACCGGCGGCAAGCCCCGCCTGAGACAGAGAGTGTATTGTGGACAGAGCTGAAAAGAAAGCCTCCGTTGCCGCCCTGAACGAAGTCTTCCGGACGACTTCGGTTGTGGTGGTGGCTCGCTACTCCGGCTTGACGGTCGCCCAAATGCAGACGCTGCGCAGACAGATGCGCGCGGCAGGGGGCATCGTACAAGTCGCCAAAAATCGTCTGGTCAAGATCGCCCTCGAAGGCACCGACATGGCGTCGATCGCCGCTCTGCTGAAGGGTCCGACTCTGTTTGCGCACTCGCAGGATCCGGTGGTCGCGGCCAAAGTCGCCGTGACGTTCGCCAAAGATTACCAGAAGCTCGTGATCCTTGGCGGCGCCATGGGCAAGACGGCGCTTGACGTCGAGGCGGTCCGGTCGCTCGCGACGTTGCCCTCGCTCGACGAACTGCGCGCCCAACTCGTCGGCCTCATCCAGGCACCGGCGACCAAGCTCGCTCAACTCACGACGGCTCCGGCGAGCAAGCTCGCACGGGTCGTCAAAGCCTACTCCGAAAAAGACGCGGCCTGAATTTCAGCTCTCGCTCACGCCCAAATTCGAAGGAAGACCTCAATGGCCAATCTTGAGAAAATTGTAGACGACCTTTCCAGCTTGACGGTGCTCGAGGCGGCTGAACTCGCCAAATTGCTGGAGGCAAAGTGGGGTGTCTCGGCGGCGGCTGCGGTGGCGGTCGCGGCAGGTCCGGCGGGCGGGGCGGCTCCGGCTGCCGCGGCAGCCGAAGAGAAGACCGAGTTCACTGTCGTACTCGCCGCCATCGGCGATAAGAAGATCGAAGTGATCAAAGAGGTTCGCGCCGTCACCGGCCTTGGCTTGAAGGAAGCCAAGGATCTCGTCGAATCGGCGCCGAAGTCTCTCAAAGAGGGCGTCACCAAGGAGGAGGCCGAAAAGATCAAGGCCACTCTCGAGAAGGTCGGCGCGAAAGTCGAACTCAAGTGATCGAAGCGGTCGCGGTGGCGACCCCTTCCTCTTTCGAACGGTCCCGGAGCGCGCTTCGGGGCCGTTGAGCCGTTCCTGTTGCGGCGAATACCGGCAGTTTGCAAAGGGGCATGCAAGGCCCCCGCGCGACCCAAGATGGTGGCGCAAGTTTTCGGGGCGCAGCCCCGCACGATACTCACCCTGTGAGGAGCACGATGGCCCAACCGTTAGCGCAGATCTTTTCCGGCCGGAAGCGCGTTCGCAAATTTTTCGGACATATCCGCGAAGTCGCGGAGATGCCGAACTTGATCGAAGTGCAGAAGGCTTCCTACGACCAGTTCCTGATGGTCGTGGAGCCGGAGGGCGGCCGCCCGGACGAAGGTCTCGAGGCGGTCTTCCGCTCGGTCTTTCCGATCTCCGACTTTGCTAATGTCGCGCTGCTCGAATTCGTCAAATACGTCTTCGAGCCGCCGAAATACGATGTTGACGAGTGTCGGCAGCGCGGCATGACCTACGCCGCGCCGCTGAAGGTCACGTTGCGCCTCATCGTCTTCGACGTCGACCCCGAAAGCGGCGCGAAGTCGGTGAAGGACATCAAGGAACAGGACGTCTACATGGGCGACATGCCGTTCATGACGAACAACGGCACATTCATCGTCAACGGCACCGAACGCGTTATCGTCTCGCAGATGCATCGCTCGCCGGGCGTCTTCTTCGACCACGACAAAGGCAAGAGCCATTCCTCCGGCAAGCTTCTGTTCGCGGCGCGGATCATTCCCTATCGGGGCTCCTGGCTCGACATTGAGTTCGACGCCAAGGACATCGTCTATGCGCGCATCGACCGGCGGCGGAAGATTCCGGTGACTTCGCTGCTCTATGCGCTCGGCATGGATGGCGAGGAGATTCTGCGGACTTTTTACAATACGGTCGCCTACACGCGCGAAGGCGACGGCTGGCGCCTGCCTTTCGACCCGGAACGGATGAAAGGCATGAAGGCGGGCGTCGATATCATTGACGCGGATAGCGGCGAGGTTGTGCTCGAAGCCGGCAAGAAGCTGACCGCGCGTGCGGCGCGGCTACTGGTCGAAAAGGGCGTCAAGTTCATCAAGGCGCAGAACGTCGATCTGCACGGCCAGTACATCGCCGCCGACCTCTATAATCCGTCGACCGGCGAGATTTTCGCCGAAGCGGGCGACGAGATCACCGTGAAGACTCTGCCGGCCCTGATCGAGGCGGGGTTCACCGAACTGCCGGTGCTCGACATCGATCACGTCAACATCGGTCCCTATATCCGCAACACGCTCGCGGTCGACAAGAACTCGTCGCGCGAGGATGCGCTTTTCGACATCTACCGGGTGATGCGTCCGGGCGAGCCGCCGACTCTCGAAACCGCGGAGGCGATGTTCCATTCGTTGTTCTTCGATTCGGAACGCTACGATCTCTCCGCCGTCGGTCGCGTCAAGATGAATATGCGCCTCGACCTCGACGCACCCGATACGATGCGCGTGCTGCGCAAGGCCGACATCATCGCGGTGGTGCGTGCCCTCGTCGATCTGCGCGACGGGCGCGGCGAGATCGACGACATCGACCATCTTGGCAACCGCCGGGTGCGCTCGGTCGGCGAGCTCATGGAGAACCAATATCGGCTCGGCCTGTTGCGCATGGAGCGGGCGATCAAGGAACGCATGTCCTCGGTCGATATCGATACCGTAATGCCGCAGGATCTCATCAACGCCAAGCCAGCCGCGGCGGCGGTGCGCGAGTTCTTCGGCTCCTCGCAGCTTTCGCAGTTCATGGACCAGACTCATCCGCTTTCCGAGATCACCCACAAGCGGCGTCTCTCGGCGCTTGGTCCGGGCGGGCTCACGCGCGAGCGCGCCGGATTCGAGGTACGCGACGTGCACCCTACCCATTACGGGCGGATCTGTCCGATCGAGACTCCGGAAGGCCCGAACATCGGCCTCATCAACTCGCTTGCGACCTTCGCGCGCGTCAACAAGTATGGCTTCATCGAGGCGCCCTACCGGCGCGTCAAGGAAGGCCGGGTGACGGACGAGGTGGTCTATCTCTCCGCGATGGAGGAAGCCAAGCACTACGTCGCGCAGGCCAACGCGCCTCTCGACGCCAAGCGTACGCTGACCGAAGATCTCGTCGTCTGTCGGCATGCGGGCGACGTGGTCATGGCGGCGCGTGACCGCGTCGATTTCATGGACGTCTCGCCGAAGCAGATCGTCTCCGTCGCCGCGGCGCTGATTCCGTTCCTCGAGAACGATGACGCCAATCGGGCGCTCATGGGGTCGAACATGCAGCGGCAGGCGGTGCCGCTCATCAAGGCGGACGCGCCGCTCGTCGGCACCGGCATGGAGTCCGTCGTGGCGCGCGATTCGGGCGCCGCGATCGCGGCGCGTCGCACCGGCTACGTCGATCAGATCGATGCGACGCGTATCGTGGTGCGCGCCACCGAGGAGACCGATCCGAGCAAACCCGGCGTCGACATCTATAGGCTCTTGAAGTTCCAGCGTTCCAACCAATCGACCTGCATCAACCAGAAACCGCTGGTGCGGGTCGGCGACTTCGTGAGCAAGGGCGACGTCATCGCCGACGGTCCTTCGACCGACCTCGGCGATCTGGCGCTCGGCCGCAACGTGCTCGTCGCCTTCATGCCGTGGAACGGCTACAACTTCGAGGATTCGATCCTGCTCAACGAGCGGATCGTCAAGGACGACGTCTTTACCTCGATCCATATCGATGAATTCGAGGTGATGGCGCGCGACACCAAGCTGGGGCCGGAAGAGATCACCCGCGATATTCCCAACGTCTCGGAGGAGGCGCTGAAGAATCTCGACGAAGCGGGCATCGTCTATATCGGCGCCGAGGTGCAGGCCGGCGACATTCTGTGCGGCAAGATCACCCCGAAGGGCGAAAGCCCGATGACGCCGGAAGAGAAATTGCTGCGCGCCATCTTCGGCGAAAAGGCCTCCGACGTGCGTGATACTTCGCTGCGCGTCCCGCCGGGCGTCCAAGGCACCGTCGTCGAAGTGCGCGTGTTCAACCGCCACGGCGTCGAGAAGGACGAGCGCGCTCAGGCGATCGAGCGCGAGGAAATCGAGCGGCTCGCCAAAGACCGCGACGACGAACTCGCGATCCTCGACCGTAACGTCTACAGCCGGCTTTCCGAATTACTGATCGGCAAGATTGCGGTTGCCGGACCCAAGGGCCTGAAGAAGGACACGCCGATTACCAAAGAGGTGCTGGAAGCCTATCCGCGCGCCCAATGGTGGACGTTCGCGGTCGAAGACGACAGGCTCATGGCCGAAACCGAGGCCATGCACCGCCAATATGACGAGGCGAGGAAGGGGCTCGAGAGCCGCTTCCTCGACAAGGTCGAAAAATTGCAGCGCGGCGACGAACTGCCGCCCGGCGTGATGAAGATGGTGAAAGTCTTCGTCGCCGTGAAGCGCAAGATCCAGCCGGGCGACAAGATGGCCGGTCGGCACGGCAACAAGGGCGTCGTCTCGAAGATCGTTCCGGAGGAGGATATGCCCTTCCTCGGCGACGGAACGCCAGTCGATATCGTGCTGAACCCGCTCGGCGTGCCGAGCCGCATGAACGTCGGGCAGATTCTCGAGACGCATCTCGGTTGGGCCTGCGCCGGTCTTGGCCGGCAGGTCGCGGAAGCCGTGAACCTCTATCTTCGGACCAAGGATCTCGCGCCCGTGCGCCACAAGCTCGGCGAGATCTACGGCTCGAAGAAGGAAATCGAGGCTATGGATGAAGCGACCTTGCTTGAGGTTGCAGAGAACTTGCGCAACGGCGTGCCGATTGCCACACCGGTATTCGACGGCGCGCACGAGCATGACATCGTCGAAATGCTCGAACGTGCCGGTCTCGACAGCACCGGCCAGGTGACGCTCTATGACGGGCGCAGCGGTGAACCTTTCGATCGCAAGGTGACCGTCGGCTACATCTATATGCTGAAGCTGCATCACCTCGTCGACGACAAGATCCACGCCCGCTCGATCGGTCCCTATAGCCTCGTCACCCAGCAGCCGCTGGGCGGTAAGGCGCAGTTCGGCGGGCAGCGTTTCGGTGAGATGGAGGTCTGGGCGCTCGAAGCCTACGGCGCCGCCTATACGCTGCAGGAAATGCTGACGGTGAAGTCCGATGACGTCGCCGGTCGCACCAAGGTCTATGAGTCGATCGTGCGCGGCGATGACGCGTTCGAATCCGGCATTCCGGAAAGCTTCAACGTGCTCGTCAAGGAGATGCGCTCGCTCGGACTCAACGTCGAACTCAACACCTCGGCTCGTCCGGCCGCGGCTCTGCCTTCGGCCGAGGCAGCCGAATGAAGATCGGTTGTGGCGCGGGCGCAGCTGCCCGCGCCGCTGATTTCGTACGTCGGTTGTTATCGGCAAAGAAATGCTACCCGCGCTTCGGCCTTCGCCGCGCGGGCGGATCAGGAGAAAAGAATGAACCAAGAGGTCTTGAATCTCTTTAGTCCGGTCGTCGCGCAGCAAGCCTTCGATCAGATCCAGATCTCGATTGCGAGCCCGGAGAAAATCCTCTCCTGGTCGTACGGCGAGATCAAAAAGCCCGAGACGATCAACTACCGGACCTTCAAGCCGGAGCGCGACGGCCTGTTCTGCGCGCGCATCTTCGGGCCGATCAAGGACTATGAGTGTCTGTGCGGCAAGTACAAGCGGATGAAGTATAAGGGCGTTATCTGCGAGAAGTGCGGCGTCGAAGTCACGCTGTCGCGGGTGCGGCGCGAGCGCATGGGCCACATCTCGCTCGCCGCTCCTGTCGCGCACATCTGGTTCTTGAAGTCGTTGCCGTCGCGCATCGGGCTTTTGCTCGACATGGCGCTGAAGGATCTCGAGCGCATCCTTTACTTCGAGTCCTACATCGTTATTGACGCGGGGCTGACGCCGCTCAAGGAGCGCCAGCTCCTCAACGAGGATGAGTACCTGCGCGCCCAGGACGAATACGGCCAGGATTCGTTTACCGCACAGATTGGCGCGGAAGCAATCCGCGAACTCCTGCGCGCCATGGACCTTACCAAGATCGCCGAGCAATTGAAGGTTGAGATCGCCGAGTCGACGAGCGAATTGAAGCCGAAGAAGCTCGCCAAGCGGCTGAAGATCATCGAGGCCTTCCTGCATTCCGGCAACAAGCCCGAGTGGATGATCCTGACCGAAGTTCCGGTCATCCCGCCGGATCTGCGGCCGCTCGTGCCGCTCGACGGCGGGCGGTTCGCCACCTCCGATCTCAACGATCTCTACCGGCGCGTCATCAACCGCAACAACCGCTTGAAGCGGCTGATCGAGCTGCGTGCGCCCGACATCATTATCCGCAACGAGAAGCGGATGCTGCAGGAGGCGGTCGATGCGCTCTTCGATAACGGCCGGCGCGGACGCGTAATCACCGGCGCCAACAAGCGGCCGTTGAAGTCGCTTGCCGACATGCTCAAGGGTAAGCAGGGGCGCTTCCGCCAGAATCTGCTCGGCAAGCGCGTCGATTATTCCGGTCGTTCGGTCATCGTCGTGGGTCCCGAGCTGAAGCTGCATCAATGCGGCCTGCCGAAGAAGATGGCGCTCGAGCTCTTTAAGCCGTTCATCTATTCGCGCATTGACGCGAAGGGGCTGTCCGCGACAGTCAAACAGGCGAAGAAGCTCGTCGAAAAAGAGAAGCCCGAAGTCTGGGATATCCTCGACGAGGTGATCCGCGAGCATCCGGTGATGCTCAACCGCGCCCCGACCTTGCATCGGCTCGGCGTTCAGGCGTTCGAGCCGAAGCTGATCGAGGGTAAGGCGATCCAGCTGCATCCACTCGTCTGCGCCGCCTTCAACGCCGATTTCGACGGCGACCAGATGGCAGTGCACGTGCCGCTGTCGCTCGAAGCGCAGCTCGAGGCGCGCGTGCTGATGATGTCGACAAACAACATCCTGCACCCGGCGAACGGTCAACCGATCATCGTGCCCAGCCAGGACATCGTCCTCGGTCTCTACTACTCGACGTTGATGCGCGACGGCGAGCCGGGGCAGGGCATGGCGTTTGCCGACTTGGGCGAGCTCGAGCACGCGCTCGCCGCCAAGGCGGTGACGCTGCACACCAAGATCAAGGGACGCGCCTGGACGTTCGACGAGAACGGCAACCGGATTTCGAAAATCTTCGAAACCACGCCCGGCCGCATGATCCTCGGGCAGTTGGTGCCCGACCACAAGAAGATCCCTTTCGACGTCGTCAACAAACTGATGACCAAGAAGGAGATCTCCAACATGATCGACGCCGTCTACCGCAACTGCGGGCAGAAAGAGACGGTGATCTTCTGCGACAAGATCATGGCGCTCGGCTTCCATGAGGCGTTCAAAGCCGGCATTTCATTCGGCAAGGACGACATGGTCGTGCCCGAGACCAAGACGCGCATCATCGAAGAGACGAGCGCGCTCGCCAAGGAGTATGAGCAGCAGTACAACGATGGGCTCATCACCCAGGGCGAGAAGTACAACAAGGTCGTCGACGCCTGGGCGAAATGCTCGGACAGACTCGCCGACGAGATGATGGCGCGCATTTCCTCCGTGCAGAAGGACGAGCACGGCCGCGACAAGCCGATCAACTCGATTTACATGATGTCGCATTCGGGCGCGCGCGGATCGCCGACGCAGATGAAGCAGCTCGCCGCGATGCGCGGACTGATGGCCAAGCCTTCGGGCGAGATCATCGAGAGCCCGATCATCTCGAACTTCAAGGAAGGCCTGACCGTTCTCGAGTACTTCAACTCGACGCATGGCGCCCGCAAGGGTCTCGCCGACACCGCCTTGAAGACGGCGAACTCCGGCTATCTGACGCGCCGACTCGTCGACGTCGCGCAGGATTCGATCATCACCATGCTGGATTGCGGCTCGAAGAAGGGCATCCGCATGCGGGCGATCATCGACGCCGGCCAGATCGTCGCCTCGCTCGCCTCGCGGATCCTGGGGCGTACCGCCGCCGAAGATCTGAAAGACCTCGACGGTGAGATCATCGTGCGCGCCGGCGAGATGATCGAAGAATGGCACATGGAACGGATCAACGCCGCCGGCATCCAGGAAGTAAAGATCCGTTCGGTTCTCGTCTGCGAGGCCAAGAACGGCGTCTGCGCGACCTGCTATGGGCGTGATCTGGCGCGCGGCACGCCTGTCAACATGGGCGAGGCGGTCGGCGTCATCGCGGCGCAGTCGATCGGCGAGCCGGGCACGCAGCTTACCATGCGCACCTTCCACATCGGCGGCGCCGCGCAGATCGCCGACCAGTCGTTCATCGAGTCGAACTTCGACGGCGTGATCAAGATCCGCAACCCGCATCTCGCCCGCAACTCGGAAGGCGATCTGATGGTGATGGCGCGCAACGTCGCCGTAGTCATCGAAGGACCGGATGGCGTCGAGCGCGCCGTGCACCGCATCCAGTATGGGGCGCGGCTCAAAGTCGACGAGGGCGACAAGATCAAGCGCGGGCAAAGGATCGCCGAATGGGATCCTTATACACGTCCGATCCTGACCGAGGTCGACGGCATCGTCGACTTCGAAGATCTCGTCGAAGGCGCGTCGCTGTCGGAGACGGTCGATGAATCGACTGGCATCGCCAAGCGCGTGGTCGTCGATTGGCGGCTCAACCAGCGTTCGGCTACCTTAAAGCCAGCGATCGTCTTGAAGGGCACCGACGGCAAGATTTTGAAACTGCCGCGCGGCGGCGAGGCGCGCTATAATTTGCCGGTCGACGCGATCCTGAACGTCGAGCCGGGCGGCAAAGTGAAGGCCGGCGACGTCATCGCCCGCATCTCGATGGAATCGGCGAAGACACGTGATATCACCGGCGGTCTGCCGCGCGTCGCGGAACTCTTCGAGGCGCGGCGGCCGAAGGACCACGCGATCATCGCCGAGGTCTCGGGCACGGTGCAGTTCGGGCGCGACTATAAGAACAAGACGCGGATTTCGATCGTCCCGCACGAGGAAGGCGCGGAACCGGTCGAGTATCTGATTCCGAAGGGTAAGCACATCCATCTCCAGGACGGCGACATCGTGGAGAAGGGCGATTACATCGTCGACGGCAATCCGGCGCCGCACGACATTCTGGCGATCAAGGGCGTCGAGGAACTCGCCGCCTATCTCGTCAACGAGATCCAGGAGGTCTATCGGCTGCAGGGCGTCAACATCAACGACAAGCACATCGAGGTGATCGTCCGGCAGATGCTGCAAAAGGTCGACATTGTCGAAACCGGCGATACCGATTTCCTGGCCGGCGAGCAGGTCGATCAGATGGAGCTCGACGCGGCCAATGAGGCGGCCCTGGCGCAGGGAAAGAAGCCGGCATCGGGCACGCCGGTTCTGCTCGGCATTACCAAGGCATCGCTGCAGACGCGCTCGTTCATCTCGGCCGCTTCGTTCCAAGAGACGACGCGCGTGCTGACCGAAGCGGCGGTCAACGGCAAGATCGATATGCTCGAAGGCCTGAAGGAGAACGTGATCGTCGGCCGGCTGATCCCAGCCGGGACGGGCGCGGCGATGGCGAAATTGCGCCGTATCGCCTCCACGCGCGACGAGATGATCCTCGCGCAGAAGGCGCAGCAGCCGCCGTTACAACTGCCGCCGGCGGCGCCGTCGGGATCGAAATAACACGGAAATCGCCCTCTCCCACAAGCGGGAGAGGGTACTTCCTCGATCGGCAAATTCCCTCTGCGGAGGGGTTGACGTGCGCCGAGGCCATGATTAAGTTTCGCGCACTTTCGATAGGCCGTAGGTTCTTTTCCGTTCGGGGCGTCGCGTCCTGAACCTAGCGGACCTAAACGCTGTCGGCTTCAGCGACTAGTCACATCGGGTCGGCGGGAGTTCCGGCGATCCTATTAAGAGGCAAGACCTCGGTGCGCCGCGGTCCTCTGCTTACGTCGCAGCGCCGGAAGCCCGTTGGGCCGAAGGCGCTGATTTGTTTGCGTCCGGTGCCGCCAAAGCGCCGGGCCCGCGCTGACCTTGAGCCGCGCGGAAAAGGTAACGAAGGACGAAGATGCCGACGATCAGTCAGTTGGTCCGCAAGCCACGGCAGGAGAAGGTCTATCGCGAAAAGGCGCGGCATCTCCAAGGCTGCCCGCAAAAGCGCGGGGTCTGCACGCGTGTCTATACGACGACCCCGAAGAAGCCGAACTCGGCGCTGCGCAAAGTAGCCAAGGTGCGGCTGACCAACGGGTTCGAAGTCATTGGCTATATTCCAGGCGAGGGGCACAATCTGCAGGAACATTCGGTGGTCATGATCCGCGGCGGCCGCGTCAAGGATCTGCCGGGCGTCCGCTACCATATCCTGCGCGGCGTGCTCGATACCCAGGGCGTCAAGAATCGCAAGCAGCGCCGTTCCAAGTATGGCGCGAAGCGGCCGAAGTGACCCGAGCGTAGCGAAGGTTATCTCCGGGCGAGCAGAGCGAGACCCGGGGATCGTTGAAGAGAATTTACTGGATGGCCGGGTCAAACCCGGCCATGACGACGAAGAGAGACAAAGAGAGTAGAAGCAGATGTCGCGCCGTCACAGGGCCGAGAAACGGGAAGTCATTCCGGACGCCAAGTTCGGCGATGTCGTTCTTGCCAAGTTCATGAATTCCATCATGTACGACGGCAAGAAATCGATGGCCGAGTCGATCGTCTACGGTGCTTTCGAGTTGATCGAGAGCAAGTTGCGCGCCGAGCCGCTGCCGGTCTTCCGGCAGGCTCTAGAAAACGTCGCGCCGGCGATCGAGGTCCGCTCCCGGCGTGTCGGCGGCGCCACCTATCAGGTGCCGGTCGAAGTCCGTACCGAACGGCGGCAGGCGTTGGCAATCCGCTGGATTATCGCCGCGGCGCGCGGCCGCAACGACAAGACCATGATCGACCGGCTTTCGGCCGAGATCATGGACGCCGCCAACAATCGCGGCAACGCGGTGAAAAAGCGCGAAGATACGCATCGGATGGCCGAGGCAAACCGTGCCTTCTCGCATTACCGCTGGTAGCCAATTCAACGAAGGAATTTATCGATGCCGCGCAGCCATAAAATCGAGGATTACCGAAACTTCGGTATCATGGCGCACATCGACGCCGGCAAGACGACGACGACCGAGCGTATCCTCTTCTATTCCGGCAAGTCCCACAAAATGGGCGAAGTCCATGAGGGCGCCGCCACCATGGATTGGATGGAGCAGGAACAGGAGCGCGGCATTACGATCACCTCGGCCGCGACCACGACCGTCTGGAACGGCAAGCGCCTCAACATCATCGACACGCCCGGTCACGTCGATTTCACGATCGAAGTGGAACGCTCGCTGCGCGTCCTCGATGGCGCCGTATGCGTGCTCGACGGCAACCAAGGCGTCGAGCCGCAGACCGAAACCGTGTGGCGACAGGCCGACAGGTACAACGTCCCGCGCATCGTCTTCGCCAATAAGATGGATAAGACCGGTGCCGATTTCTTCCGCTGCGTCGAGGACATCAAAACCAAGGTCGGCGGGCGTCCGATCTGCATTCAACTCCCGGCCGGTCTTGAAGCCGACTTTAGAGGGGTCATCGATCTCGTGCGCATGAAGATGCTCGTCTGGGAGGACGAGACGCTCGGCGCCAAATATCACGACGAAGAAATTCCCGCGGAATTCCGCGAGCAGGCGGAGAAATACCGCCACGAATTGATCGAAGCGGCGGTCGAGCTCGACGACGACGTCATGGCCGCCTATCTCGATGGGGCCGAGCCGGACGAAGCGACCCTGAAGAGATTGATCCGCAAAGCGGTCCGCACCATCGCCTTCGTTCCGATCCTCTGCGGCTCGGCCTTTAAAAACAAGGGCGTGCAGCCGTTGCTTGACGCGGTGGTCGATTATCTGCCGTCGCCGGTCGATCGCGAGGCGATCAAGGGCGTCGATCCCGACACCGGCGAGGAACTCGTGCGCCACGCCAATGACAACGAGCCTCTGTCCATCCTCGCCTTCAAGATCATGGACGATCCCTTCGTCGGATCGCTGACGTTCGCGCGTGTCTATTCCGGCCATGTCGAATCGGGAACCACGGTCATGAATTCGACCAAGGGCAAGCGCGAGCGCATCGGCCGCATGCTGCTGATGCACGCCAACAATCGCGAGGACATCAAGGAAGCCTACGCGGGCGATATCATCGCGCTCGCCGGCCTCAAAGACACGCGCACCGGCGACACGCTCAGCGATATGCATAAGCCCGTGATCCTGGAACGAATGGAGTTTCCCGATCCGGTCATCGAGATCGCCATTGAGCCGAAGTCCAAGGCCGATCAGGAAAAGCTCGGCGTGGCTCTCGCCAAGCTTGCCACCGAGGATCCTTCATTCCGCGTCTCTACCGACCAGGAATCCGGCCAGACGATCCTGAAGGGCATGGGAGAACTGCATCTCGACATCAAAGTCGATATTTTGAAGCGCACCTATAAGGTCGATGCAAATATCGGCGCGCCGCAAGTCGCCTATCGCGAGAAACTGACCAAGCGCATCGAGATCGACGAGACGCATAAGAAGCAGACTGGCGGCGCCGGCCAATATGCGAAGATCACCGTGATCTACGAGCCCAATACGCCGGGCGCCGGCAATGTGTTCGAATCGAAAGTCGTCGGCGGTGCGATTCCGAAGGAATATATTCCGGGCGTGGAGAAGGGGGTCGCCACGGCGCTCACCGCCGGGGTGCTGGCGGGCTTCCCGGTGGTCGATGTCAAGGCGACCCTGATCGACGGCCAATATCACGACGTCGACTCGTCGGTTCTCGCCTTCGAACTGTGCGCCCGCGCCGCGACGCGCCGAGCGCTGCGTGAAGGCGGCTCGGTTCTGCTTGAGCCGATCATGCGAGTCGAGGTGACGACGCCGGAGGATTACACCGGTTCCGTCATGGGCGATCTGCTCGGCCGGCGCGGGCAGGTGCAAGGCCAGGACATGCGTGGCAACGCGGTCGTCATCAACGCGATGGTGCCGCTCAACAACATGTTCGGCTACGTCAACCAGCTGCGGTCCATGAGCCAGGGCCGCGCCAACTACACGATGCAGTTCGACCACTATGAGCAAGTGCCTGCCGGCGAAGCCGCCAAGGTACAAGCGAAATACGCCTGAGGGTTTGAAGGAGCCGAGCCATGGCCAAGGAAAAATTTTCGCGCACGAAGCCGCATTGCAACATCGGAACGATCGGCCACATTGATCATGGCAAGACGTCGTTAACGGCCGCGATCACTAAGGTTCTCGCGGAGACGGGCGGTGCGACCTATACCCCCTATGATCAGATCGACAGGGCGCCCGAGGAAAAGGCGCGCGGCATCACGATTTCGACCGCGCACGTCGAATACCAGACGAAGAAGCGCCACTATGCGCATGTCGATTGTCCCGGCCATGCCGACTACGTGAAGAACATGATCACCGGCGCGGCACAGATGGACGGCGCAATCCTCGTCGTTTCTGCCGCAGACGGGCCGATGCCGCAGACCCGCGAGCATATCCTGCTCGCTCGCCAGGTCGGCGTGCCGGCACTCGTCGTCTTTCTTAACAAGGTGGACATGGTGGACGATCCCGAGCTTCTCGAGCTGGTTGAGCTCGAGGTGCGCGAGTTGCTTTCCAAGTACAGTTTCCCCGGCGACACCATTCCAGTCATCAAGGGTTCCGCGAAGGCGGCGCTCGAGAACGACCATCCGGAGATTGGCAAGAACGCGGTCATGGAGCTGCTCAATGCAGTCGATGACTACATTCCGCAGCCTGATCGCCCCAAAGACCAGCCGTTCCTGATGCCGGTCGAAGACGTATTCTCGATCTCTGGGCGCGGCACGGTGGTTACCGGCCGCATCGAGCGCGGCATCATCAAGGTCGGCGAAGAAGTCGAGATCGTAGGAATCCGGCCGACGCAAAAGACCGTGGTCACCGGCGTCGAGATGTTCCGCAAGCTGCTCGATCAGGGCGAGGCGGGCGACAACATCGGCGCTTTGCTACGCGGCACAAAGCGCGAGGACGTCGAGCGCGGCCAGGTCCTGTGCAAGCCGGGCTCGGTGAAACCGCACACTAAGTTCAAGGCTGAGGCCTACATCCTCACCAAAGAGGAGGGCGGCCGGCACACGCCGTTCTTCACCAATTACCGGCCGCAATTCTATTTCCGCACGACTGACGTGACCGGAATCGTGACGCTGCCGCAAGGCACCGAAATGGTGATGCCCGGCGACAACGTGACCATGGACGTGGAACTCATCGTGCCGATCGCCATGGAAGAGAAGTTGCGCTTCGCAATCCGCGAGGGCGGCCGCACCGTTGGCGCCGGCGTCGTCGCTTCGATCACGGAATAAGGATTTGATCGGTCCGGGCCTCCGCCCGCCGGTAGGGATGAGATCATGAACGGCCAGAACATCCGCATTCGCCTCAAGGCGTTCGATCACCGGATCCTCGATTCGTCGACCAAAGAAATCGTCTCGACGGCGAAGCGGACCGGTGCGCAGGTGCGCGGTCCGATCCCGCTCCCCACCAAGATCGAAAAATTCACGGTGAACCGCTCGCCGCACATCGACAAGAAGTCGCGCGAGCAGTTTGAAATCAGAACCCATAAGCGCGTTCTCGACATCGTCGATCCGACGCCGCAGACGGTCGATGCCTTGATGAAGCTCGACCTCGCCGCCGGCGTCGATGTCGAAATCAAGCTTTAGGACAGGCCCATGCGCTCAGGCGTCATTGCACAAAAGCTCGGCATGACCCGCATCTTCACGGAGGCCGGTGAACATGTGCCGGTCACGGTCTTGAAGCTCGATGGCTGCCAGGTCGTCGCGCAACGGACCAAGGAGCAGAACGGCTATACGGCCGTGCAGCTCGGCATCGGCCGCGCCAAGGTGAAGAACGTCTCGAAGGCCGAACGCGGCCGCTTCGCCGTCGCCAAGGTCGAACCCAAAATCAAAGTCGCCGAATTCCGCGTCGAAGAGGCAGGACTTCTGCCGGTCGGCGCCGAGATCACGGCGGATCATTTCGTCGTCGGCCAATTCGTGGACGTGACGGGCACGAGCATCGGCAAAGGCTTTGCGGGGGGGATGAAGCGCTGGAATTTCGGCGGTTTACGCGCCAGTCACGGCGTCTCCATCTCGCATCGTTCGCTGGGCTCGACCGGGGGCCGGCAGGATCCGGGCAAAACGTTCAAGAACAAAAAGATGGCCGGCCACATGGGGGTCGAGCGGGTAACGACCCTCAATCTGCGCGTCGTGCAGCTTGACGTCGATCGTGGTTTGATCCTGGTCGAAGGCGCCGTACCCGGTACGCGCGGCGGTTTCATCTATGTCCGCGACGCGGTGAAGAAGGCTCTGCCGAAAGAGGCGCCGCGGCCCGGCAAATATCGTCTGGCGAGCGAGGCGAACGGCGAAGCGGCGGCAACCGAAGGAGCGGCGTCGTGAAGATCGACATCACTTCCCTCGACGGCCAGAACGCCGGCTCGATCGAATTGAACGAGGCGATCTTCGGGCTCGAGCCGCGCCCCGATATCCTCGCCCGCATGGTGCGTTATCAGCTCGCCAAGCGCCGCACCGGCACGCATAAGGCGAAGGGACGCAGCGAGATCGCCCGCACCGGCAAGAAGCTGTACCGGCAGAAGGGGACGGGCAACGCCCGCCACGGCTCGGCGCGCGTGCCGCAGTTCCGCGGCGGCGGACGCGCCTTCGGCCCGGTAGTGCGCTCGCATGCCCATGACCTGCCGAAGAAAGTGCGCGCCCTCGCGCTGAAACACGCGCTCTCGGCCAAAGCCAAAGACGGTGGGATCATCGTCTGGACGAACGCCGAGATCGCCGAACCCAAGACCAAGACGCTGCAAGCGAACTTCGCCAAACTCGGTCTCACCAATGCGTTGATCATCGATGGCGCCGAGCTGAAAACCAATTTCCTCCAGGCGGCACGCGGGATCCCCGATGTCGACGTGCTGCCCGTCCAAGGAATCAACGTCTACGACATCCTGCGCCGCGAGAAGCTCGTTCTCACCAAGGCGGCCATCGACGCGCTGGAGGCGCGATTCGCATGAGCCCGCCCAGCAAATTTGCCGATGCGCGTCATTACGACCTGATCGTCGCGCCGGTCATCACCGAAAAGGCCACCGCCGCCTCAGAACACAACAAGGTGATCTTCCGCGTTCGCAAAGACGCAACGAAGGCGCAGATCAAAACGGCGATCGAGCGGTTGTTCGACGTCAAGGTCGAAGCCGTGAATACGCTCGTGCGCAAGGGCAAGAGAAAAATATTCAAAGGCGTGCGAGGCGTGCAATCCGACGTCAAGAGGGCGGTCGTGACTTTGGCCGAAGGCTACAGCATCGACGTGACCACGGGGCTCTGAAGATGGCGCTCAAGACATTCAAGCCGGTCACCCCGGGCCTTCGCCAATTGGTGATCGTCGATCGCTCGGAGCTCTACAAGGGCAAGCCGGTTAAACATCTGACCGAGGGCAAGGCCTCGACGGGCGGCCGCAATAACTTGGGCCGCATCACCGTGCGCTTCCGCGGCGGCGGCCATAAGCGGACTTACCGGATCGTCGATTTCAAGCGCCGCAAGGTGGACGTGCCGGGCAAGGTCGAGAGGATCGAATACGATCCGAACCGCACCTCATTCATCGCGCTTATCCGCTACGCCGACGGCGAACTCTCCTACATCCTCGCTCCGCAGCGCCTTGGCATAGGCGACGAGGTCATCTCCGGCCAGCAGGTCGACGTGAAGCCCGGCAATGCGATGCCGATGTCGAACATGCCGGTCGGCACCATGGTTCATAATGTCGAATTGAAACGCGGCAAAGGCGCCGCGATGGTGCGCGCCGCCGGCACGTTCGCGCAGATCGTCGGCCGTGACCAGGGCTACGTGATCCTACGGTTGAAGTCGGGCGAACAAAGGTTGGTGCACGGCCAATGTTTCGCGACTGTCGGCGCGGTCTCCAATCCTGATCACATGAACACCTCGATCGGCAAGGCTGGGCGCAGCCGTTGGCTGGGACGGATGCCGCATAACCGCGGCGTCACCATGAATCCGGTCGATCATCCGCATGGCGGCGGCGAGGGCAAAACGTCGGGCGGCCGGCATCCGGTGACGCCTTGGGGCAAGCCAACGAAAGGCAAGAAGACGCGGTCGAACAAGGCGACCGACAAATTCATCGCGACTTCGCGTCACAAGAACAAGAAGGCTTAAAGAGAATGGCGCGTTCGATCTCCAAAGGTCCGTTCGTCGACGGCTATCTCTTGAAGAAAGCCGATGCCGCGCGCGCCTCCGGCCGTAGCGAGGTCATCAAGATCTGGAGCCGGCGCTCGACCATCCTGCCGCAGTTCGTCGGGCTCACCTTCGGCGTCCACAACGGCCGTAAGCACATCCCGGTCTTGGTCAGTGAGGACATGATCGGCCACAAGTTCGGCGAGTTCTCGCCGACCCGGACGTTCCACGGCCATTCGGGCGACAAAAAAGCCAAGCGGGTTTGAGACATGGGCAAAACTAAAAATCCGCGTCAGTTGAAGGACAACGAGGCCAAAGCGGTCTGCCGCATGTTGCGCGTCAGCCCGCAGAAATTGAACCTCGTCGCTCAGTTGATCCGCGGCAAGAAGGTCGACAAGGCGCTTGCCGATCTCGAATTCTCCCGCAAGCGCATCGCCGTCGATGTAAAGAAGACGCTCGAGAGCGCCATCGCCAATGCGGAAAACAATCACAGCCTCGATGTCGACGACCTCATCGTGGCCGAGGCATATGTCGGCAACGCGCTGGTTTTAAAGCGCTTCTCGGCACGCGCCCGAGGCCGCGCCGGACGCATCCATAAACCCTTCGCCAATCTGACGATCGTGGTGCGCGAGGTCGAAGCGGCCAAGGCCGCGGGAGCATAAAATGGGACAGAAAGTCAATCCGATCGGCCTTCGCCTCGGTATCAACCGAACCTGGGATTCGCGCTGGTACGCCAACAAGGCCGAGTATGCCAAGCTGCTGCACGAGGACGTCAAGATCCGCGAGATCCTGATGAGCACCTTGAGACAGGCGGCGGTATCGAAGATCATCATCGAGCGGCCGCACAAGAAGTGCCGCGTGACGATCTATTCGGCGCGTCCCGGTGTCGTCATCGGCAAGAAGGGCGCCGATATCGACAAGATCCGCAAGACCGTCGCCAAGCTCACTGATTCCGAAGTGGTCATCAACATCGTCGAGGTGCGCAAGCCGGAGGTCGACGCGACCTTGGTCGCCGATTCGATCGCCCAGCAGCTCGAACGCCGCGTCGCCTTTCGTCGTGCGATGAAACGCGCCGTGCAATCGGCGATGCGGCTCGGCGCAGAGGGTATCCGCATCAATTGTTCCGGCCGTCTTGGCGGCGCCGAAATCGCCCGCCTCGAATGGTACCGCGAGGGCCGCGTGCCGCTGCACACTTTGCGCGCCGATGTCGATTACGGCACCGCGACCGCGCATACCGCTTACGGCACCTGCGGCATCAAGGTTTGGATCTTCAAGGGCGAGATCCTCGAGCACGATCCGATGGCGCAGGACAAGAAAATGGCCGACCAGGATCACGGTGGCGGCGATCGCCGGCGCCGCGAGCGCGACGCCGCCTAACGATTTGCATTGCGAGCTGAACCATGTTGCAACCCAAGCGCACGAAATTCCGCAAGGCCTTCAAGGGGCGGATTCACGGCGCCGCGAAAGCCGGTTTCGAACTGCATTTCGGCCAGTACGGCTTAAAGGCGATCGAGCCGGATCGCGTCACCGCTCGCCAGATCGAAGCGGCGCGGCGCGCCATGACGCGCCATATGAAGCGCGCCGGGCGGGTATGGATCCGCATTTTCCCGGACGTGCCGGTGTCGAAAAAACCGACCGAAGTGCGGATGGGCAAAGGCAAGGGCGCACCCGAGTTCTGGGCCTGTCGCGTTGCGCCGGGGCGCATCATGTTCGAGCTCGACGGCGTCCCGACCGAGACCGCGCGCGAGGCTTTGCTGCTCGCCGCGGCCAAACTGCCGATCAAGACGCGCTTCGTGCAGCGGATTGCGGAATAGGGGAGCGCGCCATGAAGGCCAAGCAGCGATTGTCGGACATTCGGGTGATGAGCGAGGATCAGCTCGAACACGAGATCCTCAGCCTCAAGAAAGAGCAGTTCAACCTGCGCTTTCAGCGGGCGACGGGACAGCTTCAGGATACGGCGCGGATGCGTATCGTGCGGCGCGACATCGCCCGCGCGAAGACGATCGTCGCCGAGCGCCACGGCGCCAAGCAATAGGATTTTACGAGCATGCCGAAACGGGTTCTTCAGGGCGTCGTCATCAGCGACAAGCAGGATAAGACCGTTGTGGTGAAGGTCGAACGGCGCTTCACGCATCCGCTGTTGAAGAAGACGGTGCGGCGCTCGAAGAATTTCCATGCGCATGATGCGGACAATCGCGCCAAGGTGGGCGATACGGTGTTCATCGAGGAGACGCGGCCGATCTCCAAATTGAAACGCTGGATCGTCGTTGAGGCGGCGAAAGCTTAGGAAGAGAAGGGCATCGCCATGATCCAGATGCAAACAAATCTCGAGGTCGCCGATAATTCCGGCGCGCGCCGCGTGATGTGCATCAAGGTGCTCGGCGGTTCGAAGCGCAAGTACGCCGGCGTCGGCGACGTGATTGTCGTCTCGATCAAGGAGGCGATCCCGCGCGGCCGCGTCAAGAAAGGCGACGTGATGCGGGCGGTGGTCGTGCGCACCGCCAAGGACATCAAGCGCCCCGACGGCTCGGTGATCCGCTTCGATTCCAATGCCGCGGTGCTGATCACCAACCAGGCGGAGCCGGTCGGCACCCGCATCTTCGGGCCGGTACCGCGCGAACTGCGCGCCAAGAACCACATGAAGATCATCTCGCTCGCGCCGGAGGTGCTCTAAATGGCCGCAAAGATCAAGAAGGGCGACAAGGTCGTCGTCCTCACCGGCCGCGATAAGGGGCGCGTGGGCGAGGTTATCCAAGTCCTGCCGAAAGAGAGCCGCGCGCTGGTGCGCGGCGTCAATCTCGTCAAGCGGCATCAGCGCCAGACGGCGAAGCAAGAGGGCGGCATCATCTCGAAAGAGAGCACGATTCATCTCTCCAACCTCGCGTTTGTCGATCCTAAGGATGGCAAGCAGACGCGGGTCGGATTCAAGATTCTCGACGACGGCCGCAAGGTGCGGTTCGCGAAACGCTCGGGAGACCTGATCGATGGCTGAAACAACAGGCAAGGGCCCCAAGGACGCCAAGGCCGCGCCGAAGGACAAAGCCAAGGGTGCGAAGCCCGAGGCGAAGGCTGCGGCGCCTGAAAAGAGCGCCAAGGGCGCCGAGGCCAAAGCCAAGGCGCAAGCGAAAACGCGCGAGCGCCAGACTCCGCGCGCCCCCGCCGCCGAACCGTTCGATGTGCCGAAGGACTACGTGCCGCGGCTCAAGAAATACTACACCGAGGTGGTGCGCCCGCAGCTCACCAAGGAATTCGGCTACAAGAACCAGCTGGAAGTGCCGATGATCGACAAGATCGTACTCAACATGGGCGTCGGGGAAGCGGTCAACGATACCAAGAAGGTAACGTCCGCCGCCGCCGATCTCGCGCTCATCGCCGGCCAGAAGCCGATCATCACGCGGGCGCGCAAGGCGATCGCCACCTTCAAAGTGCGTGAGAACATGCCAATCGGCGTGAAAGTCACATTGCGCAAGGCGCGGATGTACGAATTCCTCGACCGGCTTGTGACGGTCGCTCTGCCACGCGTGCGCGATTTTCGCGGACTAAGCCAGAAGAGCTTCGACGGGCGCGGCAATTACGCGTTGGGTATCAAAGAGCACATCGTGTTTCCGGAGGTCGATTACGATAAGACCGAGAGCGTTCTCGGTCTCGACGTCGTCGTTTGCACCACCGCCAAGTCCGACGACGAGGCGCGCGCGCTCCTACGGGCATTCAACTTCCCCTTCCGGCAGTGAGACCACGTCTCAAACGCGGAGACCAGAGGCAGATACATGGCCAAGAAAAGTTCGATTGAAAAAAACAAGCACCGTGCGAAGTTGGTGAAACAGTACGCCGCCCGCCGCAAGAAGCTGAAGGCGCTCGCCGCAGATAAGGCGGTGAACACCGAAGATCGCTTCGCGGCACGCCTCAAGCTCGCCGAACTGCCGCGCAATTCGGCGCCGAGTCGGATGCGCAACCGCTGTGAGATCTCCGGCCGGCCGCGCGGCTTCATCGGCAAGATGAGAATGTCGCGCATCGCCGTGCGCGACCTCGGCGCGCGCGGTTTAATTCCAGGCCTTGTCAAGTCGAGCTGGTAGGAGGAGGCGATCATGGCGATGAACGATCCTCTCGGTGATATGCTGAGCCGCATCCGCAACGCGCAGATGCGCCGCAAGGGCAAGGTGAACACGCCGGGCTCGCGGCTGCGTGCGAACGTGCTCGATGTGCTCGCCCAGGAAGGCTATATCCGCGGCTATTCGACGACCGAATACGGCAGCGGCCGCACCGAATTCGAGATCGAACTCAAATATTACGACGGCGAACCGGTGATCCACGAGCTGCAGCGCGTGTCGAAGCCCGGCCGGCGCGTCTATGCCGGCGTCACCGAAATGCCGCAGGTCGCCAACGGCCTCGGCATCACCATCGTCTCGACGCCGCAGGGCGTGATGGCCGATCATGCGGCACGCGACGCTCACATAGGCGGCGAAGTTCTGTGTAAGGTATTCTGAGCGAACGAGGAATTGGATCATGTCTCGCGTCGGAAAAAAGCCTCTCGCGCTGCCGCCGGGCGTCACCGCCAAGGTCGAAGGCCAGACGGTCGCCATCAAGGGGGGCAAGGGCGAATTGCGCTTCGTCGCGCCGGGCGACATCGCCGTGAGCCTTGCCGACAATCAGCTCAAGGTCGATCCACGCAATGACACGAAACGGGCGCGTGCCATGTGGGGTACAACCCGCGCCATGCTGAACAATCTCGTCGTCGGAGTCACCAAAGGGTTCGAGAAACGGCTCGAGATCAACGGCGTCGGCTACAAGGCGGTGCTCGCCGGCAAGAACCTGCAATTGTCGCTGGGCTACAGCCACGACGTGAGCTTCCCCGTGCCGCCGGGCATTACCATTGCGACGCCGAAGCCGACGGAAATCACCATCAGCGGCATCGATAAACATCTGGTCGGCGAAGTGGCGGCAGAGATCCGCGCTTTCCGACCGCCCGAGCCGTACAAAGGCAAAGGCGTGAAATATTCGGACGAGTTCATCTTCCGTAAGGAAGGCAAGAAGAAGTAAGGCGATGAGCAAGCACAACAAGACGGAAGGCCGCCGCAAGGCGCGCGTGCGGCGCTCGGTTAAGGTACACGGTTATGGCAAGCCGCGCCTTTCGGTCTACCGCTCGTCGAAGCAGATCTATTGCCAGATCATCGACGATGCCGGCGGACGCACGCTCGCCGCGGCTTCGTCGCTCGAAAAGGTCAATCGCGGAAGCCTGAAGACTGGCGCCACCATCGAGGCGGCGCGGCTCATCGGCAAGCAGATCGCCGAGCGGGCGATCGAGGCCGGAATTAAAGAGGTGGTGTTCGACCGCGGTGCCTATATGTATCACGGCCGCGTCAAAGCACTGGCCGAGGGCGCGCGTGAAGCTGGGCTGACAATCTGAGATGCGCGGCGAAAGGGCCACGAAATGATGGGAATGATTTATGGCACGTGATGGCGAAGGCGGCCGCGGCCGCGACCGGGATGAACGCGACGGCGAGTTTGTGGATCGCTTGGTCCACATCAACCGTGTCGCGAAAGTCGTGAAGGGCGGCCGGCGCTTCGGCTTCGCCGCGCTCGTCGTCGTCGGCGACCAGAAGGGAAGGGTGGGTTTCGGCCACGGCAAGGCGCGCGAAGTGCCGGAAGCGATCCGCAAGGCGACCGAGGCCGCCAAGCACGCTTTGATCCGCGTGCCGTTGCGCGAAGGCCGCACTTTGCATCATGACGTCACCGGCCGCCACGGCGCGGGGAAGGTCGTGCTGCGCGCCGCGCCCGCCGGCACCGGCATCATCGCCGGCGGTCCGATGCGCGCCGTGTTCGAGACGCTCGGCATGCACGACGTGGTCGCGAAGTCGCAAGGCTCGTCCAACCCCTACAACATGGTTAGAGCGACCTTCGACGCGCTGCAGAAGGAAGATTCGCCGCGCGCCGTCGCGGCGCGGCGCGGGATGAAAGTGTCGACATTGCAGGCACGCCGTCTGGGCGGCGAGGCCGAAGCCGCCGCGGAGGCCTGAGATGGCAAAGACCAAGGCCAAAGCGAAAGCGCGCTTCACCGTTGAACAGACAAAAAGTCCGATCGGCCGTCCGGCCGTCCAGCGGACGACGTTGGTCGGCCTCAAGCTCAACAAGATCGGCCGGCGGGCGTCTCTGCCCGACACGCCGGCCGTGCGCGGCATGGTCGCCAAAGTCGCGCATCTCGTGCGCATCGTGGAATGAGGGCCGGGTCATGAAGCTCAACGAAATCGCCGACAACCCCGGCGCGTCGAAGGCGCGCATGCGCATCGGTCGCGGCATCGGTTCCGGCAAAGGCAAGACAGGTGGGCGCGGCGTCAAGGGCCAGAAGGCCCGCACCGGCGTCAGAATCAAAGGATTCGAAGGCGGACAGATGCCGCTGCACCGGCGCTTGCCGAAGCGCGGCTTCACCCCGCCGCATGCCACAGACTATAACGAGGTCAATCTCCGCCGCATCCAGGCGGCGGTCGATTCGGGCAAGCTTACGCGCAGCGCGCCGGTCACGATCGCTTCTTTGATCGAGGCCGGCGTCTGCAGCAAGCCGCGCGACGGCGTAAAGATCCTCGGCATGGGCGAGATCAATGCGCCGCTTACTTTCGAAGTGGCCGCGGCGTCGAAATCGGCGATCACGGCGATCGAAAAAGTGGGCGGCTCGGTGCGCCTTCTCATTACGGCCGTTGCGGAGGCCTAAACCGACTGCGAGGCGCCCGTTGCGGAAGAGCCGGAGGTTTCCCACATCGACCGTGTCGCATCGACAACCGGTGAACGTTTCTCAAGCCTTGGCGGCGCGCCGTGCGCCGCGCGGAGCACTGCATGGTATCGGCCGCTGAACAACTTGCCGCCAACGTCAATTGGGCCGCCTTCGCCAAGGCCGACGAACTCAAAAAGCGGATCTGGTTCACGCTCGGCGCGCTGATCATCTATCGGCTCGGCACCTATATCCCGCTGCCGGGCATCGATCCCGCCGCCTTCGAGGCGACGTTCAACGGCCACAACCAGGGCGTTCTTCAACTCTTCAACATGTTCTCGGGCGGCGCCGTGCAGCGCATGGCGATCTTTGCGCTGAACATCATGCCCTATATTTCCGCTTCGATCATCATCCAGATGCTTCAAAGCGTCATTCCCTCCCTCGAAGCGTTGAAGAAGGAGGGGGAGAGCGGCCGCAAGATCATCAACCAATACACGCGCTATCTGACGGTGGTGCTCGCCGGCTTTCAGGCATACGGGATCGCCATCGGCCTCCAAGGCCAGACGGGGGTCGTCAGTAATCCGGGACTTTTCTTCTGCCTCACGACGACGCTGACCTTGACGGGTGGCACGGTCTTTCTGATGTGGCTCGGCGAGCAGATCACCTCGCGCGGCATCGGCAACGGCTCGTCGCTGATCATCTTCGCCGGGATTGTGGCGGCGTTTCCGGCGGCGATCATCCACACCCTCGAACTCGGTCGCCAAGGCCAGCTCTCGACCTTCCTGATCATCACCGTCATGGTGATGGCGGTGTTCGTGATCGGTTTCATCGTCTTCATGGAACGCGCCCAGCGGCGGCTCGTCATCACCTATCCGAAGCGCCAGCAAGGCAATCGCGTCTATGAAGGCCAAACGTCGTTTCTGCCTCTGAAACTCAATACCTCGGGCGTTATTCCGCCGATCTTCGCGTCGTCGCTCCTGCTCCTGCCGACGACGATCGCCAATTTCTCCGCGCAGCGCGGCGGGGGCGGCATCTTGGGAGCGATTTCGCTGTATCTCGGCCAGGGCCGGCCGCTATATTTGATTCTCTACGTCGCGCTCATCGTGTTCTTCACGTTTTTCTACACGGCGATCGTTTTCAATCCGACCGAGACGGCCGACAACTTGAAGAAACATAGCGGCTTCATTCCCGGCATAAGGCCGGGCGAACGCACCGCGCAACATATCGACAAGGTGTTGATGCGGATTACGGTAGTGGGCGCCGCCTATTTGAGCTTGATCTGCCTTTTGCCGCAGCTCCTGATTTCCTACGCCGACATGCCGTTTTATTTCGGCGGTACCTCGCTTCTGATCGTTGTTAGCGTTACCATGGATACGCTGGCGCAGATCCATGGCCACCTCCAGGCGCACCAATACGAAGGATTGGTGAAAAAAGCCAAGTTGCGGGGCAAGAAGCGATGAGGCTCGTCGTGCTCGGACCGCCGGGCGCGGGAAAAGGCACGCAGTCCGCACGCCTGACGCGGAAATATCGCATCCCGCAGTTGTCGACCGGCGATATGTTACGCGTCGCGGCGGCGACCGGCACGCCGGTCGGCCGCCAAGTCAAGGCGCTCGTGGACGCCGGCAGTCTCGTCCCCGACGACGTCGTGCTCAAAATCATCGCCGAGCGGATCGAGCAGCCGGACGCTACGCGCGGTTTCATTCTCGACGGATTTCCGCGGACGGTGTACCAAGCCAAGGCGTTCGACGAGCTGCTGAAGGCCAAGAACATGAAACTCGATGCGGTGGTCGAGCTGAAGGTCGACGAATCGGCGCTGCTCGGCCGGATCGAAAAGCGGGCGAAGGACATGGCCGCGCAGGGCTGCGCGGTGCGCGCCGACGACAACCCGGAAACGTTCAAGAAGCGGCTTGCGGCCTACCGGGAGATGACGGCGCCGGTTTCCGCCTATTACGCCCGCCAGGGCCGCCTGAACACGGTAGACGGTATGGCGCCGATCGATGCGGTCGCGGCTGAGATCGACCAAGCTGCCGAAAACTCCGTCCGGGTCTGAATTTACGCTCCGGAAGCTGGGACAGCGCCGGACCGACCTTTTGTCGCTGGGAAAGTCGAGAATTTGCCGCAATTGCCGGTTGACGGAAGCGCGGCGGATCACTACGTAAGGCCGCTCAAGCCGAAAGGATCGGGTCCGGCTTTCATGGGTTACCATGAGAGGCCCGGATTTTCGTTGTTGGGCACCCTCGCCGGGGCCGGCCTTTTCCGCCGCATCCGGATCAGCGGCCAAAATGGAGAAAACGCGTGGCCCGTATTGCCGGCGTCAATATACCGACGAACAAACGCGTCGTCATTGCTCTTCAATATATTCACGGGATCGGTGCGAAGAAGGCGCAGGAGATCGTCGACAAAGTACATATTCCGCCGCAGCGGCGCGTGTTTGAACTTACCGATTCCGAAGTCCTGCAGATCCGCGAGACGATCGACCGCGACTATCAAGTCGAGGGCGATCTGCGCCGCGAAGTGGCGATGAACATCAAGCGGCTGATGGACCTTGGCAGCTATCGCGGCTTGCGGCATCGCCGCCAGCTTCCGGTGCGCGGCCAGCGCACCCATACGAACGCGCGCACCCGTAAGGGCAAGGCGAAGCCGATCGCCGGCAAGAAGAAGCCCACATAAGAAGCCCGAGCGCCTGGCATTACGGGCGCGTTGGAAGGACGGATCATGGTGAAAGAAACAACCCACGTGCGCCGGCGTGAGCGCAAGAACATCGTCTCCGGCGTGGCGCATGTGAATTCCACGTTCAACAATACGATGATCACCATCAGCGATGCCCAGGGCAATACGATTTCCTGGTCGTCGGCGGGAACGATGGGATTCAAAGGATCGCGCAAGTCGACGCCTTACGCGGCACAGATGGCGGCCGAGGACGCGGCGCGCAAAGCCGCCGAACACGGCATGCGTACGCTCGAAGTCGAAGTCTCGGGACCGGGATCGGGGCGCGAATCGGCGCTGCGCGCGCTGCAGGCCGCGGGTTTCACCGTCACCTCGATCCGCGACGTAACGCCGATCCCGCACAACGGTTGCCGGCCGCGCAAGCGGCGACGCGTTTAACGCCAACGGCCAGAGCTCTCCGACATGGTAGGTGAGTTCTCGGGCTCGAACGAAGGATGCTCTCGTGATTCAAAAAAACTGGCAGGAGCTCATCAAGCCGAACAAGCTCGACGTCACCCCCGGTGACGATCAGAAGCGGCTTGCCACGGTCGTCGCCGAGCCGCTTGAACGCGGCTTCGGCGTCACGCTTGGCAATTCCTTGCGCCGGGTTCTTTTGTCGTCGCTGCAAGGGGCGGCGATCACCTCGGCGCACATCGACGGCGTGCTGCACGAATTCTCGTCGATTCCTGGCGTGCGCGAGGACGTAACCGACATTGTGCTCAACATCAAGGACATCGCCGTCAAAATGCAGAGCGACGGGCCGAAGCGTATGGTGCTGAAGAAACAGGGTCCCGGCAAAGTCACTGCCGCCGACATCCAGACGGTCGGCGACGTGCAGATCTTGAACCCCAACCTGGTCATCTGCACCCTCGATGAGGGTGCCGAGATCCGCATGGAATTCACCGTCAATACCGGCAAAGGCTACGTGACCGCCGAGCGCAACCGCAGCGAGGATGCGCCGATCGGCTTGATTCCGATCGACAGCCTCTATTCGCCGGTGCGCAAGGTAAGCTACCGCGTCGAGAACACCCGCGAAGGCCAGATTCTCGACTATGACAAGTTGACCATGCAGATCGAGACCAACGGCTCGATTACACCGGAGGACGCGGTCGCCTATGCGGCGCGCATTCTCCAGGATCAGCTCAACGTGTTCGTCAATTTCGAAGAACCGCGCCGCGAAGAGGTGACGCCGTCCATTCCGGAGCTTGCCTTCAACCCGGCGCTGCTCAAGAAGGTCGACGAGCTCGAGCTTTCCGTGCGTTCGGCGAATTGCCTGAAGAACGACAACATCATCTACATCGGCGATTTGATCCAGAAGACCGAGGCGGAGATGTTGCGGACCCCGAATTTCGGCCGCAAGTCGCTGAACGAGATCAAGGAAGTGCTCGCCCAAATGGGCCTTCATCTCGGCATGGAGGTAACCGGCTGGCCGCCGGAAAACATCGACGAACTCGCAAAGCGCTTCGAAGAGCATTATTGAGCGAGAATCCTGCTCCCGCCTGCGGGAGAAAGTGGCCCGGCGAAGCCGGGTTGGATCACGCGGCCGTTCCTTGGCACGGCGGCCGCAGAGGAGAAGGCCATGTATCACGGTCGCGCCAAGCGCCGCTTCAACCGCACCCACGAACATCGCAAGGCGATGTTCGCCAATCTGTCGCAGGCGCTCATCAAACACGAGCAGATCGTCACTACGCTGCCGAAGGCGAAGGACCTGCGCTCGGTGGTCGAGAAGCTCGTGACGCTCGGCAAGCGCGGTGGCCTGCATGCGCGCCGCCAGGCGATCGCGCGCCTCAAGGATGCCGATCTCGTCGGCAAGCTTTTCGATGTGCTGGGCCCGCGCTACCAGACGCGCAATGGCGGTTACACGCGCGTGTTGAAGGCGGGATTTCGGCAAGGCGACAATGCGGCCATGGCGGTCATCGAATTCGTCGATCGCGACGAAGCGGCCAAGGGCCAGGATTCCGGTCCGGTTGCGCCGGCCGAGGCCGAGTGAGCGTTGAGATCCCGGGCGCGGTCGTCGGCGCGCCCAAGCTCTTTCTGCGCCTCGAAGGCCTAGCGATAGCGGTCGCCGCCGTGTTCTTTTATGAGCGGTTTGGCGGGTCATGGGCCCTCTTCGCCGTGCTCATTCTCGCGCCAGACCTGACGTTTCTCGCCTACCTGCTTTCGCCGCGCGCCGGCGCCACTGCCTATAACGCGGCGCATACAACGCTTGGGCCGCTCGCAGTCTTGGCGGCGGCCGCTTGGCTCGGCTTCCCTCTTGGCGAACATATCGCTCTGATTTTTCTGACCCACGTCGGTTTCGATCGGGCGCTGGCCTATGGCCTCAAATATCCGTCCGCTTTCGGCGACACGCATTTGGGACGGATCGGCGATGATTGTGGGGCTTGACTGCACCGCAATTTCGCCACACCCAGAGTGGATCGACGCGGGCGTGAATCGCTATCGCGACTCGCGGTAGCAAGCATCGAAGAGGCTTGGTGACCCCTTCGCTTTCCATTCCTGCGCAGATCCAGCTGGCGCGCGCGGCGCTCGTTTTTTTGACGCTCGCCCTTCTGTCGGCCGGTGCGCAAGCTGCCGAGCGCGCCGTTCCGCAGTCGCGCGCCGAAGTCACGCTTTCCTTTGCGCCGGTGGTGAAGAAGGCGGCTCCGGCGGTGGTCAACGTCTATGCTTCGCGCACCGACCGGACGCCGCGCAACCCGCTGTTTGACGATCCGATCTTCCGGCACTTCTTCGGCGACAGCCCGGAGCTGCGGCCGGGTGGCCCCACCGCTCAGTCGCTCGGCTCGGGCGTACTCGTCGATTCGAGCGGGCTCGTCGTCACCAATTACCATGTCATCCAAGGGATGACCGACGTGAAAGTGGCGCTTTCCGATCGCCGCGAATTCGAAGCCGATATCGTACTACGCGATCAGCGCACCGATCTCGCCGTACTGCGCCTCAAGGGCGGCGGCGGTCCGTTTCCGTATATGGAGTTCGACGATTCGGATGCGCTTGAGGTCGGCGACATCGTGTTAGCGATTGGCGACCCCTTCGGAGTCGGCGAGACGGTTACGCAAGGCATCGTCTCGGCGCTCGCCCGCACCGAAGAAGGAATCTCCAATTACGGCTTCTTCATCCAGACCGACGCGGCGATCAATCCCGGCAATTCCGGCGGCGCGCTCGTCGACATGGAGGGACGGCTTGTCGGCATCAATTCGGCCATCGTGTCGCAGACAGGCAGTTCGGTGGGGATCGGCTTCGCGATCCCTTCCAACATGGTGAAAATCATTGTCGCGACGGCGAAGAGCGGCGGCAAAGAGGTGAAACGTCCCTGGCTCGGCGCCGGCCTACAAAGCGTCACCAAAGAGATCGCCGATTCGCTCGGGCTCGATCGGCCGGTTGGCGTGCTCGTCACCGACGTCACGCCCAAGAGCCCGGCCGCGGAGGCGGGCCTGCAACACGGCGATCTCATCACCGGCATCGACCAGCAGCCGGTGGTGGACGTCGAGGCGTTCAGCTATCGGTTCGCGACCAAGCCGCTCGGCTCGGACGCTTCGTTGTCGGTGCTCCGCAACGGCAAGCCGTTGATATTGACGGTGAAGCTCGTCACCGCTCCCGAACTGCCGCGCGATCCGATCAAGATCCGAGGCGATTCGCCCTTCGCGGGGGCGACCGTCATCAACATTTCGCCGGCCGTGGCTGAAGAATATTCGCTCGACTCGGCAAAAGAGGGTGTCGTCATCAGCGATATCGATGACGATTCACGCGCTGCGGTGCTCAGCCTGCAGAAGGGAGACGTGATTCTCGCCGTCAACGATACCAAGATCCTGACGACGCGCGATCTCGAAAGGGTAACGAGCGTTCAGCACGATTTTTGGAAGATCAGCATCAGCCGCGGCGATCAGATCATCACGACGGTAGTCGGCGGCTGACCGGCGGTCTGCGGCGGCTCACAAGGATCGGCGCGCAGTTTATCGCGCGGCGCGCAGCGCGCCAGACGGCGTTGCAGCGAGGCCCAAAGCTGACGCATTTCGTCGCCCGCCTTGCCGTCGATCTCGGTCACGCCTAGTCCTTCGCGCGTCGCCTCCTGGTAATCGACGCGGGCGCCGATGAAAGGACGCAGCAATCCGCCCATCGCCTCGAGCGCGGCGGAGCCGTCGCTGACGCGCTGGCTTTCCCGCATCGCCGGACATTGGGTGAGAACGAAACTATATTCCTTGCCCAGAGTTTTGAGCTTGCCGCGCGTCGCTTCGCTCGACCAGATGTCGAAGATCGTCGGCCTGGCCGGAATAATGCAGAGATCGGCGGCGCGCATCGCCGCCTCGGCGGCAGGCGAGTCGGTTGCCGGCGTGTCGATGAGCACGAGCGTCACGCGGCGGTCGGAAAGCGCGGCGAGGGCGCTGCCGAGTTTCTCCGCTGCAACCGATTCGACCGGCAGATCTTTGTCGTGCCGGCGGTAGCCCCACTTGGTCAGCGATTTCTGCGGATCCATGTCGATGAGAAAGACGCGTTCGCCGGCCTCGCGCGCCGCGACCGCGAGACATGCGGTCAGCGTGCTTTTGCCGGATCCGCCTTTCTGGTTGACCAATGCGACGACATGCATGCGCTAACTCCCGGTGGAACCCCACCAAGGGATTCTCACCGAAAGGTTAACCGATTGATAAATGCTCCGCATTTGGCATCAAGCAGGGCCGGGAGGTTATTCACCGGGAACCATGGTTTGGCCCTTCATTTCTAGGGTTTCCGAGCCCAGATTGAAGCAATGTCGGATCTTTTCGCAGCTGCCCGGCTTGAGGACCAGGCACCGCATCCGCTTGCCGATCGGCTGCGGCCGCAGCGTCTCGACGAGGTTGCGGGCCAGGACCATCTGCTCGGGCCCGACGGCGCGCTGACGCGGCTCCTGCGCGCTGGCGGTGCATTGGGAAGCCTCATCTTCTGGGGACCGCCCGGCACGGGCAAAACCACGGTCGCGCGGCTGCTGGCGCGCGAAACGAACCTCGCATTCATCCAGATCTCGGCGATTTTTTCCGGCATCGCCGAGCTCAAAAAGGTTTTCGAGGAGGCGCGCAAACGCCGCGCGACCGGGCAGGGCACGCTGCTCTTCGTCGATGAGATCCACCGTTTCAACCGTACCCAGCAGGACTCCTTCTTGCCGGTGATGGAGGATGGCACCATCACGCTCATCGGCGCGACCACCGAAAACCCGAGCTTCGAACTGAACGCCGCGCTTCTTTCCCGCGCCCGCGTGCTGATTTTCCGCCCGCTCGACACGGAAGCGCTCGAAAAACTGCTGGTGCGGGCGGAAGCGCTCGAAGGCAAACCGCTTCCGTTGACCGCGGAGGCACGCGCGGCCCTGCTGCGCATGGCGGACGGCGACGGCCGCGCCATTCTGGCGCTTGCTGAAGAGGTGTGGCGCGCGGCCGCCCCCGGCCAAGAGCTCGATACCGCCGCCCTGACCGAAGCCGTGCAGCGCCGCGCCCCCATCTACGACAAGGCGCAGGAGGGCCATTACAACCTCATCAGCGCGCTGCATAAATCTGTGCGCGGCTCGGATCCCGACGCGGCGCTCTATTATCTGGCGCGGATGCTCGATGCCGGCGAGGCGCCGCTGTTCATCGCCCGGCGCATCGTGCGTATGGCGATCGAAGATATCGGCCTCGCCGATCCGCATGCGCTGGCCGTCGCCAATGCGGCGAAAGATGCCTACGATTTTCTGGGTTCGCCCGAAGGCGAATTGGCGCTCGCCAATGCCGTGATCTATGTCGCAACCGCGCCGAAGTCGAATGCCGCCTATACCGCGTATAATGCAGCAATGCGGCTCGCCAAAGAGCACGGCTCGCTGATGCCGCCGAAGACCATTCTCAACGCGCCGACGAAACTCATGAAGAGCGAAGGCTATGGGGCTGGGTACGACTACGACCATAACGCCCCCGACGCCTTTTCCGGCCAGGATTATTGGCCAGAGCAACTCGGCCGGCAGACGCTTTACGAGCCGGTCGACCGCGGCTTCGAACGCGAGATCAAGAAGCGGCTCGAATATTGGGCGAAGCTCAGGAAAGAGCGGGAGCAGAAATGACAACGGTTTGTCTGATGACGACGTCATTGCGAGAAGCATGGGCTTCGAAGCAATTCAATCCGACCCGACATATTTAGATGGCTTCGTTTCGTTCGCGATAAACGTCTGCTAAAGCGAGGTTGTTGCCGATGAGAGAATGGATGGTTCGAGGATACGACGGCTTAGAAACAATCTACGAGCGGCGACTACCTGCAAAAGACTTGTCTGAGAGCAAAGCGGTGATGATGCTGCAAAGGCTCGCGGCGAGAGACCTGTCACATGATGAGGTCGTTGGCTCTTCTTTGAAACGAGACTCTGGAGAATATAGGTGTCATTTGGAGATTGACCGAGATAAGCGCCAAGGTCACCCGCTTATTTTGACAACAACTGGAACAGGCGTCCACTACACTGCAATGTTAGAGGAATATGATGCCATGCGGCCCTAAGAGCGACAAGCGTCCCGCCGACGTCATCCGCCATAAGATTGCGTAACGTGGGTCTCTTATTTAAGAAACGCGTCCGCGCTGATTTGGCTGGCTGGAATTTAACGGCCGCGTTGATTGATCCAGACGACTGCTGGCATGATATCTGTCTGCTCCGCAGCTACGATGTTCCAGATCCAATTGCTACCTGTGAAATGGCGTTCGCACGCACTGCGATTGTAAGAGACGCAATCAAAGCCACCCAGTCAGGTGAAGTTGCCACCCTCATGTTGGCTGCCGCTCATCGGCTTATCAAGGAGCGATTTTCAACGGAAGACACACCAGAAACCTTCGAATATTATTCAAGCCAGCGACTTGCCGATATTGGTCCAAAAATCATCCAGCTATATGAGAAGAGCGCCTTTCCATTGACATTGCTTGCTGACTTGTTTGCTTCGCGCCTGGGAGTGCCAGGTGTAGCGGCTGTTGAGATCTGCCCAATGTTTGTGAAAGTGGGGGATGCAGCTCGAAAGTCTATGAAGCGCGTGAGGATCGTTCCGTAAGAAAAACGTATAAAATTTCAAATGAGACACTACACGACAGAGAGAATGATCCTGCCCCTTGTTTCGACGATATGAATACCCAGACCCTGACAGTCACCGAAGACGAAGCCGGCATGCGGCTAGATCGCTGGTTCAAACGGCGCCTGCCGACCCTCCCGCTAGCGCATCTGAACAAGATCGTACGGACCGGCCAAGTGCGAGTCGATGGCGCGCGCGCCACCACGGCGACGCGGCTTGCCGCCGGGCAGAAGATCCGCGTGCCGCCGGTGAAGATCGCGCCGCCGCCACCGAAGCCCGTCGTCTCGGAAGAAGACCGCCGCGCGCTCCGCACCATGATTCTCTACGAGGATGACGATCTCTTCGTCTTGAACAAGCCGCACGGGCTCGCGGTGCAGGGCGGATCGGGCACGACGCGGCATATCGACGGTATGCTCGCTTCGCTCGCTGACGCGCGCGGCGAACGGCCGGTGCTCGTGCATCGCCTCGACCGCGACACGGCGGGAGTTCTGCTCGTCGCCAAGTCACGCCGCATCGCCGCCGAGCTCGGCGAAATCTTCCGCGCGCGCCAGGCGCAGAAGATCTATTGGGCGCTGGTCGAGGGCGTGCCGAAACCGGCGCAAGGGCGTATTTCGCTGTTCCTCGCCAAAGGCGAGGGCATGGAGCACGCAGCGCGCCGGCCGGGAACGGGCCGCGGCAGCCTCGAGAAGATGCGGATTGCCCAACACGGCGACGAGAATGCGCGCCATTCCGTCACCTATTACGCCGTGGTGGACAAAGTGCCGGGCAAGCTCGCTTGGCTCTCGATGAAGCCGATCACCGGGCGCACGCATCAACTGCGCGCCCATGCCGAGGCGATCGGCCATCCGATCGTCGGCGATCCGAAATATGCCGGCAAAGAGGGGGACCGGCAGGCGCCGCAAATCCCTGCCGGCATGGAGCGCAAGCTGCATTTGCTGGCGCGGCGGATCGTCCTGCCGCATCCCCGCGGCGGCAGGCTCGACGTCACCGCGCCGCTGCCGCCGCACATGAAGAAGAGCTTCGAGATGTTCGGCTTCGACGTGAAGCGCGCCGATCCGATCGAGCAAGCGCCGGAATAAGGGCACCGTCATTGCGAGGAGCACAGCGACGACGCAATCCGCAGAGTACCTGGATTGCTTCGCTTGGCTCGCAATGACACCTAGCCGCTGTTCCGCAATCCCGCCGAAATGCCGTTGATGGTGATCTGCACGGCGCGCAGGATCGACTCGTCCTCGCTGTCGGCGGCGCGGTGCAATTTGAGCAGTTCGACCTGCACATGGTTGAGCGGATCGAGATAGGGCACGCGCATCCGCAGCGAACGGTCGAGCGCGAGATTGTCCTGCAGCAACTCGGTCTGTTTGGTGACGGCCAGCAGCGCGGCGATCGAATCCGTCCATTCGGCGCGAATGGCCCCGAAGATCTTGTCGCGCACGGCTTTGTCCGGCACGAGTTCGGCGTAGCGCGAGGCGATGCCGATGTTGCTCTTTGCCAGCACCATTTCCATGTTGGAAAGCAACATGCGGAAGAAGCCCCATTCGCGATACATGTCGCGGAGGAATGCAAGGCCGCTCTCTCCATGTTCGGCCATCCAGGCCTTATAGGCGGAGCCGAACCCGAACCAGCCTGGCAGCATGAGCCGGCATTGCGCCCACGAGAAAACCCAGGGAATGGCGCGCAGATGCTGGATCTTGCGCGTCTTGGTGCGCGATGCCGGCCGGCTGCCGATGTTGAGCGTGGCGATCTCGGTAATGACGGTCGAGGCCCAGAAGTAATTCTCGAACTCAGGCGTATCGTAAACGAGCGACCGATAGGCCTTGAACGCGTGTCCCGAGAGTTCTTCCATGATCGAGAGATATTCGGGGCGCGGCGCATGCTGCTCGGGCATCAGCAGCGAGGCTTCCAGCGTCGCCGCCACGAAGGTCTCGAGATTGCGCCGCCCGACCTCGGGGTTGGCGTATTTGCTCGAAATGATTTCGCCCTGCTCTGTGACGCGGATCTGCCCGACGACGGCGCCGCTCGGTTGCGCAAGGATCGCCTCATAGGCGGGGCCGCCGCCGCGCCCAACCGAGCCGCCACGCCCGTGGAACAGACGCAACTTGACGCCATGACGCCGGAACGTTTCGATAAGTCCGATCTCGGCCTTGTAGAGTTCCCATCCCGAGGTGATGAAGCCGCCGTCCTTGTTGCTGTCCGAATAGCCGAGCATGATCTCCTGCACATCGCCGCGGCTGGCGACGAGGCGCCGATAGGCCGGCAGGGAAAAAGCCTGCTCCATCACCCCCGCGCATTGCCGTAAGTCGGCGATCGTCTCAAACAACGGCACGATGTTGATTTCGCTCTTGCCGTCAGCCGTGATGAGACCGACTTCTTTCAGGAGCACGGCGAGTTCGAGGAGATCGGAGACGGACTGCGACTGCGAGATGATGCTCGTGCGGATGACTTCGGCGCCCAAAGTGGCGCGCGCTTCGACGGCAGCGCGGAACATTGCGAGCTCCTTGCGCGTCTCATCCGAATAGGTCGCGAACGGCGAGGCAAGCGTACGCACCGTGTTGAGCTCTTTGATGAGAAGATCGACGCGCTCTTCGTCACTGCGCGAGGCGTAATTGGTTCCCGGCGCCGCCGTCTCGAAGAGCTCGGCGATGGTGCGCTCGTGGACGTCGGAATTCTGCCGCAGATCGACGGAGGCGAGGTGAAAGCCGAAGCAATCGGCGGCGCGCCTGAGTCCGCGCAACCTGCCGCGCGTCAGAAGATACGAGCCGTTCGTCCGCAGCGACTGATCGATGACGTAAAGGTCGCGCTTGAACTCGGCGACGTTGCGATAAGGGTGCATCGGCAGATGCCGCGACTTGATCGGATATTGCTCGTCGATCGCGCGTAGCGTGGCGGCGATCCGCCCGCGGATCGCGGCGATTGCGCGCCGGTAGGGCTCCGACATTCGGTGCGGCGACGCATCCGGAGAAGTGGCCGCGAGTTCGCGCAATTCGTCGGTGACGTCGACGATCTCCGCGGTCATCGAGAACTCGCCGCTGAGTTTGGTCAGTTCGTCGAGATAATGCGAGATAATGCGCGTGCCCTGCATCCGCACGGTCTCACGCAAAACCTCGGCATCGACATAGGGATTGCCGTCGCGGTCGCCGCCGATCCAACTGCCGAGCCGCAGGAACGAGGCGACGTGCGCCTCGGCCGTCGAGGGCGCATAAGCGCGCAACTGCTTCTCGATCTGCCGATAGAGCCGCGGCACTTCTTCGAGGAACGTGTAATCGTAGTAGGAGAGGCCGTTCAAGACCTCGTCGCGCACCGTAAGCTTGGTGCGCCGCAGCAGGCTGGTCTGCCAAAGGATGAGCACGGCGCGGCGGACCTTGTCTTCGATCTCGGCTTCTTCCTGCGGCGTCCACTGTTGGCGGTCGCGGCGTTCGAGCAGGTGCGCGATGGCCAACTCGCGCATCATCGTGCTCTTGCGCCGGACCTCGGTCGGATGCGCGGTCAGGACCGGCGCCATGAAGGCGCTATCGAAGAACTCGCAGAGTTTCTCGGGGCTGACGCCGGCCTCGCGACAGCGCGCCAGGGCGCAGCCGAGGGTGCCTGGCGGGTCCGGAATGCCGGCGACCTCGTCGGCGCGCAGTTTGCGGATCTGGTGCTGATCCTCGGCGATGTTGCTCAAATGCGAAAAATAGCTGTAGGCGCGGACAATCTGCACCGACTGCGTCGGCGTCAGCGATTCGAGGATCTCTTCGAGCCGATGGCGGGCGGTCTCGTCGCCGTCGCGGTGAAAACGCACCGAAGTCTGGCGGATCAATTCGACGAGGTCGAAAATCTCCTGACCTTCCTGCTCGCGGACCGTATCGCCGAGGAGGCGGCCGAGCAGGCGTATATCGTCCTTCAGCTGCCGGTCCGGCTCGGCGGCAAATTCCGTCCTGTCCGCTTCCTTGTTCATCGCAAGTTCCTGCTATAGTTTCTATTCTATAGCCTTTGCTGCATCGGCGCGCGCGATCATTTTTGTGCAGGGCGTGACCCTGGCCGCGACGCGGGGCTCGATCGGCGCTATCTAGAAACCATGCCGAACGATACGTCAAAAACCGCCGGCGTGGCAGAAGGGCGCGATCACACGGGGCGGCGCAAGCGCTTTTACGCCCAGGCTGGGGTTGGCGCCTATGACGGCGGTTTCGCTTTGCTGCTCGACGGGCGCGTGGCGCGAACGCCGGGCAAGGCGGCTTTTGTGCTGCCCACGGCGTCCGCCGCCGAGGCGATCGCCGGGGAATGGGCTTCACAAGGCGAAGAGATCGATTTTACCTCCATGCCGCTGACCCGCATCGCTGTGACGGCCATCGACACTGTTGCTGCCAAGATGCAAGCCGTCGTCGCCGAAATCGTCAGTTATGCCGAAACGGATCTCGTCTGCTATCGGGCAGACTTTCCGGCAAGCCTGATTCGCGCTGAGGCGGAAGCCTGGGACCCGATCTTGGCGTTCGCCGCGCAACGACTCGAAGCGCATTTCGTCGTCGCGGAGGGAATTGTCTTTAGCCCGCAGCCTGCCGCCGCGACAGCGGCGGTCCGGAAGAAGGTGGAAGACGTGGCGCGCGGGCCGGCCGCGGCCCTGGCGCTCGCCTGCCTTTCGGTGATGACCACGCTCACCGGCTCGGTACTGGTCGCGCTTGCGCTTGCCGGGCACGCTATCAGTCTCGAAGAAGCTTGGCGGGCGGCGCATGTGGAGGAGGATCACGAGATCCGGCTTTGGGGCGAGGATAAAGAGGCGATGGCGTGCCGCGCACGGCGTTTTGCGGAAATTGCCGCCGCCGAGCAGCTTTGGAGGCTCGTTACTTGAGCCGATCGATCGGCGCGCCCCGGTGCGGCCGACGGCTTGGCCTTTGCGCATCGCATTCCCGTTACATTCTCCAAGCAATTCCCGCGCCTTGCGCGGCACCGCTTGGAACGCGATCGAAACCGGGGGGCGGCCCAAAAACACCCGGAATTCGGTCCCGATCCTTGTGTTTGCTCCACGAGAAGCTTAGGTTTTGGGCAATCTTGAAACGTGGAGACCCGCTATGGGTGGACTGTCGATCTGGCACCTGCTGATCCTTGCAGCGATCGTGCTCATCTTATTTGGTGGCAGAGGCAAAATCTCGGACATCATGGGCGATGTCGCCAAAGGCATCAAATCCTTCAAGAAGGGTTTGGCCGACGACGACAAGCCAGCCGAGCCGCCGGCGATCGATCATCGCCCGGGCGCCGAGGCCAACAAGGTTTCAGACACGCAGAAGGTCGGCTAAGGCCGGCAGTGCCGGACCTGGCCCCATTGCATGTTCGAATTCGACGCCGGCAAACTCATTATCATCGGTATCGTGGCGCTGATTGTGATCGGCCCGAAAGAATTGCCGCGCGTCATGCGGCAGGTCGGCCACGTCGTCGCCAAATTGCGCCGGATGGGCACCGAATTCCAGGCGCAATTCATGGAAGCTATGCGTGAGGCCGACGCCGAGGAGATCACGGCGCAGGCGCGCGAGCTTGTGGAAAGCGCCAAAGTCGATCTCAATCCGCTGGCGCTCGTCAAAGCGGAATTGACCTCCGCGCTGGAACAGCCGGCGCGTGCGCCCGAAGCGGCGCCCAGCAGCACGGCGCCTTTGAACCACGCCGAGCCGCCGGTCGCGCCGTCCGAGCCAACCGTGCCGGCCGCCACCGCGGCGCGCCAGGCCTGACGTGCCATGACGGATGCCGATATCGAGGCCACCCGGGCGCCCTTGATGGATCACCTGATCGAGCTTCGCTCGCGGCTCATCCGCGCGCTTCTTGCCTTCGTCGTGATCTTCGTGATTTGCTTTTTCTTCGCCAAGAACATCTACAACGTCCTGCTCCTTCCCTACGAACACGCGGCGGGACCCCATGCGCGGCTCATCTACACCGCGCCGCAGGAATATTTCTTCACGCAGATCAAAGTGGCGATTTTCGCGGCGGCGTTTCTTTCATGTCCGATCGTCTTTGCGCAGCTTTATGCGTTCGTGGCGCCGGGCCTCTACCGGCGCGAACGCCAGGCGTTCGCCCCCTATCTTTTTGCGACGCCGGTATTCTTCGCGCTCGGCGCGCTGCTCGTCTATTTCGTGGTGATGCCCAATCTGCTCGGCTTTTTCCTCGGGATGCAGCAGGCGCAGGCGCCGGGCAGGGCCGAGATCGAGCTTCTGCCGCGCGTCAGCGAATATTTGTCGTTGATTATGACGCTGATCTTCGCGTTCGGCATCGTCTTTCAGCTGCCGGTGGTGCTTACTCTGCTGGGCCGGGTCGGGATCATCGATTCGGGTTTTCTGCGCCGCCAGCGGCGCTATGCCGTGGTTCTCGTCTTTGTCGTCGCCGCGGTGCTGACGCCGCCCGATATTTTTTCGATGCTGGCGCTTGCCGTTCCGGGCATGCTCCTCTACGAGCTGTCGATCCTATCGGTCGCCTTCGTCGAGAA
>JBOHJJ010000057.1:0-14463 GCA_050728495.1 Methylovirgula sp.
CCTTTATGCGAGGAACTCGATCTACTGGAGGTTGCTGCACCGCCCAACGGAGCGGCAGAACCGGCCCAAACCGATTTTGCCACGCCGCTTGGCGCCAAGAAAGCGCCGGGCCGGAGGCAACGCGCGAGCGGATCCTGGCACTGCTCGGGCCATCGCCCATCTCGGTCGATGAGTTGGCGCGGGTAGCGGAAACGCCGGCCCGCGAAGTGCGTTCGATTCTTCTCGAACTGGAACTTGCCGGTCGGCTCGAACGGCATGGCGGCGGTCTCGTCAGCCTGCTGTGAGCGGGACTACGGCCGGCGCGCGATATGCGACTCTGCCTCCATACGCGCCATGTTGAGGAAATAGGTCAGCGTATCGAGCCGGGCGGAGCCGGCAAGCCGGGCAAGCTCGCCGGCGATATCGGCGATATATTCGGCGACCGCCGCGGAATCCTCGGCGCGTCCGCGCGGTGGTTGGAAAGGCTTTCGCGCCAAAGGCCTGGCCATTCTGGACCGCTGGGACTTGGCCTCGCGCAACGAATGTCTCACAGGACGAGGTTTGTATCGTTATACTCGTTAAAATTGTAATTTATCCGCAGCACGCCGTCAACGGGTAGGATGCTCGCGGGCGCAGGCGAGTGCACAGTTTCGAAAGGTCAGGCCATAGAGGCTAGGCCGATCGAGAGCGGCCTAGCCTCCGGGTCATCCAGGCGAATATTCAGGGCGAACACTTCCTCGCCCCGGCAAGTCAAGGCGACCCGCAAGGCCCTATTTCGAGAAAAATTCCAGATGGGACGGCAAGTTAGCAGATAGCGTGGCGTTGCCGCTTGGGTCAACGCGGCGCCAGCATAGCGTAGGCCGGTAAGGTCAGAAACGAGCTTAGCGGCCGACCGAGCACGAGCTCGTGCAATAAAGCGGCGGCTTCGCCGAACCGGCCCGCGTCGTAACGCTCGGCGCCGATCTCGCTGCGCACTTGTTGCATTTGCTCCGGCGGCCAGGCTTCGAATAAGCCTTCGTCGCTGACGCGACCGTCGTCGAGCTTTTGGCCGTGCCGGATCCATTGCCAGATGGAAGTCCGCGAAATCTCCGCGGTCGCGGCGCCTTCCATCAGCCCATAGATCGGCACGCAGCCGAATCCGCGAATCCAGGCTTCGACATACTGCAGCGTGACGCGAATGTTACGCCGCATTGTGGCCTCGCCATGCGGACCTTCGGCCGGCGCGAGCAAATCGGCGGCGGTGATCGGCGGATCGTCCTCGCGCGTCACCTCGAGCTGGTTGGGCTGGTTGCCGATGACCTCATCGAAGACGGACAAGACCGTCGCGGCGAGGCCGGGATGAGCGATCCAGGCGCCGTCGTAACCAAGCTTCGCCTCGCGTAGCTTGTCGCCGCGCACCGCCGCGAACGCGGCCTCGTTGGCCGCGGCGTCCTTGCCGGGAATGATTGCCGACATGCCGCCCATGGCGAGCGCCCCGCGGCGATGGCAGGTGCGCACCAGAAGCCGCGACAGCGCCTCAAGAAAAGGCTGCTCCATCGTCAGCGTTTGCCGGTCCGGCAGCACGCGGTCGGCGTATTCGGGCAAGCGTTTTGATGTAGCTGAAAATATAGTCCCAACGCCCGCAATTGAGCCCGACTGCGTGATCGCGCGCCGAGAACAGGATCTCGTCCATCTGGAAAGCGGCGGGAAGCGTTTCGATCAGGAATGTCGCCTTGATCTTGCCGCGCGGCAAGCCGACGTGATCTTCGGCAAAATCGAAGACATCGCTCCACCAGCGCGCTTCTTCATAATGTTCGAGCTTCGGCACGTAGAAATACGGACCGCCGCCGTTGGCGAGAAGCTGCTCGGCATTATGGTAGAAATAGAGAACGAAGTCGAACAACGCGGCGGGGATCGGCTGTCCTTCGTAAAGCACGTGCGCCTCCGGCAGGTGGAGGCCGCGCATGCGCGCCAGCAGCAGGCAGGGCGTTCCGGTCAGTGCATAATGCTTGCCGGTCGCCGGGTCGTGATAGGAGATGGTGCGCGCATTGGCGTCGCGCAGATTGATCTGCCCCTCGATCACGTTGGCCCAGGTCGGGGCGAGCGAATCCTCGAAGTCGGCCATGAAAGCCTTGACCGGAGTGTTCAGCGCGTTGATCACCATCTTGCGATCGGTAGGTCCGGTGATTTCGACACGCCGGTCGCGCAGGTCCGCGGGAATGCCGCGGATCGTCCAGCCGCTCTCGCGGATACCACGCGTCTCCGGCAAAAAATCGGGCAGTGCGCCCGCATCAAAGCGACGCTGGCGCTCGGCGCGCGCCCGCAGCAGTGCGTCACGGCGTGCTCCGAACAGCCGGACGAACGTCGCTAAAAGCTCGAGCGCGTCTTCACCTAGGATTTCGGCGGCACCCGGAACCGTCGGGCCGATGAGGCGCATTGCGCCGTTCTCAATGGAACGCATCGGTTCCACTCCTCTGAGAACGATAGGCGACAACTCGGATTGCGACACGGCCTGTCCGAGGCCGCTCAGCCTCGCGGCCTTGCATATCGCGCGCCAGCCGCGCATTGCGGCAAAGGGGCATTGATCGAGGCGAGGATCAGAAGTTGCCCGCAGCGGCGAAGAGTTCGGCGCCGGCTCTCATGAAGCGCATGGGATCGACCGGTTCGCCGTCGACGCGAACTTCGTAATGAAGATGCGGACCCGTCGCACGGCCGGTCGCGCCGACGTGGCCGACAACGGTTCCGAACCTGACGTTCTGGCCAGGCACGACGTCGATACTGGAGAGATGCGCGTAACGGGTTGAAAGACCGTTGCCGTGATCGATCTCGACCATATTGCCGTAGCCGCCGTCAAAACCGGCGCTGACCACCCGTCCCGCCGCGGTGGCGCGCACCGGGGCGTCGTAGCCGTCGATCAGGTCCACGCCGGTGTGCAGCGCGGGCGTGCCAAGAAAGGGGTCGATGCGGGGGCCGAATCCCGAGGTGATTTCCGGGTCGCCGGGCAACGGAATCCGGAGCGGCACGTGCGGCAGTACGCGGCGAAGCCTATAGGCGGCAGCGATCGCCGTTTCCGCTTCGGTTGCCGCGGCCGCGAAGGACGAGCCGTCGGATAGAATCGGCAGAGCGACAAATGGGCCGCCCATGCCGGCGGCCGGCGCTCGGCTTGGGTCCGGCGGTATGCGCAAATGATCGGCCGAAAGCCCCGCCGCAGCGAGCGCAGTACGGATTTGCACAGCAAGCAGATTTGCCGGGCGTTGCAAATCGGCGAGGATCAAAAGATCCTCCCGATCGACGCGTTTATAACGGTCGACGAGAAGTTGAATACGCGTCGCGATGGACAAGTCCGAATCGAAGTCGATCGGCGCCATCGTCGCGCCGGCAGGCCTTGAACCGCCGCTCGAATCCTCGCTCGCGCCGTCGCGCAGCTGCAGATCGAATCCTTCAGGATGCGGCTTGCCGTCGGCGGCGACGCGGGGTGCCACGAGCGGGGCGGCGGTCGACGCCGACACCGAAGTTTCGTTTATCTTGTCGTCCGGACGTATCGATTGGATCCGCTGGGCCAGCGCCGCGACGAGCGCGGTTCGGCTTTCCACCTGATCTTGACGCGCCGCGAGCGCCCGAACCTGGGCGCCGAAATCCGTTTGGTCGGCACGCACTTGCTCCGTCGCGGTCGCAAGTTGGTTGCGCAGCGCCGCGATGCGGTCCTCGTAGGCATACTGCATCTCGACTTGATGCTTCGTGAGCGTCTGGAGAAGATCGTCGTGGAAGACGAAGTAGCAGGTTGCCGCAAGATAGAGCAGGGCGACGAACGGCAAAAACCCAAGCAGCGTGACCGCGAGGCCGCGCCGCATCGCCAAGGTTCGCGAAAACGCACCATACGCAAAGGTGAGCCGCAAACGGCGCGCCCCAACGCTGCCCTGACCGGAAATCATCCTCAACTCCGCCCGCGGATGGAGGCTCGATAACACCCGGTTAGGGTTAACATTTGGCTAATTGCCGCGCTGTTAACGCAGGGTCTTCACCGCGCCGAGCACGGCGTCTGCGTGGCCTGGCACCTTCACCTTGTTCCAGACCTGCACGATCTTGCCGTCCGGGCCGATGAGAAAGGTGGTGCGCTCGACGCCCATATAACGGCGACCATACATGCTCTTTTCGGTCCACACGCCGTAGGCTTCGAGCATCGATTTCGTTTCATCGGAGATGAGCTCGAGATCGAGCCGGTGCTTGCTCTTGAACTTTTGGTGGCTGGCGGTCGAGTCGGGCGATACGCCGAGAACGACCGCACCGGATTTCTCGAACTCGCGTTTATGGGCATTGAAATCGATTGCTTCTTTGGTGCAGCCGCTGGTGTCGTCCTTCGGATAGAAATAGAGGATGAGCTTCTTTCCATAAAAAGACTTCAGAGTTCGGATCGTTCCAGAATCATCCGGCAGCTTGAAATCCGGGGCTTTGTCACCGGGGCCGGGTTTCTTGCGCATCTTCGCCTTCCTTTCGTCTCAATAACCGGCAATTCGCTAGCGACGGCAAGCGGCAACCGAGAGCGCGTACCGCCGAAAGGTGGCGGGACTGATTTGTCTGCGCCCGTTTCGACAAACTACGTATATTCAGGTACGAATCGGCTTTCCAGCCCGTGCTCGTTCGCGAAAGGCCCGTTTGGTTTGGTCGATCATACGGAAAATACGCGCGCCCGGACGGACTTTGCCGAGAATAGCCTCGCCGAGTGCTCGCCGCGCGCCCCGAGTTTGCTGAACAGCGCTCTGCGTCCGCAGCTTTATTTCCTAGATTGGCTCGTGCGGCGTGGCGTCGGTTCGATCGCCGGCCTCATTCTTATCATCGTGCTCGGCGCGGGCTTCTTCTTCCTTTACCTTGGCAAAGGGCCGATCGTGATCGCCGGTCTCGGGCCGCGCATCACCCAGGCGCTCGATCAGAAGATCGGGCACGGATACGCCTTCAAGCTCGGCGCGATATCGGTGAAGGCCGGCAGCTTCGGTCCGACGCTGGCCATCGACCATCTGTCGCTCACGAGCAGTTCCGGCGAGCCCATCATCACCGCCCCGCACGCCGAGGTTTCCGTCGATCTTATCGCTTTGGCATTCGGCAAGATCGTTCCGAAACGTCTCGAAGTTTACGACATCGAAGTGCATTTGGCGCTCTTGCCGGACGGATCGCTGGCGGTTTCCGCAGGCAACGGCCAGCAAGGCGTTTTGCATCTTCTCGGGCCTCTCACCGCGGCGATGGGCGGCCCGCACGTGGCGCCGGCCGCGCCGGCGGGGCGGCCGCCTGCGCTCGCGGGTCGCACCCCGCCGCATTCGCTGATCGTCAAGCGGATCGCCGCCGCGATGCGCCTTTTGATCGATGTCTCGACGCGGCCGAACGGTCCGCTCGCGGCGATTGATCGGATCGGTATCGCCCGCGGCCGCTTCGTTATCGAAGACCAACTGAATGATCAGACGAAAATCTATAACGGCCTCGATCTTTCCCTCGACAAATCGGGCGGCGGCACCAACCTCGACCTCTCCGCCCAAGGGCCGAGCGGTCCCTGGTCTGTCTCGGCAAGAGCGTCGGGCAATCCGGGCGGCAGCCGCCGGCTCGACGTCGAGTTCAAGAACATCTCGCTCGACGAAATCTCGCTCGTCAGCGGTCTGCGCAATTTCGGCGCCGATTTCGACATGCCGATATCGAGCAAGTTCGCGATGGTTCTAGATGCCGACCGCAAACTGGCGCAGGTCTCCGGCCACATCCATTTCGATCCGGGATATCTCAGGTTCGAAGATCCCAACGACGAACCGCGGATGATCGATTCGATCGACGCCGGCTTTCATTGGGATCGGGCCGGGCGGCGGATCGTCCTCGACGATGCGCGTCTTCAGGCCGGCCAGACGAACTTTGCAGTGGCCGGCGCAATCGCTCCGCCGGTTCGCGAAGGCGAGCCTTGGACGCTCAACCTGGCGAGTTCCCGGCCGGGCGTTTTCGGGCCGGAGCGGCCGGGCGAAGGTCCGATCGCGATCGATCATATCGGCTTGCAAGGCCGTCTCGCCCTCGGCGACAAGACCTTCTACATCGACCGTTTCGAATTCAACGGCCCCAACTGCGGTCTTGCAATGGCCGGCTCCATCGATTGGAAGCACGGACCGCATGTTCGCCTCGGCGCTTCGATCAGCCCGACGCCGGCCGTTATCGCCGTGCGGCTCTGGCCATCGTTCATGGCCGCGGACATACGCGCCTGGTTTCTGGCGCATTGGAAAGCGGGGGTGATCGAGCGCGGCACGATGCAGGTCGATTTCAATGCGGCAATGATCGACGCGATGCGCCATCAATATGCGCCGCCCGATTCCGCGGTTTCGATCGACTTCGCCCTTTCCGATGGCGCGGTGGAGTTCTTGCCGGGGGTTCCCTTGCTGCGCGGCATCGACGGAGTCGGTCACGTGACCGGCCACACGTCGACCTTCCTCGCCACGCGCGGCAATATGGATCTCGGCCGCGCCGGCAAGCTCACAATGAGCGACGGCGTGTTCCATATCGCGCATGCCGAGATCAAGCCGACGCTCACCGAGCTTTCGGCGAAAGTCTCCGGCGACGTTACCGCGGTCGGCGACCTTTTGAATCGCGACGCGCTGAAGCCTTATGCGTCGCTGCCCGTCGATCCTTCGACGCTGCGCGGCGAGATCGCCGGCGATCTCGGGATCACACTGCGCCTCGGCCCGGGGGCGCATCGCGCCGATACGAAGCTTCGAGTCAACGCGGTTGCCACCGATTTCTCGGCGGAAAAGCTTTTCGGCGATGCAAAGCTTGAGGCGGCGACACTGAACGTCGTCGTCGACGACCATGGCCTCAAGGCCTCGGGGCCAGGGATGATTTTCGGGGCGCCCGCCGATGTCGACTTGACTATGCCCGCCGGCAGCCACGTAGGGCAGGCCGTCATCAGCCTCGTCGCCGACGATGCGTTACGCGCAAAGCAGGGACTTGCCATGTTCCCCGGCGTCACCGGGCCGATAGCAACGCGGGTAACGGTGCCGCTCGGCGCCGCGGGGCCGTTGAAAGCGCAGGTCGATCTCGATCTCACGCACGCGGCAATCGACAGCCTCGGCATCAGCAAACCGGCCGGCCGTTCCGGCAAGGCCAGCTTCGCGTTGACTGTCAACGACGATCATTCGATTTCGCTCGATGATGTCGAAATCGATGCCGCGCCGGTCGAGGCGCGCGGCTCGGTGACAATCGGCGGTGCCGATCCCACGCAGATCTCGGCGAAATTCTCGCAAATGAAGCTCTCGGCGGGCGACAATATGAAGCTCGACGCTTCGAAAGTCGGAGACACCCTGAAATTGGTCATCCGCGCGACCACTTTGGATGCACGGCCTTTCCTTAAAACGCTGACTTTAGAGCATGCGGAGGAGACCGACGAAGGCGATGCGCATAAGGAAAGCAAGGATGCAACGGCCGAACTCGCCGGCGCAAACCTCGACGTCGATCTCAAAGCGGCGGCCTTGAACGGCTTCAACAAACAGACGATGTCGAACGTCGATCTGCACTTCGTCAAGAATAAAGACGCGTTGCGGCAGTTCGCTTTGGTCGGCAAATTCGGCAGCGGCACCATCTACGGCAATCTCGACAACGCCGGTACGCCCGCCCCGCAGCTCGATCTTTCAACCAACGATGCGGGCGCGCTCCTGGCCTTCATCGATCTATATCGACACATGGATGGCGGCCAGCTCGCCGTCTCGCTGCGGCTCGGCGAGGACGCGATGGCGGGAAAGCTCGCGATCCGCAATTTCGTCTTGCGCGACGAGCCGGCGCTGCGGCGCCTCGTCGCCGAGGGCACCGCGCAAACCTCGGGAGCACACGACTTCGATCAGTCGATTGACTTCAACGCCGTCCAGTTCACGCGCCTGCAGGTAAATTTCCAGCGCGCCGGCACCCGTCTCGACCTACACGACGGAACGATCTACGGCCCACAGATCGGCCTGACCGCCGACGGCTGGCTCGATTTCGCCCGCGACCGCGTCTCCTTGGATGGAACCTTCGTGCCGGCCTACGGCGTCAATAATCTGGTTTCGCAGATTCCGATCTTCGGTTTGCTCCTCGGCGGCGGACTGCACGAAGGCCTGTTTGCCGTCAATTACCGCATCACCGGCGCGGCGACGAAGCCGGTGCTCAACGTCAATCTTCTGACCGCGATCGCGCCGGGCATCCTGCGTAAGATCTTCGGCGCGACGACGGATCTCGTCGAACCCGACGCGCCCCCACCGGAATCGCCGACCGATCAGTCGCAGCAATAAGCCGCGGGGAGCATCAAAGCGCCGCCGTAAGCTTTCGGCCTTGCTCGCGTACCGCCAATAACTCCGCGTACCCGCCGAGCGGAAATCCCGAACGCCGCAAGGCCGAAATCACCGCCGGGGCACGTAACGCTTCGAATTCCTCGCGGTAACGATAGCCCGGCGCAGCGCCGGGAAAGCGGTCGCCAATTGCCGGATGGGTGTAGATCTCGATCGCGCCGGGCGGAAGATTGGCGAGCAGCAGCGCCATCCTTTGCGGCGTGAACGCGCCGGACCAGCGCAATCCGAAGACCGCGTCGGCGCTCGCAAGCCCGGCGCGCCGCACCCGGCCGCGCAGCGCTGCCGTCAACGGTCGCAAGAGCGCCGCAGCTCCGAGGCGCGGCTCGAGCCGGAAGAGCAGCCGGGCCGGTTCGGCCGGAACGCGCAGTGCGCGCATGCCGAATCGGCAGCCGATCGAAATAATTTCGCGCGCGACAATCGGATGAAGATGAAAATGCTGGTGCGCATCGACATGGTCAAGTGCCAGCCCGGTCTGTGCGTAAGCTTCGAACTGCGCCTCAATTTCGGCGCGCAGTTGCCGGCGCAGCTTCGGGCGGCAGGCGATCTCGGCGCCCAAACGCGCCAAATCGCGACGTAGCCATCCGCGCCGATCGACGAGATCGGGAACGCACTCGGGCGGCAGTATCGGCCTTGCCTCGGTCAGCACCAAATGCAAGCCGACATGAAGATCGGGCCAGGCGCGCGCCCGGCCGATCGCATCTTGCGCGGCACGGCCGTTCACCATCAGGCTCGCCGAACTTAGCACGCCAAAACGATGCGCGGCCTCGACCGCTTCGTTAATCTCTTCGGCGGCCCCAAAATCATCGGCGGTGATGATGAGGCGGTTGCGGTATTCTGCCCCGCGGGTCATGGCGCGACGTTGCGGTCCGGTACCAGCCTGCCGTCCGAACCGACCCGGTAGGAATAGCCGCGCCAGCTGACGCTGCGGCCGAAGAAACTCAGCGCGAAAACCGCGAAGGAAAGAAGGTCACGCATTGGGATCAGCCCATAAGGCTGGCGCGGCAGGCGAAATCTATGCTCGACGCAGCGGCAGAGCAGGGCACGACAGGCGAGTGCAATCGCGGCGAGCAGGAGCGGGTCGTTGCCGCCGAAAGGGGCCGCCAACAAGGCCAGCGCGAACGGATGCGTGATGACGGTGCCGCAATAGCCGAGAGGATCGATGCTTTTGATGGTCCGGGCGGTGCGCAGCTCGTGACGGAGCAAAATCGATAAACTGGCGTCGAAGCAGAAATGCCCGATCGTGAAATTCGGGATCGCCACATCGTAGCCCGCCAATCGCACCGCTTCGCCGATCGCGTAATCGTCGGCCAAGTAGTCGGCGAACGCTTCGAATCCGCCGATACGCGCCAAGGTGCTTCTGCGCATCGCGATTGTCGAGCCGAAACAGGGCTGCGCCAGTCCGGAGCTTAACGCCACCACTACGGTCGGCAGAAAATGCGCGTTCATCGCAAGCGCCGCGAAGCGGGACCAAATGCCCGATGCCGCAACGCCGTGATAAAGGCAGGTGACGGCGCCGACCGCGGGGTTTTCCAACTCCGCCACCACGTCCTGCAAATAGCCGGGGCCGACTTCGATGTCGCTGTCGGCAATGACGAGAATCTCGTTGCGCGCCAAAATCTGCATGTTGGCGAGGTTTGAAATCTTGCGGTTTGAACCGCGCTCGCGGGCGTCGATTTGCAGCTCGATCACGGCCGCTGCCGAGCGCGCCATTTCATCGACCGCGCCGGCGGCGGGATCGGAGTGGTTGAGCATGCCGCAGATCATCTCCACGGGCGCGTCGAATTCCTGATCGCAAAACGAACGAAGCCGCGGCACCAGGTTCGGCTCGGCGCCTTGCAGCGGCTTGAGAATCGTTACCGGGGCGGTTGACTTGCAATGGGCACGACGATGCTCGGGCAAACGCAGCACCACGGCGGCGGCGACGAGCAGATAAAGGCAGCCGAGCCCGGCGAGAATGTCGCAGAAATGCGAAACAAAATAGACAATGTCACTTTGGGTCGGCAAGTCCATGAACGCTCCGATTAGCAGGCAATTGGCGTCTCTTGCAGGTGACAGCTCCGATCAATGCGGTCGCCTGGTTGGGCCGGGTCCGTGAAGGCGTTCGAGACTGCGGCGCGAAAGGTAGGCGAGCATGCGGCCGCGGCGCAGCGTGTCAGCTTTGAGGGCGCCGGAATTGCTCGCAAGGACGAGGAGCGAGACGAGGATATTCTCCCCTAGGCGATGCATCCGCTCGACGAATGTCCGCGGCTGCGGCGCCGCAACACGCTCGAATCCGTAGCGCGCAACGATGCGCGCGATCTGGTCGCCGCGGGCGGGCGGCCCTAGGCTCATGTTGACGCGGATCGCCCGCACGTCATCGAACTCGGGTCTTGCGGCGAGATAGGCGGCGAGTTCGCGCAGCGACTCCGCAAAGCAGCGATTCATTTGCCGCGCCCAATGAAGGGTCGGGCCGCGTTTCGGTATTGCCGGGACATGTTCGTTCCAGAAATGCAGATCAATGAACCGCTCGCCGCGACGCAGCCGCGTCCCGTCCGCCAGACTGACGTCCGCGGCGCTCGAGAGAAGCTGAATTCTCAGGATGCAGGTCGTGGCGCTGGTATATTCCCGCACCCGTTGGCGGAGCCGCAAGTACCTATCGAGTGGCGCCAGCAACGCGCCGAGCCAGGGGTGGCTGTGGCCCAGTCGCTCTGTCTCGGTGATCTGCCGAACCGCCGCGCGCACGTGTGCTTCCCCCGCGGGATATTTCTTCGGGACATGAGAAATACGCATGGGACGAGGAAAGTTGCATGGCTTGCCGTTCTTTTAGAACGCGCCGGCGACCGGGCACGTATGGCCGTAGCCTAGCTCAAGCCATCCGCTTCGCCACGCAGCACCGAAAGCGCGGTCCGAACCGTGAGCGCGACAGGAACTGCTAGGATGATCCCCGGCAGCCCGAACAGGACTCCGCCCGCCAGAAAACAGAAAATGATCACGACGGGGTGGAGTCGCGCCGCCGTGCCCAGCGCCACCGGACCAAGAATCTGATCGATGGAGATACGCAAGGCGACGGCATAGATGGCATAGCCGATGATCAGTCCGATGCCCTTCGCATAATGGACGGCGGCGAGCCCACCGATCACCGCGGAGGCGCCAGGCCCGATGACCGGGATGATTTCAAGCATGCCAGTCAGAAGCGCTAAGAACACGGCGTGTTTGATTCCCAGCACGAGGCCGAGACCGATATAGGCGGCCGCCGTCGCGTAAACGAGGATCAGGATCACGCCGATGAAATAGCGCTTGAGCAGCGGATCAAGCTGCCGCCAGACGGTACGCACGAACGGACGTTCCCCCGACGGGAAAAGCCAGAGTACGCCGCGCGTCAGGCTCGGGCCGCTGATCAAAAAATAAAAAAGCAGGACGAGCAGGAGAATGGCGCCGAAGACCGCCGCAAAGGCCATCGACCCGAGCGTCGCAATCCGTCCGGTTTGCGCGATCCATCGACGGATGCCGGTCGCAGCCGCCCTCGCCAACTGCTCGGCATTCATCGACTGGCCGAAGAGAGTTATGGTGTGCGCCCCGATGGCGGCCTGTGCCAAGCGCTGCAACGTACCCTGCAGATCCGTCGCAAAATGCACCAGCTCCCGCACCAGCGACGGAACGGCGAATGCCGCGAAAATGCCGGTAACGATGAGGAGCGCTAGGAAACAAGCGGTCGCCGCAACAAAACGGGGTGTTTTGGAACGCGCCGCCAGCCAATCGACGAGCGGCGTGCAGATATAGGCGACGAGCCCAGAAATCACGAACGGCAGCAGAACCCATTGGAGTTCGTGCACGACCACCGCCGCGACCGCCAGCACGATATAGAGCGCGGTGCGGTTTGATGCCGCCTCCGCGCGCTTGCCGTTCTTGGCTGCTTCTCCGTCGCGATGTTCGATCGGGCGCGCGCTCATGGATAGGTGCGGCCTTTCCAGGTGACCTTGCGGCGCAGGCGGCGGCGTATGCTGTCGATTGCCATCGCCGCCCCGGCCGTATAGCCGAGCGGGAACAAGAACGCATACCAAAAGGGAATGCGGAAGTAGACAGCTCCGCCAAGGTGAAATCCCAACGCGGCGCCCGACCCTAAAAGCGCCGGTACGAGAGCGACACAGCTTCCCGGAACTTGCCGCGCGCAGCCGAGCGCGTCGGCGAGCGGGAGGAGCCAGGCCGCCCAAGCGAGGGCGATAATGATGAGTGCGGTGGTGAGCGTCGCGCGCGCGCCGCCCAGCATTTCCACAAGGTTTTTGGCAAGTCCCGGCCATAAGCTTGCCCACCCTGTGTACATTCTTGTCGCAAGGAGCCGGCTGCCGTCGCCAAGGAGGACTCGGCCGTTGCGTTTCAAGAGGCGCGCCAAAGCCACGTCCTCGCAAATCGCGGCGGAGATCGCTGCGTGCCCGCCGACGCGCTCATAGGCCGAGCGGCGTATCAGCATGAACTGCCCCGTCACCGTGGTGTCGGCGCAATCGTCCGCTTGCAGACGCTTCAAATCCTGGCAGAAGCTCAAGAAATAGAGGCCGCAGGGAAGCACCAACCGCTCGGCGAAACTCTTGAGCTCGTGGCGCGCGGCGAGCGACAGCAGATCGAGGTTTTCGCGATCCGCGCAGGCGACGGCGCTTGCCAGAAGTCCCGGCTCGGCGCGCATATCGGCGTCGAAAAAACACAGCCACTCGCTATCCGGCGGCACCGCACGGCTGCCGATCCAGCAGGCGTGCGATTTGCCGATCCAATGCGCCGGAAGCGGTGGAGTCTTCAGCACTCGAACTTGGCGATGCCGCGCGGCGATCGAAGTAGCGATTGCCAGCGTCGAATCGGCCGAATGATCGTCGACGACTAGAATACGCAAGCGCTCCGGCGGGTAAGTCTGGGCGATGAGGCGAACGAGGCAGGGCGCGATATTACCTTCCTCGTTGCGCGCCGGAACGATCACCGCGAGGTTCGGGGCGACAGCAGGCGTGGAGACCGGCTCGACCAAAGCAAGCAGGTGACGCTGCCTGGCGGCGCGAACGATCAATGCGCCAACGACGGCCGCCCAGATACAAGAGAGAAGGAGCTCCATTCTTTGAGTCTCGCGCGATGTGCAACAAACACCGGCGCGCTTTCCGGGTTCCCGCAGCGAATCCCAATCTTGCCTTCTTCTCGGCGGGGCGAAGGCTCAGCCCCCCGGCTTTAACAGCACGTGTTTCTTTTTGCCGAGCGAAAGCTTGATGAACCCGTCGATGAGGTCGGCATCAGTCAGCACGGCGCGTTCGTCGGCGACCGGCGTGTCGTTGATCTTCAGGCCGCCGCCTTTGATCTGGCGGCGCGCCTCGCCGGTTGAGCTGACGAGCCCGGCCCTGACGAAAGCCGCAAGCACGCCGAGCCCCGCCGCGAACTCCCGGCGCGGGATGTTCACGCTCGGCAGAGTCACGGCGAGCGCGCCTTCCTCGAAGGTACGGCGCGCGGTTTCCGCCGCCTCTTCCGCCGCGGCGCGGCCATGCAGCATGGCGGTCGCCTCGGTCGCCAGGATCTTTTTTGCGTCGTTGATTTCGGAATCGCGCAACGCCTCGAGCCGGGTGATTTCGGCGAGTGGCAGTTCCGTGAAAAGTTTTAAAAACCGGCCGACGTCGGCATCCTCGACGTTGCGCCAATATTGCCAATACTCGTAGACCGAGAGCATGTCGGCATCGAGCCAGACGGCGCCTTGCGCGGTCTTGCCCATCTTGGCGCCGGAAGCCGTCGTAAGCAGCGGCGACGTGAGCCCGTAAAGCTGCGCGGTTCCCATGCGCCGGCCGAGATCGATGCCGGTAACGATATTCCCCCATTGATCCGAGCCGCCCATCTGCAAGCTCACGCCGTAGCGCTTGTGAAGCTCGACAAAATCATAGGCCTGAAGGCACATATAATTGAATTCCAGAAACGAGAGTTCCTGATCGCGGTCGAGGCGCAGCTTGACGGAATCCATCGTCAGCATGCGATTGACGGAGAAGTGCCGGCCAACCTCGCGCAGAAAATCGATGTAGCGGAGACCCAAAAGCCATTCGGAGTTGTCGGGCATGATCGCATCGGTCTTGCCCGGACCGAACGCCAAGAATTTCGCGAAGGTCCGCTGGATGCCTGCCTTGTTGGCCGCGATCGTCTCTTGCGAAAGAAGCTTGCGGCTTTCGTCTTTGCCGGAGGG